>NZ_JBMPPF010000009.1:0-164933 GCF_049339385.1 Undibacterium sp. SXout7W | reverse complement strand
GGTGATAACGTCTCTATCACAGTAAAACTGATCAACCCGATCGCGATGGAAGAAGGTCTCCGTTTTGCGATTCGTGAAGGTGGTCGTACTGTTGGTGCGGGTGTCGTTGCTAAAATTATCGAGTAATTTTTAATCGATTAAATCGCATTTTGTAGTACACTAGTCGGCTGCCATGTTTTTAAGCATGGCAGCCGACTTTTTTAGTATTCGCTCTTTGTAAATTTGCCACACTCATTGAGATGTTGGCTCGCTCTTTATAGGAATGGTTATGTCTACACAAAATCAAAAAATCCGTATCCGCTTGAAAGCATTTGACTACAAGCTGATCGATCAATCTGCACTCGAAATCGTTGAGACAGCAAAGCGCACTGGCGCAGTTGTTAAGGGCCCGGTTCCACTGCCAACACGTATCCAGCGTTTCGACGTTCTGCGTTCCCCGCACGTGAACAAAACTTCCCGTGATCAGTTTGAAATCCGTACGCATCAGCGTTTGATGGACATCGTTGATCCAACAGATAAAACTGTTGACGCATTGATGAAGCTCGATCTGCCTGCTGGTGTTGATGTAGAAATCAAATTGCAGTAATTCCTAATGGCCTTTCATTAAAAAATCTGAAAACTGCGAAAATCTGACATACCACAAATTTTCGATTTTTCAAATATTTTTGCTTGTGAATAAAAAAATCGCGGGCTATAATGGAAGGCTTAAATGTAGGTCAGCTTCGGCTGGCCTGTTCGTTTAAGTTTTTTAAACATCAGCCTCACCCAATCGTAGGTGAGAATGGAGAAAATAATGAGCTTGGGCCTAGTTGGTCGCAAGGTTGGCATGATGCGTATCTTTACTGATGACGGGGATTCAATTCCAGTTACAGTATTGGATGTGTCCAACAACCGCGTGACGCAAGTCAAAACTCCTGAAACAGATGGTTACTCTGCTGTTCAGGTTACTTTCGGTCAGCGCCGTGCATCCCGTGTAACTAAAGCGGCTGCCGGTCACCTCGCAAAAGCAGGTGTTGAAGCTGGTACTGTATTAAAAGAATTCCGTGTTGATGCTGCTAAAGCTGCTGAGCTGAAGGCTGGCGATGTTGTGCCTGTCGGTTTGTTCGAAGCTGGTCAAAAAGTGGATGTGCAGGGTGTGACAATTGGTAAGGGCTATGCCGGTACCATCAAGCGTCATCACTTCGCTTCTGGTCGCGCTACTCACGGTAACTCCCGTTCGCATAATGTTCCAGGTTCTATCGGTATGGCGCAGGATCCAGGTCGCGTTTTCCCTGGTAAGCGCATGACTGGTCATCTGGGTGATGCTACGCGTACTGTGCAAAATCTGGAAATCGCTCGTATTGATGCTGATCGTCAGTTGTTGCTGGTGAAGGGTGCCGTGCCTGGCGCGAAAAATGGTCAGGTGATTGTATCTCCTGCTGTTAAAGTTAAAGCTAAGAAGGGAGCCTAATCCATGGAACTGAAGCTCCTAAACGAACAAGGTCAAGCAGCAGCAAATGTTGCAGCACCTGACACTATCTTTGCTCGTGATTACAACGAAGCTTTGATTCATCAAGTTGTCGTTGCATTCCAGGCGAATGCACGTAGTGGTAATCGTAAGCAAAAAGATCGTGAAGAAGTTCACCACACAACCAAAAAGCCATGGCGCCAAAAAGGCACTGGCCGTGCACGTGCTGGTATGTCTTCTTCTCCACTGTGGCGCGGAGGTGGTCGTATATTCCCGAACACGCCAGATGAAAACTTCTCTCATAAAGTTAATAAGAAGATGTATCGCGCAGGTATCTGCTCGATTCTGTCTCAATTGGCTCGTGAAGATCGTTTGCAAGTGGTTGAAAATGTTGCTGTTGATGCGCCTAAGACAAAACTCTTGTCTGAAAAACTCAAAGCATTGGGTTGCCTGGATTCCGTTTTGATCATCACTGATGAATTCAACGAAAATCTGATGTTGGCAGCGCGTAACCTGGCAAACGTATTGGTTGTTGAGCCACGTTATGCCGATCCAGTTTCTTTGGTGTTCTACAAGAAAGTGTTGATCACTAAGCCAGCACTGGCAAAGATTGAGGAGATGCTGGCATGAGCGCACAAGTCAAAATTAGCGAAGAACGCCTGATGAAGGTGTTGCTGGCTCCTGTGATTTCTGAAAAAGCAACAATGGTTGCTGAAAAGAATGAGCAAGTGGTTTTCCTGGTGATGCCAGATGCAACCAAGCCAGAAATCAAAGCTGCCGTCGAATTGCTGTTTAAAGTACAAGTTGAATCTGTACAAGTAGCAAATCGCCAAGGTAAACAAAAACGTACCGGTAAATTTAATGGCCGCCGCAATCATACAAGACGTGCTTTTGTATGCTTGAAGCCAGGTCAGGAAATTAACTTCACTGAGGGGGCATAAGCATGGCACTCGTTAAGATGAAGCCAACCTCACCAGGTCGTCGTGGTATGGTGAAGGTAGTGACAGAAGGCCTGTTTAAAGGTCGTCCGTTCGCTGCTTTGTTGGAAAAAAAATCAAAAACTGCTGGCCGTAATAATAACGGTCATATCACTACCCGTCATATCGGTGGTGGTCATAAACAGCATTACCGTATTGTTGACTTCAAGCGCAACAAAGATGGTATCCCTGCAAAAGTAGAACGTATTGAATACGATCCTAACCGTACAGCGCACATTGCTTTGTTGTGCTATGCCGACGGTGAACGTGCATACATCATTGCTCCTAAAGGCGTTGCAGCTGGCGATCAATTGATGAATGGCTCTCAGGCTCCGATCAAAGCAGGTAACTGTTTGCCTATCCGTAATATCCCTGTCGGTACAACTATGCACTGCGTAGAAATGTTGCCAGGTAAGGGTGCACAGATTGCACGTACAGCTGGTGCTGGCGTTGTATTGATGGCACGTGAAGGTACTTACGCTCAGGTTCGTCTGCGCTCCGGCGAAGTTCGCCGCATTCATATCGAATGCCGTGCAACTGTTGGTGAAGTTGGTAACGGTGAACACAATCTGCGTAAGATTGGTAAAGCTGGTGCTATGCGTTGGCGTGGTGTTCGTCCTACCGTTCGCGGTGTGGTCATGAACCCGATCGATCACCCGCACGGTGGTGGTGAAGGTAGAACAGCAGCTGGTCGTCATCCAGTATCTCCATGGGGTCAACAGACCAAGGGTAAGAAGACACGTCGCAACAAGCGTACTACTTCGATGATCGTCTCACGCCGTGGTAAGAAATAAGGGATAACACATGACACGTTCATTGAAAAAAGGGCCGTTCTGCGACGCCCATCTGGTGAAGAAAGTCGAAGCTGCGCAAGCAACTAAAGACAAAAAGCCAATCAAAACTTGGTCCCGTCGTTCGACAATTATGCCGGACTTCATCGGTTTGACCATTGCGGTTCATAACGGCAAGCAACACGTGCCAGTTTATGTTTCCGAAAACATGGTTGGTCATAAGCTCGGCGAATTTGCGCTGACCCGTACGTTCAAGGGTCACGCTGCCGATAAAAAGGCTAAGAAATAAGGACCGATGATGGAAACTAAAGCAACTCTTCGCGGTGTGCGTCTGTCTGAGCAAAAAGGTCGCCTGGTGGCAGATCTGATCCGCGGTAAAAAAGTAGATCAGGCATTGAATATCCTGGCTTTCAGCCCTAAAAAAGGTGCTGCAATCATTAAGAAGGTGTTGGAGTCTGCAATTGCAAACGCCGAACATAACGATGGTGCAGATATCGATGAGCTGAAAGTAAAGACTATCTATGTCGAAAAAGGTGCGATTCTGAAGCGTTTCACAGCACGCGCTAAAGGTCGTGGTGATCGTATCTCTAAACAATCCTGTCACATCTACGTGACTGTTGGTAACTAAGGAGTCACGATGGGACAGAAGATACATCCAACCGGTTTTCGTCTGGCAGTAACGCGTAACTGGTCTTCTCGCTGGTATGCTGGCAATGGTAACTTTGCCACTATGCTCGGTGAAGATCTGAAAGTACGCGAGTACCTGAAGAAAAAACTGAAAAACGCATCTGTAGGCCGCATCGTTATTGAGCGTCCTGCGAAAAACGCCCGTATTACTATTTATAGCTCCCGTCCAGGTGTTGTAATCGGTAAAAAAGGCGAAGATATCGAAGTTCTGAAAGCGGATTTGTCGAAGATGATGGGCGTGCCAGTTCACGTCAACATCGAAGAAATTCGCAAGCCAGAAATCGATGCGCAATTGATCGCTGATTCGATTGCTCAACAGCTCGAAAAACGTATTATGTTCCGTCGCGCGATGAAACGTGCGATGCAAAATGCAATGCGTTTGGGTGCTCAAGGCATTAAGATCATGTCCGGTGGTCGTTTGAACGGTATCGAAATCGCACGTAAAGAATGGTATCGCGAAGGCCGCGTGCCTCTGCATACACTGCGCGCTGATATCGACTATGGCTTCGGCGAAGCATCCACAACTTACGGTATTATTGGCGTTAAAGTGTGGGTCTACAAAGGTGATCGTTTGGCAAATGGCGATGCGCCTGTTATTGAATCGACTCCGGAAGACGACAAAAAACGTCGTGGCCCACGTCGTGACGATGGCAAGCCAAATAGCCGTCCACGTGCTAAGCGTCCTGAAGGACAAAATACAACTGGCGCAGCAGCACCAGCTAAGCGTGTACGCGCAAAAGCTGATGCAGCGCCAGCTGAGAAAGCAGGAGAATAATCATGCTGCAACCAGCACGCAGAAAATATCGCAAGGAACAGAAAGGCCGTAACAAGGGTATCTCGCATACTCGTGGTACAGCAGTTTCCTTCGGTGAGTTTGGCTTGAAAGCGGTTGGCCGTGGTCGTATCACAGCGCGTCAGATTGAAGCTGCGCGTCGTGCAATGACACGTCACATCAAGCGTGGCGGCCGTATCTGGATCCGTATTTTCCCAGATAAGCCAATTTCCCAGAAACCTGCAGAAGTTCGTATGGGTAATGGTAAAGGTAATCCTGAGTACTATGTTGCCGAGATTCAGCCAGGCAAGATGTTGTATGAAATGGATGGTGTCGATGAAGCGCTGGCACGCGAAGCGTTCCGCTTAGCTGCAGCTAAATTGCCGCTGATGACAACATTTGTCGTCCGTCAAGTCGGCACTTAAAAGGGAGTTGTAAATGAAAGTATCTGAACTCCAAGGTAAAGATCAAGCGGGTTTGACTAAAGAACTAAATGATCTGTTGAAGGCACAATTCAGCCTGCGCATGCAAATTGCAACGCAGCAACTGACTAATACTTCTCAGTTGAAAAAAGTTCGTCGTGACATCGCACGTGTAAAAACTGTCATGAATCAGAAGGATGCCAAATAATGAACGATCAAGTTAAAGTCGCATTGAAGCGCACATTGATTGGCAAAGTTGTCTCTGACAAGATGAACAAAACCGTCACAGTGGTTGTTGAGCGTCACGTCAAGCATCCTTTGTATGGCAAGATCATCGTTCGCAGTGCAAAATATCACGCGCATGATGAAGCGAACCAAGCAAAAGAAGGCGACACAGTTGAGATTCAAGAAGGTCGTCCGATTTCCAAGACAAAAGCTTGGACAGTCACACGTGTGATTCAAGTAGCACAAGTTGTATAAATTTATTGCGCAAATAGTTTTTTAGTGTAATAATGATGGGCTGTCATTTGCAAAGTATGTGAATGACAGCCTAAATGTCTTTCGCAGCACCCTCTCGTTGTGAAAGTGGTTAAAAAATCGTCCACCTAATCAGTTGGCTCGTGCATTGTGGGTTGTGTAGGAGTTTGCTGGCAGGACCAAGACTGACTACAAACTTGCATTGTGTAAGTTGTGTGGATTAAGTTGGGAAAGAGAACATTATGATTCAAACAGAAAGCCGGCTGGAAGTGGCTGACAATACTGGTGCACGCGAAGTTTTGTGTATTAAGGTGTTGGGCGGTTCCAAGCGTCGTTATGCGGGTATCGGTGATGTAATTAAAGTCACTGTGAAGTCTGCTGCTCCTCGCGGTCGCGTAAAAAAAGGTGAAATTTACAACGCTGTAGTTGTGAGAACAGCTAAAGGTGTTCGTCGTCAGGATGGCTCGTTGGTCAAATTTGACGGTAACGCTGCAGTATTATTGAATGCAAAGCTTGAGCCTATCGGCACTCGTATTTTCGGCCCAGTGACGCGTGAGTTGCGTACTGAGCGTTTTATGAAAATCGTGTCTCTGGCTCCAGAAGTGCTGTAAGGGGTCGTGATGAATAAAATTCGTAAAAACGACGAAGTCATCGTCTTGACGGGTAAAGACAAAGGTAAGCGTGGTCAGGTGCAAAATTGCATCGATAACGATTACGTAGTTGTTGCAGGTATTAATGTTGCTAAAAAAGCAGTTAAGCCTAACCCAATGACTGGCGCAGTTGGTGGCATCGTGGATAAATTGATGCCGATTCATGTGTCGAATGTTGCATTGTTTAATGCGACGTCTGGCAAAGCAGACCGTGTAGGCTTCAAGGTCGTGGATGGTAAGAAAGTCCGCGTCTATAAGTCGACTGGCGAAGTTGTGAAGGCATAACATCATGGCCCGTCTACAAGCATTATATAAAGAAAAAATCGTTGGCGATCTGACTGAAAAGTACGCTTATAAGTCAAGTATGGAAGTGCCGCGCATCTTGAAAATCACCCTGAATATGGGTTTGTCTGAAGCAGTTGCAGATAAAAAGATTATTGAGCATGCAGTTGGTGATCTGACTAAAATCGCTGGTCAAAAGCCAGTGGTGACTAAAGCTCGCAAAGCGATCGCAGGTTTTAAAATCCGTGAAGGCTATCCAATTGGTTGTATGGTGACTTTGCGTGGCGCTCAGATGTATGAATTCCTGGATCGTTTCATTACAGTGGCTCTGCCACGTGTACGCGACTTCCGTGGTGTTTCTGGTCGTGCGTTTGATGGTCGTGGTAACTACAATATCGGCGTCAAGGAACAGATTATTTTCCCTGAAATCGAATACGACAAGATCGACGCATTGCGTGGTATGAATATCAGTATCACGACAACCGCAAAGACCGACGAAGAAGCGAAAGCACTCCTCGCCGCATTTAAATTTCCGTTCAGAAACTGAGGTCGCCATGGCAAAATTGGCACTGATTAATCGTGAGCAAAAGCGTGCAGATCTGGTGAAGAAATTCGCTGGCAAACGCGCTGAATTGAAGGCCATCGTTGATGACCAATCAAAGACTGAAGAAGAGCGTTATATTGCTCGCCTGAAGTTGCAAGCTTTGCCACGTAATTCTAATCCGACCCGCCAGCGTAATCGTTGCGCTTTGACAGGTCGCCCACGTGGCACATTCCGTAAATTCGGTTTGGGCCGTATTAAACTCCGTGAAGTCGCCATGCGTGGTGAAATTCCGGGTATGACTAAAGCCAGCTGGTAATAGGAGAATAAGCAATGAGTATGAGCGATCCTATCGCCGATATGCTGACCCGCATTCGTAACGCACAAGTTGTTCAAAAAACTGTGGTCGCGATGCCGTCTTCTAAAGTAAAGATTGCAATTGCAAACGTACTTAAAGACGAAGGTTACATTGAAGATTTCGCAGTTTTAGAAACTGCAGGTAAGTCCGAATTAAAAATCGGCTTGAAATATTACGCAGGACGTCCTGTTATTGAGCGCTTGGAGCGTGTTTCACGCCCTGGTCTCCGTATTTACAAAGGTAAAGACGAGATCCCAAGTGTGATGAACGGTTTGGGCGTGGCCATCGTGTCCACACCAAAAGGCGTCATGACTGACCGCAAAGCACGCGCAACCGGTGTCGGTGGCGAAGTTATTTGCTACGTCGCCTAAGGAGTGAAAGATGTCTCGAGTAGGTAAGATGCCAATCGCTTTGCCGGCCGGTGCAGAAGTTGCAATTTCAGCAGAGCAGATTACAGTAAAAGGTCCTATGGGCGTATTGTCACAAAGTCTGAATGGCTTGGTGGCAGTTGCGAACAACAATGGCACTTTGAGTTTTTCTCCAGCCAATGATGGTCGTGAAGCTAATGCAATGACAGGCACTTTGCGTGCACTCGTCAATAATATGGTGAACGGCGTTACAAAAGGCTTTGAGAGAAAACTCACTTTGGTCGGCGTTGGTTACAAAGCGCAAGCTCAAGGTGACAAATTGAATTTGTCTTTAGGTTTTTCACATCCAGTTGTACATCAAATGCCAGAAGGTGTTTCCTGTACTACGCCAACACCTACTGAAATCCTGATTAAAGGGGTTAATAAGCAAAAAGTAGGTCAAGTGGCAGCTGAAGTCCGTGCATACCGCAGCCCAGAGCCGTACAAAGGCAAGGGTGTCCGTTATGCGGACGAAGTGGTTGTGATTAAAGAAACCAAGAAGAAGTAATAGGGGTTGACGATGGACAAGAAACAATCACGTCTGCGCCGCGCACGTCAAACCCGTGCCAAGATCGCAGAACTCAAAGTGAACCGCCTGGCCGTGCATCGCACCAACCTGCACATCTATGCAAACATCATTGGCCCAGACGCCAAAGTGTTGGCATCAGCTTCTACCGTCGAGGCAGAAGTGCGTGCAGAGTTGGCTGGCAAATCGGGTGCTGGTGGCAACACCACAGCCGCGACTTTGATCGGCAAGCGTGTAGCAGAGAAGGCAATCAAAGCAGGGGTTACCGAAGTTGCGTTTGACCGCTCCGGTTTCCGTTACCATGGCCGCATCAAGGCGCTTGCAGAAGCTGCCCGCGAAGCTGGCCTGAAGTTCTAAGGAAAATTTGTCATGGCAAAAATGCAAGCAAAAACAGCAGCCGACAAGCCGGATGATGGCATGCGCGAAAAAATGATCGCGATCAACCGTGTAACCAAAGTGGTTAAGGGTGGTCGTATCATGGGTTTCGCTGCGCTGACAGTCGTAGGTGACGGCGATGGCCGTATCGGTATGGGCAAAGGAAAGTCGAAAGAAGTTCCTGTTGCCGTACAAAAAGCGATGGAAGAAGCACGTCGTAAGATGATCAAAGTGACACTGAAAGACGGTACTTTGCAACATACCGTTACAGGTAAGCACGGCGCATCTTCCGTCATGATTTCTCCGGCGAAAAAAGGTACTGGCGTTATCGCTGGTGGTCCAATGCGCGCGATTTTTGAAGTAATGGGTATTGAAAACGTTGTGGCTAAGTCCAACGGTTCCACTAATCCTTACAACATGGTTCGTGCGACTTTGAATGGTCTGGCTAAGATGAGTACTCCATCTGAAATCGCTGCAAAGCGTGGCAAGACCGTTGAAGAAATCCTCGGTTAAGGAGAGCGCGATGACTACTAAGACAGTTAAAGTGCAACTGGTCAAAGGTCTGATCGGCACACGTCAGGATCACCGTGCTACCGTACGTGGTCTGGGCTTGCGTCGTGTTAATTCAGTTTCTGAATTGCAAGACACGCCAGCAGTACGCGGCATGATCAACAAAGTCTCGTATCTTGTGAAGGTTGTAGCGTAAGTCGTCAGACTTATGTTCGGAGCAAATTATGGAATTGAATAACATCCAACCTGCTGATGGCGCAAAACACTACAAACGTCGTGTTGGTCGTGGTATCGGTTCAGGTTTAGGTAAGACAGCGGGTCGCGGCCATAAAGGTCAAAAATCCCGTTCCGGCGGCTTTCATAAAGTCGGTTTCGAAGGCGGTCAGATGCCTCTGCAACGTCGTTTGCCAAAACGCGGCTTTAAGTCGATGGCAACACCGTTTAAAGCAGAAGTACGCTTGACAGATCTGGAAAACCTGCCAGTGACTGAAATTGATATTTTAGCTTTGAAACAAGCTGGTGTCGTTTCTGAGCTCGCACGTGTAGTTCGTGTGATCTTGTCTGGTGCTATCTCCAAAAAAGTTACTTTGAACGGCTTGATCGTCACTAAAGGCGCTAAAGCTGCAATCGAAGCTGCTGGCGGTACGATCGCTTAATTCAGTGTAGACACCGGAGCAATAATTGGCAACATCTCCACAACAAGCTAAAAGTGCAGCAAGCGGATTCCCTTGGGGGCGACTCTGGTTTTTGCTCGCAGCACTGGTTGTCTACAGGATTGGTGCGCATGTACCTGTTCCTGGGATAGATCCAACTGCATTAGCGGACTTGTTTAAGCAGAACCAAGGCGGTATTTTGGGTATGTTTAATATGTTCTCTGGTGGTGCATTATCACGGTTTACCGTGTTTGCACTTGGTATCATGCCGTATATTTCGGCATCGATCATTATGCAGTTGATGTCAATTGTCTCTCCGCAATTGGAAGCGCTGAAGAAAGAAGGCGAATCTGGTCGCAGGAAAATAACTCAGTACACTCGTTACGGCACATTGCTATTGGCGACTTTGCAAGCTTATTTTATTGCATTCGGATTAGAGGCTCAGCCTGGATTAGTAATTGATCCAGGCATGGCATTCCGTTTTACCACAGTCGTTACCTTGGTTACTGGAACGATGTTTTTAATGTGGTTAGGTGAGCAGATTACAGAGCGTGGTCTTGGTAATGGAATTTCTATTATCATCTTTGCTGGTATCGCTGCTGGTTTGCCTAATGCATTGGGTAGTTTGTTTGAGTTGGTTCGCACCGGATCGATGCACCCAGCTTCTGTATTGCTGATTTGTGTCATTGCTGCTGGCGTGACGTTTATGGTTGTGTTCATCGAGCGCGGCCAGCGTAAAATTCTAGTGAATTATGCGAAGCGTCAGGTTGGTAACAAAATTTACGGTGGGCAAAGTAGTCATTTGCCTTTGAAGTTGAATATGGCGGGCGTAATACCTCCTATCTTTGCTTCTTCTATTATTTTGTTTCCGGCTACGATTACGAGTTGGTTTACTAAAGGTGCCGAGTCTTCAACAAGTGGTTTTATCACTTTTTTGAAAGATCTGGCTGCGTCAATGGCGCCAGGTGAGCCGATTCATGCGTTGCTGTATGCTGCTGCGATTATTTTCTTCTGCTTTTTTTATACTGCACTTGTATTTAATAGTAAAGAAACAGCAGATAATTTGAAGAAAAGCGGTGCGTTTGTTCCAGGGATTCGTCCAGGTGATCAAACTGCGCGCTATATCGACAAAATTTTGATGCGATTAACTTTGGCTGGCGCGGTCTACATCACACTAGTATGTTTGTTGCCTGAATTTTTGATTGCCAAATGGAAAGTACCATTTTATTTCGGTGGAACGTCTCTGCTGATTATTGTGGTCGTGACCATGGATTTTATGGCTCAAGTTCAGAACTATGTGATGTCTCAGCAGTATGAATCGCTTCTTCGTAAAGCAAATTTCAAGGGCGGGATTCCTTCGCGGTAATTGCCTGAAGGAACAGCAGATCGAATGGCAAAAGACGACGTTATACAGATGCAGGGCGAGATTCTTGAGAATCTTCCGAATGCAACATTTCGAGTTAAGTTGGAAAACGGGCATGTTGTACTAGGCCATATTTCCGGGAAGATGCGAATGAACTATATTCGCATTCTTCCAGGTGATAAGGTGACAGTGGAATTGACGCCTTATGATTTGAGCCGGGCGCGAATAGTGTTCCGTACCAAGTAAATTAAAAGTGAACAAGAAGGGAAGAGGGCAAAAATGAAAGTTCTCGCATCAGTTAAGCGGATCTGCCGCAACTGCAAAATCATCAAGCGCAAAGGTGTTGTTCGTGTTATTTGCACAGAACCACGCCATAAACAGCGCCAAGGTTAATTTAACGTTATTGAACGAGGAATAACGAATGGCACGTATCGCAGGGGTTAATATCCCAAATCATCAGCATACCGTAATCGGCTTAACAGCTATCTATGGTATTGGCCGTCCACGCTCACAGAAAATCTGTGAAGCAACAGGTGTTTTGACTAATAAAAAAGTCAAGGATCTGGATGACAACGAACTCGAAAAGCTTCGCGACGAAATCGGTAAATTTATCGTCGAAGGTGACTTGCGTCGTGAACTGTCCATGAACATCAAACGTTTGATGGACTTGGGTTGCTACCGTGGTCTCCGTCATCGTAAAGGCTTGCCTTGCCGTGGCCAGCGTACACGCACTAATGCGCGTACTCGCAAGGGTCCACGTAAAGCAGCGCAATCTTTGAAGAAATAATCCAGGCTAGCCCGGATCCAAGGAAAACATTATGGCAAAAGCTCAAAATAACGCTGCAGCAGCACGTGCGCGTAAGAAAGTTAAAAAGAACGTTGCAGAAGGTATCGCTCACGTTCACGCTTCTTTCAACAACACCATCATCACGATCACTGATCGTCAAGGCAATGCGTTGTCTTGGGCAACTGCCGGTGGTGCTGGCTTCAAAGGCTCTCGTAAGTCTACTCCGTTTGCAGCGCAGGTTGCAGCAGAGGCAGCTGGTAAAGTTGCAGTTGAATGCGGTATCAAAAATCTGGAAGTTCGCATCAAAGGCCCAGGCCCAGGTCGTGAATCTTCAGTGCGCGCTTTGAACAATCTGGGTATCAAAATTTCCCTGATTCAAGACGTTACTCCAGTTCCGCATAACGGTTGTCGCCCTCCAAAGCGTCGTCGTATCTAAGCTGGTACTAAGCTGCTTGTTTAAGCATCTTAGCTAAGCAGACTAATATCTGCTAGCATTCTTTCGAATTTTTCGTTAGAATGCAGACCCGCCATTTCGTTGGCGGGTTTTGTGTTGTGGAAATTTTAGAAATTACAAAGGGTTTACCTTTGTTGTTAAGACCACCGTTTGATCGCAGGTAGGTCAGACTAGCGCAATAAATACATCATTGCGTCATTTACAAGGAAAATATCGTGGCACGTTATATCGGACCAAAAGCAAAACTTTCCCGCCGTGAAGGCACGGATCTGTTCCTGAAAAGCGCACGTCGCTCTCTGGACTCCAAATGCAAACTGGACGCAAAACCAGGTCAACATGGTCGCACTTCTGGTGCTCGTACCTCTGATTTCGGTAATCAATTGCGTGAAAAGCAAAAAGTTAAACGTATGTACGGCGTTTTGGAACGTCAGTTCCGCCGCTACTTCGCTGAAGCTGACCGTCAAAAAGGCAATACAGGCGAAACACTGTTGAAATTGCTGGAATCCCGTCTGGACAACGTTGCATACCGTATGGGCTTCGGTTCCACACGCGCAGAAGCACGTCAGTTGGTGAGCCATAAAGCATTCACAGTTAACGGTATCGTTGTGAATATCGCTTCCTACCAGGTTAAATCTGGTGATGTGATCGCTGTTCGTGAAAAAGCTAAAAAACAAGTTCGTATCGCTGAAGCGCTGTCATTGGCAGAGCAATCCGGTATGCCTTCTTGGGTAGCTGTTGATGCGAAAAAACTGGAAGGTACTTTCAAGTCCATGCCAGATCGTAGTGACATCGCTCACGATGTCAACGAATCTCTGATCGTTGAATTGTATTCTCGTTAATATTAAGTTTCACGGCCTGCCTGTTTTACGACAGGCAGGCTTTTTCTTTAATGCCGTCAGCCTTATCGGTGTAACGAGCCGAGGGTATTGAAAAGGACATTCATGCAAAACAATCTGTTAAAGCCACGTATTATTGATGTGGAAATGTTGGGTGCTGGTCACGCTAAAGTAACGATGGAACCGTTTGAACGCGGTTATGGACATACGCTGGGTAATGCTTTGCGTCGTGTTCTGTTGTCGACAATGACTGGTTACGCACCAACTGAAGTGACTATCGCTGGTGTGGTTCACGAGTATTCTTCTCTTGATGGTGTTCAGGAAGACGTTGTTGATATTCTGTTGAACTTGAAAGGCGTTGTTTTCAAGTTGCATAATCGTGAAGAAGTCACTTTGACATTGAAAAAAGATGGCGAAGGCGCTGTACTGGCTTCTGACATCGATTTGCCGCATGACGTAGAACTGATTAACCCAGATCACGTTATCGCTAATCTGACAGCCGGCGGTAAGCTCGACATGCAGATCAAAGTAGAGAAAGGCCGTGGCTATGTGCCAGGTAACGTTCGTCGCTTGTCTGAAGATGCGAATAAAACTATTGGTCGTATGATACTGGATGCGTCTTTTTCTCCAGTACGTCGTGTTTCTTACGCTGTGGAATCTGCCCGCGTTGAACAACGTACTGATCTGGATAAACTGGTTATTAATATTGAGACCAATGGCGTGATCTCTCCTGAAGAAGCGATTCGTCAATCCGCTCGCGTGCTGGTTGATCAATTGAATGTCTTCGCCGCTCTGGAAGGTACTGAAGCCGCTGCTGAAGCGCCATCCCGCGCACCTGCAGTTGATCCTGTCCTGTTGCGTCCAGTTGATGATCTGGAATTGACAGTCCGTTCAGCAAACTGCCTGAAAGCAGAAAACATTTACTACATTGGCGATCTGATCCAGCGTAGCGAAAACGAACTGTTGAAGACGCCAAATCTGGGCCGCAAGTCTTTGAACGAAATCAAAGAAGTTCTGGCATCCCGTGGCTTGTCTTTGGGCATGAAGTTGGAAAACTGGCCACCAGCTGGCTTGGAAAAATAATTTGTATCCTCGGGCAGCATTGCTGCCCGAATTTAATCGTAGTACCGACCGGCCCGCGCTGATGAGTCTCAATAATGAGCAACTTTAGCGATAGAAGAGCTGGCTTTTTTAAAACTTGAAAGGAATTACCATGCGTCATCGTCACGGCTTACGTAAGCTGAATCGTACATCTTCCCACCGTTTAGCAATGTTGCGCAACATGACAGTTTCCCTGTTGCGTCACGAAGCAATCAAAACAACTTTGCCAAAAGCGAAAGAACTGCGCCGCGTTATCGAGCCGATTCTGACTTTGGGTAAAACGGATACATTGGCGAACAAGCGTTTGGCTTTCTCCCGTTTGCGTGATCGCGAAATGGTTGTTAAGTTGTTCGCTGAATTGGGCCCACGTTACGCAAATCGTAACGGCGGCTACCTGCGTATCCTGAAAATGGGTTTCCGCGTTGGTGATAATGCTCCTATGGCGTATGTTGAACTGCTGGATCGTCCAGAAGTCACTGACATCGCTGATGCTCCAGAAGCAGAATAAATACTGACAGGACTCCAGGGTTCTGACAAAAAGCCGTTCAGTTTGACTGAGCGGCTTTTTTTATGCCTATGTTGTCCATTTTTGGCGCGTATTAACGCCCTCGACACGCTTTTCGAGCATGAAACAGGTAGCCTTGTTAGAATGCGCCACTATGGATAAAAAGATGAATTCACTGTTGCTTGTCATGACTCATTGCCCCGATCAGGCATCTGCTGTGGCAATCGCAGAAAAAATATTGCATGCAAAGTTGGCTGCGTGTGTGAACGTCTTGCCTGAGATACGGTCTCTGTACACATGGAATGGTCAGCAGGAAGATCAATCAGAAATTCCATTGCAGATCAAAACCTGTGTTGCGGCTTATTCTGCGTTACAGGCATTGATTACTGAACATCATCCTTATGATGTGCCAGAAATTATTGCTGTTCCGGTAGTGCATGCATCCGAGGCCTATGCCAAGTGGGTTCAACAAGAAACAACAGGATATTAAAGATGATGCTTCGTTATCTCATTTCAAACAGATCCCAGTATTTGCCGCGTGTGATGCTGCAGATGATGGTGTTGCTGGCTATTTTTTTCGGCCACAGTATGGTCAAGGCTGACGATTTTCTCGATCCGGAAATCGCATTCACGGCTGCTGCAAAAATCTCTGCACCAGGCACGGTTGAGGTGACGCTGACCATCGCTGATGGCTATTATTTATACCGTGAACGTCTGAAGTTCACGTCGGATGATGCCAAGTTGGGTGAGCCAGTTTTGCCTAAGGGTAAAGTGAAATTTGATGAAACTTTTCAAAAGGAAGTCGAAACCTATCGCCATTCTTTAGTCGTGACGATTCCTGTTCAGGCAGCTGGAGATTTCACACTGAAGGTGGGGCGTCAAGGGTGTGCTGACCAGGGATTGTGTTATCCGCCTATGGAAAGCAGTTTTAAGCTGTCAATGTCTTCTGATGCAACCGTCACCGGAGGTAAGCCAGCTATTGTCAATGGCGAGATTTCGCAGGCAGGTGATGCATCGCAAACCACGTCGGACAACAGTATCAGTGCGGCATTGAAAAGTGGCAAGTTAGTGGTGATTTTTCCCTTGTTTTTTATTCTTGGCCTCGGCTTGTCACTGACTCCGTGCGTCTTGCCTATGGTGCCGATTCTGTCATTTATTATTGTCGGTGAAGGTGCTGGCGTCAGCCGTTTACGTGGGTTTTTATTGTCAATAGCGTATGTTCTTGGAATGTCTTTGGTGTATACCGGGATGGGAATTGCGGCTGGTCTGGCGGGCGAAGGCTTGGCGGCAACATTACAAAATCCTTGGGTACTCGGTGCATTTTCTTTGTTAATGGTGGCATTGGCACTATCGATGTTTAATGTGTATCAGTTGCAGATGCCGGCAGCATTGCAGACGCGTTTGACGCAGGTGTCTGAAGGTCAGCGCGACAGCCGGATGGGAAAGTTGTTTGGTGTTTTTTTGATGGGAGCGATTTCTGCGCTCATCGTCGGTCCTTGTGTCACCGGACCTTTGCTCGGGGCGCTGGTGTACATTAGTCAGACGCGGGATGTATTTGTTGGCGGTGCTGCGATGTTTGCTATCGCGATAGGAATGGGAGTGCCTTTGCTGTTGTTGGGCGTGTCAGCAGGTAGCTTATTGCCTCGTGCGGGTATCTGGATGGAGAACATCAAACGGTTCTTTGGTGTATTGATGCTGGCGATGGCTTTATGGATGATTTCTCCGGTGATTCCTGTTGCCTTACAAATGGCAGGATGGGCATTGTTATTGATCGGGTATGCTGCCTATCAGTTATTTTTTCATCGCTCCGGAATGCCAGGAAAGGCGCTGGCTATTTTGTTTGCCCTGTTGGGTCTGGCGCAATTAGTTGGCGTCAGCACAGGCGGCCGTGATGTGTATGCACCGCTGGCACATTTGTACGGCAAGCAGAGTCATGCAGTCCAGTTCACCCGTGTGCGTACTGTGGCAGAGCTGGAGTCAGCACTGGCGCAGAATAAGGGGAAAACAGCCATGCTCGACTTTTATGCGGACTGGTGTGTCTCTTGCAAAGAAATGGAGAAGCTGACATTTACAGATGCCAGAGTGCAGGAGAAAATGAATACCATGCTGTTGCTGCAGGTGGACGTCACAGCAAACAACGCTGACGACAAGGCCTTATTGAAACGCTTTCATTTATTTGGGCCGCCCGGCATTATTTTCTTTGACAAGCAGTCACAAGAACTGAGCAATCGGGTTGTTGGCTATCAGAATGCGGATACATTTTTGGAGTCTCTGACGCGTGTCACTGCGCCATAGGATCTGAGCGTATTACCCTCTCATTGGCTGAACAGCCAAACGGCATATTGATTCGTCGGCATGGTTGTTTATTTGCTCATTGCCACCATCAGCTTAGTCAATTTCCAGCATTCAGTAAAAACGCCCGTCAATGCAGTACGGGCGTTTTTTATGTTACCTGCTGGGCGTGATATGTTCTGCGTAATCGTAGAGCGCGCCCAGAATCTCTTCCTGTTGCTCATCAGCAGATTCAGAGAATTGGTCAATCCGTTCAAAAAACTGTTCTACCGTCAGAGCGTTGGCTTGACCTTCGTGCAATCGGGCTGCGCGATGATGTTCCCATCTGTTCTGCTCTTGTTCACTGAGCGTCTCTGGGAAGTTGCGGGCGCGGTAGCGGAACACCAGTTCTGGCAAACGTGCATCCTGAAATACGGGCGACGCCTGAGCTAATTGCGCTGGCGTCATTTGCCGTAAGTCGTTCAACAAGCGCTTGTCGCCAGCGCCGATAAACCCACCATATAAATCCTCATCCACGTCCAGTACTGCTGGCGCCCCACGATCAAAGACTTGCCGCCAGGTAGCTGACATATCGGGTGCCGTTGCAGCAATGGCGGCATGTGCCTGTATCTGCTCCATGTCAATTTGCCATTGTGCGGCCAGCGCAGGAGTCAGAGTTTTCAGATTGCTGATCACCATAGGTGATTTGTTGATATGGATGGTTTTGATCGGAAGGCGACGGATGCCTTCCGGTAAATCCGCAATTTTGCTGAACATGCGTTGCTGTATGGTGGCAGCATCGAGTTCCCAGAGTTCGGCGGGATTGTCACGTAAATCCCAGGCAATGATCTCGTTTTTATTCTGAGGATGTACCGCCAGAGGCCACATGACGCTGAGGCAACCATATTCGACCGGAATCATGCCGGAAATGTGTAAAAACGGTTTGTCCAGCGCATGACCAATTTCATCCATCACGCGGTCTTTTTTGCGTAAGCCCAGGCAGAATTCAAATAATCGGGGTTGTTGTTGGCGTATCAGTCGCGCCAGCGCAATGGTGGCGCGCACGTCGGACAGTGCATCATGTGCGGCATCATGAGCGAGATGATTGGCGGCACTCAGATGTTCCAGTTTAAAGCTGACTTTGCCATCGTCATTGCGTGGCCATTGTATGCCCTCCGGGCGTAAAGCATAGGCAGTACGGACGACATCCAGAATATCCCAGCGACCACAGTTATTTTGCCATTCTCTGGCATAGGGATCGATCAGGTTGCGCCAGAACAGAAAGCGCGTGATTTCATCATCAAAACGAATGGTGTTGTATCCAACGCCGATGGTTCCGCTTTGCGAAAATGCCGCTTCTATCTGCGCTGCAAACTGATATTCCGGAATGCCGCGTTGCAGACAGGTTTGTGGCGTGATGCCGGTAATCAGGCAGGATTGCGGATCGGGTAAAAAATCAGGAGCAGGCTGACAATACAGCATCATTGCTTCCCCTATTTCATTGAGTTCAGCGTCGGTGCGGATGGCGGCAAATTGCGCGGGTCTGTCGCGTCTGGCTTGCGCCCCGAAGGTTTCGTAATCGTGCCAGAGGAAGCTGTAATCTTGCATGAAGTGCGATCTGATTAAATGGATGAAAAGAGGGAGTATTTTTTATAGTGCGTTATTTTATGGTGGCAATCAGTTTAAAATTGCATATACTCCACCAGAGTATCTTATGAATCGAAGCGCGAGCGCGAACGTTCTTCGAGGTATTGCTTGCTGCGGAAATACAGCAATAGCAACACGACCAGAATGCCCATGCCTGCCATGGTTATCCAGAAGCCGGCGCTATTTTTGAGTAATGGCATGACTTCAAAGTTCATGCCAAAAATACCGGTAATCAGCGTCAGCGGCATAAATAGTGCGGTGATGACGGTCAGTGTGCGCATAATTTCGCTCGTACGGTGTGCCATGGCTGCAAAGTGGATTTGTACCGCGGATTCCAGTGATGCTTCCAGACGACGGGCGTGATTCAAGACGCGGCTGATATGTTCCATCACATCATTGGTGCGCACCAGCAGCAAATCTTTTGCCCGGCTGTTGCCGTCATGATTATCGACGATATGATCCCGCAGCTCCTGAATCGCATCCCGCTGTTCCTCGCACAGATTATCGAGCTTACGTAGCTCCAGACGCGAATCCAGTAGTGCCATCCAGTTGTTGAACGGGCGGCGAGGATCGAGCAGCGCGTGTTGCCAGCGGTCTAGTTGTTGCGTCAACGGATGGCGTAATTCCAGATATTGATCAACCATCGCGTTCAGCAAACGCAGCATCAGCTCTTCGGGCGATGTCGGCAAACGTGCGCCGTGTGTGTTGCTGTCGGGTTTCTGTTTGTAATCCAGCAGCCGATGCCTTGCCAGATCGACGGTGCGGCTGTGCTGGGGGCGCACGGTCACCAACACGTTTTGCATCAGCAAAAACGAAATAGGAGAAGTCGTCAGTTTGTTCAATGCAGCCGGGATTTTACGTTTAGGTTCAGATTTGGGGGCAGGGACAGCGTCGCTCAGCGTGAGCTTACGAAACACCACCATTTCGTAATCCTGTGTCGCGTCGAAATACGAAGGATGCGATAAATTGGTAATGTCTTTTAAATGCAGATCATATACTTGCGTTCCACTGAGTGCTTCAATCTGATCACGCCAGACTTCTGGCGCCGCACTGACTTCATCGTGAGTGGCATCGAGCCAGAGAAAACCGGCGGCTGTCGCAATATCTGGTGCTGGCTGTTGATTAAGGGTGACCTGCGTGTCGGTGATGTAGAAAATATCCATGCTATCAGGCTTGCCGTGTACTTGAATCGATTGTGGATAGTGGGAGGCGCATATGGCTATTGCTGAAACTCTCCAGCTGACGCCCGGTGATATTCAGATGTTGCCATAGACTGCAAGATGCTTTTGAATACTTTTGAATACGACTGACGCCTTGATGTGTTACAGGATGCTTATATCGGGGCTCTCTAAACTGAACGATTGCCATATTCATCAAGGCACTTCAGGTGAATCAAGACGACTCCATTTGATCCAAGGCAGCGGTTTTTATCGTCAATGCATCAGTTCATGAAACAATGAGTCAATGAGTCAATAAATAAGTTCCTCAGACAAGCAATGTACTTGCTGTACATTGCTTGCTACCTAACATGAAGTGATCACTCAGACTCAGTTGGTGTGTTTCAGCAACCGTGCCACATCGCGTGCAAAGTAGGTCAGGATGCCATCCGCGCCAGCGCGTTTGAATGCCAGCATGGATTCCATCATGGTTTTATTGTGATCCAGCCAGCCGTTTTGTGCCGCTGCCTTGATCATCGCGTATTCGCCGCTGACTTGATAGGCAAATGTCGGAACTTTGAATTCATCTTTGACCCGGCGGACAATATCCAGATACGGCATGCCCGGTTTCACCATGACCATATCGGCACCTTCTGCCAGATCGAGCGCCACTTCGCGCAAGGCTTCATCGCTGTTGGCTGGGTCCATCTGATAACTGGCTTTGTCGCTCTTGCCCAGATTCGTCGCAGAACCAACCGCATCACGGAAGGGGCCGTAAAAGGCGGAGGCATATTTGGCCGAATAAGCCATGATGCGTGTGTGAATAAAATGATTGCTTTCGAGTGCATGGCGAATGGCGCCGATACGCCCGTCCATCATATCGCTAGGCGCAACAATGTCTGCTCCCGCCTGAGCGTGTGTCAAAGCCTGACGTACCAGCATTTCGGTGGTCTCATCATTGAGAACATAGCCGTCTGCGTTGAGCAAACCATCTTGCCCGTGGCTGGTGTAAGGATCAAGCGCGATATCAGTCAGAATGCCGAGCTCGGGGAAGCGTTCTTTCAGCTCACGGATAGCGCGTGGAATCAAACCATGCGGATTGGTGGCTTCAATGCCATCAGGTGTTTTTAATCCAGGATTGATCGCCGGAAATAGCGCCATGACAGGAATACCGAGTGCCACGCAATCTTCCGCCACGCCCAGCAATACATCGACCGACACCCGCTCTACTCCGGGCATAGAGGCAACTTTTTCACGTTGGCCAACACCGTCAATTACAAAGACCGGATATATCAGATCTGCGGCAGTGACAATATTTTCACGCATCAGCGCGCGGGAGAAAACATCTTTACGCATGCGGCGCATGCGGATAGCTGGGAACATGGCAGGTTTTGTGTAGGACATGATGAGATAAATGTGACAGATGAGTGAGGCGACGTGAGAATACCGATATCTTATTACAGAGATGATGACAGAGCTTGATGCTGAGCATTGAAAATGCAGACTTGCATATATTCAGGTCATACATTTCTTGCTGTGTGTCGATCGTGTACTTATCGTAGGTGGTGTGTCTTTCTGGTAGTTCAATATGGCACATTGCTGTCACCTGAGCGGCAATGAAAAATCATTTCCGCGTCTGATTCAGTCATTTGCCACAGGCTTGTCATGGTCCGGTTCTGCATCTGACGTGATGGAATCGGCTTCGTCAACGATCATCTCTGGTTCCCGATCAAGGCCAAGCAAGTGTTGAACTGCTGCATCAGCTTCCTCAATGCCTGTTCGTTTCAGTGCTGAAAACAGTTGGATGGTGAACGGGAACATCGCACCTTCATCATCGACATAGCTTTCCAGCAGCGTCTTGGCCTGGCGCAAGGCATTGGCGGATTCATTCCGGTTCAGCTTGTCTGCTTTGGTCAGTATGCAATGGATAGGACGTCCGGTCGGAGCAAACCATTCCAGCATCTGAATATCAAGATCGGTAAAAGGGCGACGTGCATCCATGATCAGCACGAGTGCTGCGAGTTGTGTACGGCGCTGAACATAGGCACCGAGCAACTGATTCCAGTGGTCTTTCGCAGCGCCCGGAACTTCGGCATAGCCATAACCCGGCAAATCGACCAGTAATGCGCGGATTTCATCGACACGTGTTTCATCTTTGCGATGTTGGCCAACATGGGCACCGCCGATCGAAAAATAATTAATATGTTGCGTGCGGCCAGGGGTTTTTGACGCAAAACAAAGCTTCTTTTGATTACATAGGGTATTAATGGCAGTGGATTTGCCTGCATTGGAACGGCCGGCAAATGCGATTTCCGGAACGTGGGTACGCGGCAGATCACGTAAATGATTTACCGTAGTAAAGAAGCGGGCTTGCCAGAGGATAGACATAGAGGAAAGGAAAAATTGAAAAATGCAACAGTCAGCGTTAAAAACGCCCGAAAGCTATTGTACAATAAGGGGTTAGGTAATGGGCAGCTGTAACACATGCCTTACTACCACGGTTTTTGCAATCACCATGATGTGCATCAACCTAGCAGCTATGCGTCGCCTATCGGGCAGATTTCTATTATTTAGTCTCAGGGTGTTTGAATGAACCGTGCTTTCTTACCGTTTTTGAAATCCATCAGCGTCGCAATTCTGGCGGTGTCCTCTCTTGCTTCTGTTGCATACGCGAATGAAGAAGCTAAACCTGCAAAAGCAGATCCTGCAAAAGGCGAGGCTCTTTATACGAATGGTGATGCCGCACGCGGAATTGTCGCCTGTGCCTCCTGCCATGGTGCTGCTGGTAACTCAACGATTACCGTCAATCCTAAACTGGCTGCGCAACATGAAGCTTATATCAATAAACAGCTGACAGATTTCACTGGTGCTGACCGGAATAATCCCGTGATGACGACATTCGCTAAAGCGATGACACCAGAAGACATGAAAAACCTCGCGGCTTATTTGTCTGCACAAAAATCCAAGCCAGGTTCAGCAAAAAATAAAGATATCGTGCAATTGGGTAAGCAGATTTACCGTGGTGGCATTGCAGAGAAAAATGTTCCGGCATGTGCAGGTTGCCATAGCCCGAATGGTGCAGGTATCCCAGCTCAGTTCCCACGTATCGCAGGTCAGCAT
The DNA here is from genome assembly GCF_049339385.1 of Undibacterium sp. SXout7W. NCBI lineage: Bacteria > Pseudomonadati > Pseudomonadota > Betaproteobacteria > Burkholderiales > Oxalobacteraceae > Undibacterium > Undibacterium sp. SXout7W. Next base: position 141,817 of record NZ_JBMPPF010000009.1, on the reverse strand, counting down.
CAGGACTACACCATCGCTCAGCTGACAAATTTCCGTACAGGTGCGCGTAAAAACAGTGCGCAGATGGTCGCTATCTCCAAAAAAATGTCGGATGATGAAATGAAAGCGGTTGCTGACTACGTGGCCGGCTTGAAATAATCGGTTTCTGGCAAAAATAACGTCAGGGTTGACCTGACAGATATTGAAGCCAGCAAAACAATAACAAGACAATATATAACGGAGGGGGTGGCGATAGCGCCATCCCCTTTTTTTTTCAAGTTGGGCAAAACAAGTATGGAACACAGATTAGACCCGGAATTGGCAACGGACACGGGGGGGATGCATATCAATACCCGTCAGGCATGGCTGGCGGATGCAATAGAGCTACTCTCCTCTATGCGGTTCGCGATCAGTCTGCTGACCTTAATTGCAGTCGCATCAATTATCGGCACGGTGCTGAAGCAAAATGAACCAATGCCTAACTACATGAATCAGTTTGGCCCGTTCTGGTTCGAAATATTCAATAAATTCAGTCTGTATTCGGTATATTCAGCCTGGTGGTTTTTGTTGATTATGGGTTTTCTGGTGGTGTCGACCAGTCTGTGTGTTATCCGCAATACGCCAAAAATGCTCAAAGACATGCGTAGTTGGCGAGATAATGTCCGTGAGCAGTCGCTTCGTAACTTTCATCACAAGGCTGAGTGGCAATCAACTGGCACTCGCGCTCAACTGACGGCGCAGTTTTCCGATCATCTGGCTCGTATTGGTTACCGTTTTAAAGTTGTTGAAAAAGACCAGGCAACATTAATTGCCGCTAAGCAAGGAGCCGCAAACAAATGGGGCTATATTTTTGCGCATAGTGCGATTGTCATTATCTGTATTGGCGGCTTACTCGACTCCGAGCTGCCTATTCGTGCACAGCAATGGTTTATGGGGAAAGTGCCTTTTGATGGCAACGGTATTATTGCGAAAATCCCGCAACAACATCGCTTATCGCTGTCAAATCCTACTTTTCGCGGCAACACCATGATTCCAGAGGGGAGTAGCAGTAATACGGCAATTATTCCTCAGCAAAATGGCGTGTTAATTCAGGATTTGCCGTTTACGATCAAACTGAAAAAATTCACGATTGATTTTTACAGCACGGGTATGCCGAAATTGTTTGCGAGTGATGTAGAAGTGATTGATCACGACACCGGGAAAACTTTTTCCTCCGTCATTAAAGTCAATCAGCCATTGATCTACAAAGGGATCGCTGTTTATCAATCCAGTTTTGAGGATGGTGGCAGTCGTCTGAAGCTGACCGCATATCCGATGTCCGGAGGTCGCTCTGCATCGTTTGATATGACGGGTGAAGTAGGTGGGAATACGGCCTTAAAAGGCACAAACGGCAATGACTTTACTGTGGAGTGGTCTGGCTTCCGCCCTTTTAATGTGGAAAATATGGCACGCAATGGTGCTGATGTGCGCGCTGTCAATCCAGGTAAAACATTAAATCAGCAACTGAGCACGGATCTGGATAAGCATCTGGGTTCTGCAGCCAAAAATGCCAATAGTAAAGATCTGAAAAACGTTGGACCCAGTGTTCAGTATAAATTGCGTGATAAAACAGGTCAGGCAAGAGAATTTCACAACTATATGCAGCCGGTGTTTGTGGATGGCGACTATATGTTTTTGGCCGGTACGAGGGATTCTCCAGCGGAAGGATTCCGTTATTTGCGTATTCCTGCGGATGACGATGACAGTGTGAAAGAATGGATGCGTCTTCGTGCCGCTATCAATAATCCTGATCTACGCGACGAGGCTGCTAAACGTTATGCCGCACGGGCATTACCGTCCAATATGCCCAATGCGACACAGATGCAGAATCAGCTGATGGAGTCGGCTAAAAAGAGCTTGGGTATTTTTGCTGGAGACGGAAAACAAGCTGGTTTTGTGGCTATTTCTACATTTTTAGAGCAAATTCCTGCTGCGGATCAGGCTAAAGCCGCTGATGTATTTATGAAAATACTCAATGGCAGTATGTGGGATTTGTGGATGATTGCCCGCGAAAAAGAAGGTTTGCCAGTATTGAATCCGTCAGACAAACATGCCCGCTTCCTGCAACTGGCAACAGGTGCTTTATCCGATTCGTTTTTTTATGGTGCGCCAGTATTTTTGCAACTGAACGGGTTTGACGAAGTCAAAGCCTCTGTACTACAGATTACCCGTTCGCCCGGTAAGAACGTGGTATATCTTGGCTGCCTGTTTTTGGTGATCGGCGTGTTTGCGATGTTTTATATCCGTGAACGTCGTTTATGGATATGGGTCAAAGACGATGTACAGGGTGTGAATGCCCTGATGGCGCTGAGTTCTCAGCGCAAGACCCTTGATTTTGAAAAAGAATTTGAGCAGCTGGCGATGCAGTTAGGGCATATTGCGACCCAGAATGTGACAAATACTGCGCCTGAATCCAGACGTTCTGAACAGCCGCAAACGTAATCGACTACACTGCGGGCATATGCAGATATCCGTTTGCTAAGGAAACTATGATGGAAATGACACAAAATTACACGCCCTATCAAGGCTTTTTCAAGCGGCTGACGGTCATCGACTGGTTGTATGCCGTCGTCCTGAGTATGGCATCGTTGTTTGCGCTGAGTCAGTTTGGCGCGTATATGGATATCTACGAAAAAGGTATTTTGTTACTGGCAGCTCCAACGTTTGCATGGCTGGGATGGCATTGGAAACCGGTACGACCCTTGTTGCTCTTGCTGGCAGTATTGAGTTTTTTCGCTGTGCATTTATATGCAGGATCGCTGGAGATGGCGAACCAGAAATTTTTTCTGAAGTATTTGCTATCCAGTCAGTCTGCTATTTTATGGATGAGCACTTTATTTTTTCTGTCGACATTGTTCTATTGGGGCGGTTTGATTCTCCGTTCTGATTTCGGCTCGTCTGTCGGTTCCATACTCTGCTGGGCGGCAGTTGTCATGGGTTTTACCGGCATGTTGGTTCGTTGGTATGAGTCTTATCTGGTTGGGGTTGATGTTGGTCATATTCCTGTCTCCAATTTGTATGAAGTGTTCATTTTGTTTTCTATGATCACAGCATTGTTCTATTTGTACTACGAACAACAGTATGCAACCCGCCAGCTAGGGGCGTTTGTGCTGCTGGTCATTTCTGCTGCGATCGGATTTCTGCTCTGGTACACCGTTTCACGCGATGCGGCAGAGATTCAGCCCCTGGTGCCCGCATTACAAAGTTGGTGGATGAAAATCCATGTGCCGGCAAATTTCATTGGCTATGGTACTTTTTCATTGGCTGCGATGGTGGCATTGGCGTATTTGCTGAAGTCAAAGGGCTATCTCGCAGATCGTTTGCCATCACTCGAAGTGCTGGATGATGTCATGTACAAGGCGATTGCTGTCGGTTTTGCTTTTTTCACGATCGCGACAATCCTGGGCGCTTTGTGGGCAGCCGAAGCATGGGGTGGCTATTGGTCCTGGGATCCCAAGGAGACATGGGCGCTGATCGTCTGGCTTAACTATGCTGCATGGTTGCACATGCGCTTAATGAAGGGCTTGCGAGGTCAGGTCGCAGCCTGGTGGGCACTCGTCGGTTTGCTGGTGACGACGTTTGCTTTTCTTGGCGTGAATATGTTTTTGTCTGGCCTGCACTCTTACGGTACCTTATAAATTTTTTTCCTATTGCGTAAGGATCAGCAGACTTTAGCGACTCATGAGAAACTAATCGGCGCAAGAACAATCTCAATAGACTGTTCTTGCGCCCAGTGTTTCCATCACGGAGTCCGACATGTTGATTAAACGCAGTCCCAATGGCATTGATTTGCCTTTCCCCTCAGAGATTACTCCCCGAGCCGTATTTGAATCGCGGCGGGATTTTATTCGACAGTTAGCGTTAGGCTCGATCGCTGGCAGCGCGCTGCTGGAGATGGCAAATCGCGAGGCCTTCGCGCAAACGATAGGGGCGGCAAAATTGGTGGCAAAACCCAATCCCACCTATGCCGTGATGGAGAAAAAAACGGCCTATAAAGATGCCACCAGTTATAACAATTTCTACGAGTTCGGCACTGATAAAGCAGATCCGGCAATGACTGCGGGATCATTGAGGACGAGTCCCTGGAGCATCAGCATTGAAGGCGAGGTCAAAAAGCCGATGAGGCTTGATCTGGATAGTCTGATGAAGTTGGCTCCATTGGAAGAGCGTATCTACCGCCTTCGTTGTGTTGAGGGCTGGTCAATGGTGATTCCTTGGGTGGGTTATTCATTGTCACAGCTGATCAAAAAAGTGGAGCCAACTGGTAATGCGCGCTATATCGAATTCGTGACCTTGGACGATAAGAAGCAAATGCCGGGATTACGCAGTCCGGTATTGGAATGGCCCTATGTAGAAGGTTTGCGTATGGATGAAGCCAATCATCCATTATCTTTGTTGACGTTTGGTATGTATGGTGAGGTTCTGCCTAATCAGAATGGCGCTCCGGTGAGGATGATATTGCCATGGAAGTATGGCTTTAAATCTGCGAAATCTATCGTCAAAATCCGTTTTGTCAAAGAGCAGCCTCGTACAGCATGGAATCTGGCGGCACCGAATGAATACGGCTTTTATTCCAACGTCAATCCAAACGTGGATCACCCGCGCTGGTCACAAGCGACCGAGCGCCGTATTGGTGAAGATGGTTTGCTTGCCCGTAAGCGCAAAACCCTGATGTTTAACGGCTATAGCGAAGTAGCGTCGTTATATGCGGGGATGGATTTGAAGAAATTTTTCTGACATGCTGATGACCAATAAGCAGATAGCCAGACTGAAGCTGGCTTGTTTCATATTAGCCCTGTTACCGCTGATCAGGCTCGTCGCTGCAGTTTTTTTGGATAAACTGGGGGCAAATCCAGTCGAGTTTATTACCCGTAACACGGGTGACTGGACGCTGTATCTACTCTGTATGACTCTCGCTATCACACCACTGCGCAAGCTCTTGCATTGGCCGTGGTTAATACGCTTCAGACGCATGACGGGACTATTTACATTTTTTTATGCGATTCTCCATTTCACCACATTTTTATGGTTTGACCATTTTTTTGACTGGCAGGAAATGTGGCTGGACGTGCTGAAACGGCCATTCATTACGGTTGGTTTTACGGCATTCGTGCTGCTGATTCCACTGGCACTCACCAGTACGAATCGCATGATCAGGTTGCTGGGTGGCAAATTTTGGCAACGGCTGCATCGATTGGTATATATCGTCGCCGTACTAGGTGTGCTGCATTACACCTGGATGAAAGCCGGCAAACATGATTTTTCTCAGCCCGTATTATTTGGTCTGATCGTTGCGCTGTTGCTGATGCTCCGTTTGTGGTGGCGTTGGTTTGGTCGGGATCCGGTCGTTGTTCTGAAATAAGTCACGATGAGTTCGTTATCCGTCGAACATGGATGATGGGATCAGTGCATCAGGATATTGTTATTCAGGTATAGTCGCATCTTGTCTGGAAGGGGCGATTGTTGAATCCCCGTCCTCCCCAAAATATTGCGTATAAAACAGTTATTTATTCATGCTGCTGGAAGGCGGTGGACTTTTTTCCGGTAGCGTCAAAGGTCCTTTCTGACCGCAGGCGGATAACAACAGAACGACTGTAATGGTGGAAATCAGTGTGCGCATCATGGGAGTTGGTAACACCGTATAGAATGGCGTTTTTATGTTGTCTCTGAGGCGAGGAAGTGTAGCATGACTGAATCTGAATTCCTGACTCTGGCAGAAGCCTGTCTGCGAGAAGTTGAAGAAATATTTGAACGCGCGTTTGACAATGATGAGCTGGATGTTGAATGTAGCCGTAGTGGCAATGTGCTAACGGTAGAGTTCGTCAACAATGGCTCTAAAATCATCGTGAACAGCCAGGCACCTATGCAAGAGATGTGGCTGGCTGCACGCTCAGGCGGATTTCATTACCGCTATGATGGCAGCCACTGGTTAAACACGCGCGATGGTTCGGAGTTGTTTGCTACCTTGTCCCGCATCGCGCGCGAACAAGGTCAGTGATCAGCGGTGTTTTCTTCCTGAGTTTTCACAGGTGGTGGTGCCAGACTCGATATACCTAATCCGGGAGGGTTTTCTGCATAATAGTAGTCGCCCTCCACCGAAATAATACCGCTAGGAATCGCACGTTCCTCAATAGGAATATCTTTCAGTGCTTTTTGCATATAGCCGATCCAGATTGGCAATGCCAAACCACCACCTGTTTCTTTATTTCCCAGGTTTTTAGGCTGGTCAAATCCTATCCAGGCAATACCGACCAGTTTGGCCTGATAGCCAGCAAACCAAGCATCAAACGAATCATTTGTGGTGCCTGTTTTTCCGGCGATATCAGTCCGTTTCAGTGATAATGCCTTTGTTGCAGTACCGTAGCGCACAACGTCTTTCAACATGCTGTCCATCAAAAAGGCATTACGTTCGTCAATCACACGGTTTGATTCATCACCTGCTTTTTCAGGATTGGTCTGAACCAGAATCTTGCCATTGCTATCCGTAATTTTTGAAATCAGATAAGGGTTCACCTTATAGCCACCGTTGGCAAATACAGCATAAGCACCCGCCATTTGCAGAGGAGTCACCGCGCCAGCGCCGAGAGCCAGTGTCAGATAAGGCGGATTTTTCTCAGGGAGAAAACCAAAGCGGTTAGTGTATTCCTGACCATATTTGGCTCCTATTCTGTGCAAAATTCGAATCGAAATCATATTTTTTGACTTCGTTAAACCTTTGCGCATCGTCATCGGGCCTTCATATTTACCATCGTAATTCTTTGGCTCCCAAGCCTGTCCACCAGTCTGGCCTGCATCGAAACTGATGGGTTCGTCATTAATGATGGTGGATGGAGACAAGCCTTTTTCCAGTGAAGCTGAATAAATAAATGGCTTAAAGCTCGATCCCGGTTGGCGCCACGCTTGCGTGACGTGATTAAACTTATTCAGGTTGTAATCAAAACCGCCAACCAGCGCCCGGATGGCGCCATCGGTGGTGCTCGCCGCCACAAAGGCCGATTGCACTTCCGGCATTTGAGTAATACTCCAGTTTTTGCCATCCTGAAATACGCGGATCACCGCACCACGTTGTATACGTTTGTTGGGTAAAGCTTTGGACGATAATCCGCCGGCAGCAAAACTGAGTCCTGCTTCGTCAATCCGGATTTCTTCTCCAGAGGACAAGACCGCACGCACCAGCTTTGGTGATGCATCAAGTACCATCGCCACTTGCAGGTCATCGTTGTCAGAATGTTCGGCCAATTCGCTTTCAATCGCTTCCTCTGCCGCCTCTTTACCTTCTGGAATAGTAATGATGGCTTCTGGTCCGCGATAGCCATGCCGCTTTTCATATTCCATCACTCCTCGGCGCAACGCCAGATAGGCAGCGTCCTGGTCTGATTTTGTGATCGTGGTGTAGACATTCAGGCCACGGGTATAAGTATCTTCTTTGAACTGTTCATAGACAAGTTGGCGAGCCATTTCTGCAACGTACTCAGCGTGAATGCCAAATTCGCTACTGTCCGTTTTTGTGCGCAGCTCTTCGACTTTTGCCTGCGTAAACTGGGCTTCGGTGATGTAGCCGAGTTGTCGCATACGCTGCAAAATATATTGCTGCCGCACTGTTGCACGTTTTGGGTTCGCTACAGGATTATAGGCGGATGGTGCTTTGGGGAGGCCTGCAAGCATGGCAGCTTCCGCCACCGTGACGTCTTTTAAATTTTTACCAAAATAAATCTGAGCAGCAGAAGAAAATCCATATGCTCTTTGACCCAGATAGATCTGGTTCATGTAGACCTCCAGAATCTGATCTTTGGTCAAATTCTGTTCAATTTTCCAGGCCATTAATATTTCATAAATCTTACGCTTGAAGGTTTGCTCGCTCGACAGGAAGAAGTTACGAGCCACCTGTTGGGTGATCGTTGATGCTCCTTGCTTGGCGCCACCTGTCAGATTATGCAGAAACGCTCTGGTGATACCGAGATAATCGACCCCGCCGTGTTCATAAAAGCGATCATCTTCAATTGCCAGAACGGCTTTTTTCATGACATCCGGAATTTCATTGAAGCGCACGACATTACGACGTTCCTCACCAAATTCACCGATCAGAACATTGTCTGCCGAAAATATCCGTAGCGGCATTTTGGGACGATAACTCGTCAGAGAATCCAGTTCCGGTAAATTTGGATATGCCATTGTGAGAGCAAAACCAACAATCAGTACAACCGAAATTCCGAGACCAATCAAGCAAATACCTGCACCCGTCAGTATGCGGGTCCATATGCTCTTGTTTTTAGAAGATGGAGAGGACGGTTTGTCGCCCGTAGTATTTTTGCTGTCAGACATGGGTTTATTTTGTAACAATGGCGAGATGCATTATAGTCGCTGTCGTGTGGTCAGAGTTTATTGCCGGGAGAAACATGCTTTGGCTCGAACTAAAATCCCGTGCCTGTCGTGGATATTTGACAACATATTTAAGTAATGCTTTTTGGAAATTGCTTTACCAATAGGGGTCTTATTGCTAGCATTTCATGTAAGCTTGGATAATTGTTTTGTAAATCACGGATTTAAAAGACAATTTGCTGAAAATGTTGCTTAGGTAAGCTTGTTTCTATTGTAAAAATGCACTGATGTATTTGTAAGGGGATATTCTTGGCTTTAGATCTGGCTACATTGCTCGGCAGAAAAAACCCACCGTTGATAGGGCTGGACGTTAGCTCTTTTGATATCAAGCTGGTCGAACTCTCCGAGGGCGGAGATAAAGCATATCGTTTGGAGCGCTATGCATCGGAACCGCTGCCTAAAGGGGCGATACTCGACGGTAACATTGAGAATATCGAACAGGTATCCGAAGCGGTGCGTAGATTGGTCAAGAAAAGTGGCACGAGTGCAAAAAATGTTGCGCTCGCTATGCCTGCATCTGCCGTTATTACAAAAAAAATGATATTACCCGGCAGCCTTAGTGAGCAGGCGCTGGAAGTGCAAGTTGAATCTGAAGCCAGTCAGTATATTCCGTTCGCGATGGACGATGTCAGTCTGGATTTCTGTGTTATCGGTCCTGCGGCTAATTCCGAAGAAGATGTCGAAGTGATGCTTGCCGCGTCGCGCAAAGAAAAAATCGAAGACAGGGTCGCGGTTGTTCAAGCTGCTGGTTTGCAGGCAAAAGTTATGGATGTGGAGTCTTATGCCGCCAGAACGGCAATTCTGCGTTTAATTGACATGCAACCGAATCAAGGTCGTGACCAGATCTGTGCTGTCTTTCAAATTGGCGCCAAGCGTACTTATATTTTCATCCTGCTGAATGGCGATGTCATCTATGAGCGAGAACAGCAGTTTGGTGGCGCGCAGCTGACACAGGACATTGTTCGTAATTTTGGACTGGCGCAAGAAGAGGCGGAAATGAAGAAAAAAACCGCTGACCTTCCAGATAGCTATGAGATGGAGTTACTGGAACCCTTTCTTGAAAGCGCTGCATTGGAAGTGACCCGCGCCATACAATTTTTCTTCACATCAACACCCTATACCCGAGTTGACCAGATATTTCTGACGGGGGGGTGTGCGGTCATTCCGGGGTTGGTTGATGTAATTGCCGAGCGCACAAAGATATCGACGGCCGTTGTCAGTCCATTTAAAGGCATGGAGTTGGGATCCAGTGTGAATGAAAAGTCGCTACGTGGAGACGCTCCCGCTTATATGGTTGCTTGTGGTTTGGCAATGCGGAGATTTGACTGATGATTAAAATTAACCTTCTTCCGCACAGAGAAGAGCGCCGCAAGCAGTTAAAGAAAGACTTCTATTCGCTGTTATTACTTTCGTCCATTATTGGCGTCTTTGTTATTGTTATCGTAGGTGCTTACTATGCCAGACAGCTAGGCATACAGAATGAGCGCACGGAACTGATTAAAAAAGAAAATGCAAGACTGGACGAGAAAATTAAAGAAATTTCTACACTCAAGCAAGAAATTGATGCGCTGAAAGCACGTCAGGAAGCAGTTGAAGATTTGCAGGGCGATAGAAATCAACCTGTATTTTTGCTCGATGAGTTGGTCAAGCTGACGCCGGAAGGCGTCTATCTGAAATCATTAAAGCAGGATGGTCAGCGCGTTACACTGAACGGTTATGCGCAATCTCAGGACAGAGTCGCTGAGTTTATTCGTAATCTGGGTAATAAATCTGAATGGATGTATAAGCCTGATCTGAATGACATTCACTCTGCGGGAATTGGGCAGGGGCGGGATGCAAAAAAAGTGTCTGATTTTACGGTGAATGTCGGCATTAAACGCCCCCGGGAAAAAGATGTGGCAGCTTCTTCTGCGGCAGAAACTGCGAAGCCAGCCAAAAACGGTTTCTGATACGAGTAGGTTTTGATGAAAAAGAATTGAAAGATTAGAAATGGCAATTAACGTAAAAGATGCATTTGAATCGATTAGTGAGCAGTTTCGCGATTTAAGTGGCTTGCATCCAGGGCTGTGGCCTATTGCTCCCAGAATTGCTGCTGGTTTTGGTGTGTTGCTGATTGTCCTTTTTTTAGGATGGTTCTTTTACTGGGATGGACAAACTCAGGAAATTGAGCAGAAGCAACAAGAAGAAGTTCGTCTGAAAGATGAGTATCGCCAAAAGATACAACAGGCAATTAATCTTGATGCATTAAAAGAGCAGCGCAAACTGGTTCAGCAATATGTTGCTGCAATGGAAAAGCAATTGCCAAGTAAAGCGGAAATGGATGCGTTGTTGTCAGATATTAACCAGGCTGGTGCAGGGCGTGGCTTGCAGTTTGAATCGTTTAAGCCGGGTACGGTTGTTGTTAAGGACTACTATGCGGAGTTGCCGATCGATATTAAATTGCAAGGCAGTTATCATGATTTAGGTGAATTTGTTTCTGATATTGCCAAATTGCCACGTATTGTGACCCTCAATAATTTGGCTATTACAACAGGTAAAGACGGTACTCTGGTATTGGATGTGGTGGCAAAAACATTCCGTTACTTAGATAAAGACGAAGTTTTGGCACAGGCCAACCTGAAAAAAACGGCTAAAAAATGATAGTAGCGATAAAAAGATTCTCTTTATTAGTTCTGCCAGCATTTTTGTTAAGTGCCTGCGGTGAGCATGATGTCTCTGAAGTGCAGGATTGGATGGAAACAGTGAAAAGGGATTCTCACATAGTCATCGTGAAGCCCAGTGCTCCAAAGGTCTATATGCCTGTTCCATACAATGGAAAAAATGATATTGACCCATTTAATCCCTCTAAACTTCTGGTGGTATTGGCGAGACTCAAAGCAGAATCCAGTAGCGGTATTCATCCTGATATGGACAGGCGGCGTGAGGCTTTGGAGGCGTTTCCACTGGATACATTGAAAATGGTTGGGATCATTGAAAAAAATAATCTCAGACAGGCGCTGATACAGGTAGATAAAACCGTATATCAAGCAAAAGTAGGAAATTACATAGGTGCAAACTTTGGGCTGATTACCAAAATTGCGGATAACGAAATCGAAATAAAAGAAATTGTTCAGGATGCATCTGGCGAATGGACTGAGCGTAATACCAAGCTGGAACTGCAGGAGAGTAAAAAATGAAAGCGTTGATAAATCCAAATAAAAGGGGCGCCATGCTTGCTAAGTTCAGTTTGTTTATTTTGATGGGATTAAGTCAATTATGTCTGGCCCAGTCAAATAGCATTGAGTCTATTACTGCAAATCAACAAGGAGCAAATGTTATTGTCAGAGTAGGAATGAAAAATCCTCTGACTAAATCTCCTGTTGGTTTTTCAATTGCGAATCCTGCTCGTGTGGCATTGGATTTTGCTGACACTGCCAATGGAACAGGTAAAGCAAGCATTGATGTCAATATCGGGGATTTACGTACAGTGAACGTGATTGAAGCGACAGGGCGTTCCCGACTCGTTTTTAATCTCAATAAACCGCTTAACTATGCCACTGTCATTGAGGGAAATGCACTGATTGTGACGATTGATGCATCGGGAGGCGTTGCTACCGCTGTTAGTTCGCAGGGTCTTCCAGTTGCTGCACAAGCACCTTTGACGACTAAATTGGCATTGCGTGATATTGATTTTCGCCGAGGCGTTGGCGGTGAAGGGCGTATTGTTGTTGATTTGCCATTAAATCCGATCGCTGTTGATGTTCGTCAGCAAGGGCAAAAAATCATCGTTGATTTTCTGAAAGTGGGATTACCAGAAGTCTTAAGGCGTCGCCTTGATGTTGCCGATTTTGGATCTCCCGTTCAAACCATCACTACGACTGCAGTTGGTGAAAACGTCCGCATGGTGATTGAGCCTAAAGGACTTTGGGAACAAAGCTCTTATCAGAGTGACACACAATTTGTGGTCGAAGTAAAACCGATCAAGGAAGATCCGAATAAGCTCACGCAGGGAACTCAGGGCTATCGTGGCGAGAGGCTCTCTTTTAATTTCCAAAGCATCGAAGTCAGAGCAATTTTACAGATTATTGCCGAAGTCAGCGGCTTGAACGTGATTGCCAGCGATACCGTGACAGGAACTATTACACTGCGTCTTAAGGACGTACCTTGGGATCAGGCCTTGGATAATATTATGCAGATCAAGGGTCTTGATATGCGTAAGAACGGTACCGTTATTTGGGTCGCACCCAAAGATGAGCTGTTGACTAAAGAGAAATTAGAACTCGAACAAAAAGCGCAAATTGCAGAATTAGAGCCATTAAAAACGGAATCGTTTCAATTGAATTATCAAAAGGCAGAAGCGTTTAAGCTCGTTTTTGGTGTAGATGGTTCAAGTACCAATCGTATATTGTCCAAAAGAGGAAGTGCCGTCATTGAACCGAGAACTAATCAATTGTTTGTCACTGATATTCCATCAAAACTCGAAGAGGTAAGGAAGCTGATACAGAAGACTGATATTGCCTCAAAGCAAGTTTTGATCGAGGCTCGCATAGTAGAAGCTGATGATACCTTTAGTAAGAATTTGGGTGCAAAACTTGGTTTTGCAGACATGCGAGGTTTGCGCGGTGGGGATGTCGGATATCAATTACAGGGTAATCAACGTCTTGCTCTGACTGGTAATTATCTCGGTGTTGGTGAGCAGACTGGTCAGGCGAAGATAACGGATCAGAGTTTTATTCCAAATACGCAATTTGTAAGCTTGCCAGCTGCGGGTATCAATGGACTTAATCCAGGTAGTTTGGCAGTCAGCTTATTTTCTTCTGCTGCTAATCGATTTTTGAACCTGGAACTTTCTGCTTTGGAAGCGGACGGTAAGGGTAAAATTATCTCTAGTCCAAGAGTCGTGACGGCAGATCAATTGAAAGCCATGATTGAACAAGGAACAGAGTTGCCGTATCAAGTATCCACTTCAAGTGGGGCGACTTCAATTTTTTTCAGAAAAGCGACTTTGCGTCTGGAAGTGACGCCGCAAATTACCCCTGATGGAAATGTGATTCTTGATGTTGATGTGCACAAAGACAGTGTCGGTGTCGAAACCCGCGCTGGTTATGCGATTGATACTAAAGAAGTGAAAACGATGGTATTGGTTGAGAACGGTGGGACGGTTGTTCTTGGTGGTATTTTTCAGCAAAATGAAAGGGATAATGTGACAAAAATCCCATTTTTTGGTGATTTGCCATTGTTCGGGAATTTGTTTAAGACCACAGGTAAAACAAACGATAAAACCGAGCTGCTCATATTCATCACCCCTAAAATTGTCGCTGAACGTATGAGCACAAAGTAAATATTAGTTTATTTTTTTATAGTAAATATACAATTATACGAATTCGTTTAAAGATAGGTATTCAATTATGAAGTTACTTCGTGTCATCCTTTCGATGTTTTTGCTTGCGATACTGTCAGCTTGCGGCGGCGGCGGCGGTTCTGCTGGCAATACAAGTGGCGCTGCTTTATTTACTACAGCAGCAAAAGCAATCACCATCTCTCCTGGTGAAACCCAGATATACACCATTGGTGGTGGTGTGCCGGGTTACAGCGCCAATAGTAATAGTAGTGCTGCTCTTGTCAGCGTTAACGGTAAGACACTCACAATTACTGGCGGCGGCGGCGGTAGCGCGACAGTCACTGTCAAGGATGGTGCTGGTGCGGTTGTAACGATTGATGTGACTGTGGGTTCTGGTATTACTCTGTACACCACGGCACCAAGTGCTGTTACTGTCGCGGTTGGTGCCACTTCGTCTGTATATCAGATCGGCGGTGGTAGTCAGGTATATGCGGTATCAAGTAGCAACAGTCAAATTGCAACTGTTGGCGTGAGCGGGAACAGGTTTGTGATTACTGGTGTTACTGGTGGTAAAGCAACGGTAAGTGTAAAAGATAGTATTGGCGGCTCAGTCAGTATTGATGTCGTGGTCGGAACTAGTGATGATCTCTTCACTACAGCCGCAACAGACATCACTCTGGCAGTTGGTGCTGCAAATACCTTTACTGTTGGTGGTGGAACAACAACTTATTCAGCTTCCAGCAGCAATACCGCTGCCGCAACAGCAAAAATTGTAGGTAACAATCTGATTATTACTGGTGTTGATATAGGTAAAGCAACAGTGGTTGTGCGTGATACTGCAAAAGGTTCTGTGACCATCAATGTTACTGTCGGTGGTGGTGTTGTACCAGATTTGTTTACTACAGCGACTAACCCACTCGTGGTTGCACCTTCGACTTCGCCTACTTTTACTATTGGTGGAGGTAAAGCACCATATTCTGCAAGTAGTAGTAATGCTGCGGTAGCGGCGGTTCAGGTAAGCGGTAATACATTGACGGTAAAAGGCTTGATTGTTGGCGCGGCCAAAGTTGTTGTTACAGATTCTGTCGGTAAACAGCTCTCGATCGATGTCACTGTTGGTACTGGCTCTAGTCTTGCGTTATTTACTACCGCACCTTCCTCTATTACTGTTTCCATTGGCTCTACCGTGCCTTATTCTGTTGGAGGCGGTGTTGCTCCTTACACTGTCACAAGTAGTAATGTTGGTGTGGCAACTGTAACAAATAGTGGTACTGATTTTTCAGTGACCGGTGTTTCTGCTGGTAATGCGCAAGTTGTGATTACAGATGCAACAGGTAAAGTCATTTCAGTGAGTGTTTCCGTTGCCTCCACTGCTTCTGCTGCATTGACCGCATCTCCAAATGGTGCAACTGGAAGTGTCGGTGATACGCTGGTATTCCGTCTTTCCGGAGGTACTCCTGGCTATACCGTTACAAACAACAATTCTAATATTGCGACGGTGAGTCCTACTTCCGTTGCAGCAGGTGGAACCTTTACTGCAAAATTGTTGAATGCGGGCACGACGGCTATTACAGTTGCAGATACTCAAGGTCAGACCATTCGATTTGATATTGTTGCCAACCAAGGTAATGCCTCGTTGTTACGTATGTCGCCTAGCGTCTTTAGTGTCAGTGAGTTGTATGCTGGCAAAGTGGATTTGTCTATCTATGGTGGTACTGGGCCTTATACTGCCTACTCCAGCGATACCCGTTCAGCACCAGTATCTGTTTCTGGTAGCGTATTTACGGTAAGTGCAGTAGCAGCTGGAACAAGGTGTTTTATTCCTACAACACCTCTTGCCTCATATGTAGTCACACTGACAGTGGTGGATAGCTTGGGAGCATCAACATCGTCAACAATGAATATTGCGGATAATAATGTTCCTTGTCCTTAATTGAAAATAAAAAAACATATTCATCTGAATATGTAAGTTGAAGTTTATTTGTGTCGAATATTTTTTTAGTAGGCCTGATGGGGTCCGGCAAAACTACGGTTGGCCGGGCCCTGGCGAAAAAGCTGCATAAGCGCTTTATTGATTCTGATCACGAGATAGAGGCACGAACAGGTGTCTCTATTCCTGTCATTTTTGAAATTGAAGGAGAAGCCAGCTTCCGGCAACGTGAGGCTGAGACAATCGCCGAGTTAACTGCATTGGACGATGTAGTGCTGGCGACTGGTGGAGGCGCGATCCTGAATGAAAAGAGTCGCCAATATCTGCATGAACGTGGCACGGTGATATACCTACGTGCAGGTATTAACAGCATATTGCAAAGGACTCGCAACGATAAAAACAGACCTTTGCTCAGGACTGTTGATCCCCGTAAAAAGCTTGAAGAACTTGAAGTTCAGCGTCATCCCTTATATCAGGAAGTCGCCCATCTGGTGATTGAGACCGGGCGTCCGAATGTTCAATTTTTAGTTCAAACCATTCTGGATAAACTCGCTCCGGCAAGTTCGCCCCAGCATGTTCACAGTACGAATACAGATATGCAATCTTCTGGTAGTAGTTTCAGGCATGATCTTCGTGTGGATTTAGGTGCACGTAGTTACCCTATCACCATCGGTACTGATTTGCTGAGTGATCAAGTTTTGTTGCAAGATCAAATCAAGGGGCAGCGAGTGGCAATTGTCACAAATACTGTTGTTGCTCCTCTTTATCTTGCCACCTTAGAAAAAACCTTACGATCTATTGGTAAAGATGTCGTCTCTGTTATTTTGCCAGACGGTGAAGAACACAAAGAATGGTCGAATCTGATGGTGATTTTCGACGTCTTGCTGGAAAAGAAATGTGATCGTAAAACTACTTTGGTCGCACTCGGTGGCGGTGTGATCGGTGATATGACTGGTTTTGCGGCATCGGCCTATATGCGCGGTGTTCCATTTGTTCAGGTGCCGACGACATTGTTGTCTCAGGTTGACTCTTCTGTCGGTGGTAAAACAGGCATCAATCATCCCTTGGGGAAGAATATGATTGGTGCTTTTTATCAGCCAGAGGCAGTGCTAGCCGATATTTCCAGTCTGTCGACATTACCTGACAATGAGCTTTCTGCTGGATTGGCGGAGGTGATCAAGCACGGAGCGATCATTGATCCTGCGTTTTTTGATTGGATCGAAGCGAATATCACTCAGTTGAGAGCGAAAGACACGCATGCTTTGTCCTATGCAATACAGCGCTCCTGTGAAATTAAGGCAGATATCGTGCGTCAGGACGAGCGAGAAGGTGGTTTGAGGGCGATTCTTAATTTTGGTCACACCTTCGGGCATGCAATTGAGTCAGGACTTGGTTACGGCAAATGGCTGCATGGAGAAGCGGTGGGATGTGGCATGGTGATGGCGGCTGATCTGTCGTATCGTCTTGGTTATATTGATTATGTTGCCAGAACCAGAATCAAGCAGCTGGTAGAGGCGGCGGGTCTGCCTTCTGTTGCGCCTGATCTTGGAGAGCAGCGCTGGCTTGATCTGATGGAAGTGGACAAAAAAAATGAAGGTGGCCAGATCAAGTTTATTCTGTTGAAGCCATTGGGGACTGCCCATATCACAACGGTACCAAAAGAAATTCTTCTGCAAACTTTGCGTCATTGTATTTTACAATAAGGCGATGTTCACAGACACTCATCTGGCACCCTACGCCGCCCAATCTGCAACGTCGAGAGGGCGGCGTTTTATTGAGCCAGCTTCTACTTCTCGCAGTGTATTTCAACGTGATCGAGACCGTATTATTCACAGCACAGCGTTCAGGCGACTGGAATATAAAACGCAGGTATTTGTGAATCATGAAGGTGATTTATTTCGTACTCGTTTGACGCACAGTCTTGAGGTCGCACAGATTGCCCGTTCTATCGCCCGTAATCTGCGGCTGAACGAGGA
The DNA here is from genome assembly GCF_049339385.1 of Undibacterium sp. SXout7W. Classification (NCBI taxonomy): domain Bacteria; kingdom Pseudomonadati; phylum Pseudomonadota; class Betaproteobacteria; order Burkholderiales; family Oxalobacteraceae; genus Undibacterium; species Undibacterium sp. SXout7W. Next base: position 124,194 of record NZ_JBMPPF010000009.1, on the reverse strand, counting down.
TCTGGTAGAGGCAATTTCACTTGCGCACGATCTTGGGCATACACCATTTGGCCATGCAGGTCAGGATGCATTAAATGCCTGTATGCAGGACTATGGTGGCTTTGAGCATAATCTGCAAAGCTTACGTGTGGTTGATCAATTAGAAGAACGCTATGGTGCGTTTGATGGGTTGAATTTAAGCTTTGAAACCCGGGAAGGAATACTCAAGCATTGCTCTGTCACGAATGCGCAGTTGTTGGGCGATGTGGGTCAGCGGTTTTTGGAGAAAAAGCAGCCTGGACTGGAGGCACAACTGACTAATCTTGCTGACGAGATCGCTTACAACAATCACGACATTGACGACGGCTTACGGTCAGGCTTGTTGCTTGAATCTCAATTGCTTGAGTTAGAGTTTTATTCAGTGCACAGAGCCAGTGTAGATGCTGCTTATCCAGGGATTACCGGGCGCCGCGCTATATCAGAAACCATACGCCGCATGATCAATGCGTTGATCGTAGATTTGATCCAGACTTCCAGTAAACGCATTGCGGACCATGCACCAGCATCTATTGATGATGTGCGCAGAATGCCAAAAATGATTGCCTTTTCTGAGCAGATGCATGGACATGCAACAATCCTTAAGCAGTTTTTGCATCATCATTTATATCGTCATTATCTTGTCAATCGCATGACATCAAAAGCGAGGCGTATCGTTTCTGAATTATTTCATGCCATGTTTTCAGAGCCGATTCTCCTGCCACCAGATTATCAGGTACTTCAGGCGGCATCAGAAGAAGAGCGCGTTTTAAAGCAGGCGCGCAAGATAGCCGATTACATTGCGGGCATGACTGATCGTTACGCTGTCAGGGAGCATCGTCGCTTATTCGCGGTGAATGAAATTTAGTGAATCTGATATCTCGTTCTTATTTTTATATTGTGGAGTTTATTATGTTGCAAATTGCATCCCGTCGTATGTGTCTGGCCAAGGCTTTGCAAGCCTGCTTGATGGCGACCAGCTTGCTGGTACCTGTATTGCCTGCACATGCCTTGTCATTTGCTGATCTCAGTAACCAAGATGCCAGTTCAGGCTTGAAAGCTGCCCTTGATAAAGGTGCCAGTGCAGCAACGTCAAAGCTCGGAGTAGAAAATGGTTTTCTGAATAATGAAAAGGTCAAAATACAGTTACCTTCAATATTGGAACAGGCACGTCCGATTTTGAAAATGACAGGCAAGGGGGCTCAGCTTGATGAACTTGTTGTGTCTATGAATCGTGCCGCAGAAGCAGCAGTGCCAATGGCTAAACCTTTGCTGTTGAATGCAGTGAAGTCGATGACGCTGACAGACGCCAAAAATATTCTGACTGGAGGAGAAACATCGGTCACTGAATTTTTTAAAGAAAAAACCAGCGCTCCCTTATCGCAGCAATTTTTGCCATTAGTAAAAGGCGTGACAGACAAAGCGGGTTTATCGGCAAAATATAATGCTGTGATGGGACAGGCGCAGAAATTCGGTGCTGTTTCGGAGAAGGAGGCGACGGTAGAAGGTTATGTAACTCAGCGTGCATTGGATGGCTTGTTTTTGATGATTGCAGAAGAGGAAAAAGCGATACGCCAAGACCCTATCGGATCCGGTAGCAAAGTGATCGGTAAAGTGTTTGGTTTATTGAAATAGTTGCCAGTCAATCGTTTTCTTTTTTTCTGGCTGATGTGTTCAGAAAAGTAGAAGATTGTCAGTCATGCTGAGACAACTGGATGTCGGTTCTCCATGTATTCAATAAAAAAGGTAGCTTTGCTACCTTTTTTATTGATGCGTCCCGGTTTATTTTCTGAGTAGTACTTGATGAGGAAATAGCTCTTATGTGTCAACGATACAGTCGATACCGTGGATATATTTTATATTGCCGAAAAGTCGTATCGTGAGAGCGGTGAAGTGAGCAATGATGCCGCTTGGTGTGTGTTTTTTTAAGAAAGATGTCAGCTTTGGTATGAAAATATTTTGATGATTCGATGAAAATATTTTTCTCCTCATCCGGGGCTCAATGATGGCCCCCTGCTTAATCCTAATGCCAGTATCGTATTTAACATTTATTCATAAAAATATCGATGTATGCATGCCTCATCACGCATTCTGCGTAGTAACACTTAAGTAGCTAATGTTGCATTGCAAAGCGAAATTTCTGGTAATTTGTAGGGGTAGTACGACTAATTGTTCAAATATCAGATTACAAATCAATAAACAGGAGACGGACATGTCATACAAAATGAAAACCTTGGTTGCATCGGTATTATTGGGTTGGGCGGTAGCAGGTAGTGCTGCAGAGCCAATCAAGATCGGCGTTTCAGGCCCATTAACGGGCGGCTCAGCACCTATGGGTGTTTCCATGCGCGATGGTGTGAAGCTGGCAGTGAGCGAAATTAATGCGAAAGGCGGCGTGCTAGGTCGCCAATTTCAACTCGTTGAACGTGATGACGAGGCAAAAAATGAGCGTGGTGTGCAAGTTGCTCAAGAATTGATCAATAAAGAAAAAGTAGTGGCAACAGTTGGCTATGCCAACACAGGCGTTGCCCTGGCGGCTCAGCGTTTTTATCAGGAAGCCAAAATTCCTGTCATGAATAATATCGCTACCGGTACTGCGATCACCAAGCAGTTCGTTGCACCAGAACACAAAGATAACTACATCTTCCGTATTGCGGCCAGCGATACGATTCAATCTGCGATGATTGTGGAAGAAGCGATCGGTAAGCATAAATTTACCAAAGTGGCGATTCTTGCTGACTCCACCAATTACGGACAATTAGGCCGTGAAGATTTGGAAAAAGCACTGACAGCCAAAGGCATCAAACCAGTTGCCGTAGAAAAATTCAATATCAAAGATGTGGATATGACGGCGCAATTGCTGAAAGCCAAACAAGGCGGCGCACAAGCGATTCTGACTTACGGTATCGGCCCAGAATTGGCGCAGATCGCCAATGGTATGGAAAAGCTCGGCTGGAAAGTACCGATGATCGGTAGCTGGACATTGTCGATGGGTAACTTCCTCGACAACGCTGGTAAAAATGGCGATGGCGCACGTATGCCACAGACATTTATCCAGGAAGCAACGACACCAAAGCGTAAGGCTTTTATCGATGCCTACCAAAAGGCTTACAAAGTTGATCGTATTCCTTCCCCAGTTTCTGCAGCACAAGGATATGACTCCATTTATGTTCTTGCCGCAGCGATTAAACAGGCTGGTACCACCGATGGTGCCAAGGTTCGCGAAGCACTCGAAAATCTGTCTGAAAAAGTGGATGGCGTTGTAACGACTTACAACAAACCATTTACGCATGACGATCACGAAGCGATCAAAACTGGTATTCCAGTCATGGGCGAAGCTAAGGGCGGCCATATCGTTCAGTCTAAATAAGACATCGTCTTTTAGCTGTCATCAGAGTCAGATCGTCGGATATTGCAGACAGGTCTGACTCGTTTCTCTGTACCGCACCATCAGGATTGCGTCCCATATTGATATAGCGCAGCTATATCAATATGCCTCTGTACGCGTCTTGTACGGTGCTCTCCATTAGGTAAATAAAAATGGAAATTCTATTACAGTTAGTGTTCAGTGGTGTCGCACTTGGCATGATCTACGCGGTCATTGCATTTGGATATCAACTAACCTTTGCGACTTCCGGCACCCTGAATTTCGGCCAGGGCGAGTCACTGATGTTGGGCGCGCTGGTTGGCCTGAGTGTGGTCGGTAATATTCATGGTGGTCCTTACATGAATTACTGGCTGATGATTCCTATCGTCATCGTCTTCGGTGGCTTGCAAGGGATGTTCGTCGAATGGATCGGTGTACGTCCGGCGATTAAAATCAAATCAGAGTTCGGCTGGATTATGTCCACGATTGCGCTCGCAATTATTTTTAAAAATGTTGCTGAAAATATCTGGGGTAAAGACGATCTGACTTTCCCATCTCCGCTATCTGCTGCACCGTTTCAGATTTTCGGTGCCAATGTACAGGCGATGCAAGTCGTTGTCGTCGTTGGTGCATTGGCGATCATGCTGGCAGTGGAATTATTCAATCGCAAATCGATTTACGGTAAAGCCGTGGTGGCAACCTCGAATGACCGCGATGCTGCTGGCCTGATGGGTATCAATACCAGCCTCGTGATTACCTTTTCTTATGCCTTATCTTCAGCCACTGCCGCGTTTGCAGGCGTGCTGGTGGCACCGTTGACGCTGACTGGCGCGACAATGGGTTCTGCACTGGGTCTGAAGGCGTTTGCTGTTGCGATTATCGGTGGCCTGACTTCTGGCGTCGGTGCGATTGTCGGCGGACTGATTTTGGGCGTGGCTGAAACACTGACCGGTTTCTATATCTCGACAGGGTACAAAGAAGTACCTGGCCTGGTGTTGCTGTTGCTGGTGCTGGCATTTAAACCTGCTGGTCTGTTCGGCAAAGCCGCCATCAAAAAGGTATAAGGAATAAACATGAACAAGAAGACCTTAGCTTTTTCAATTCTCGGCATCGCTGCGCTGATCTTGTTTCCGGTGATTGTGCATAATCCGTATTACATGCACCTTGCCGAAACGATTTTAATTTACGCGATTTTATTGTTTGGTCTGGACATCGTTGTCGGTTACACCGGCCAGGTGTCGCTCGGACATGCGGGTTTGTTCGGAATAGGCTCATACACCACTGGCGTGTTGTATTTCAAACTGGGTATGCCGATTTTGTTGGCGTTGCCTGCCAGTATCGCTGTCACTGCAGTGTTTGGCGCGGTGTTGGCCTTGCCTGCGCTGCGCGTCACGGGACCTTACCTGGCGATGGTGACATTGGCATTCGGTACCATTATCCAGATTCTGATTAACGAAATGACGTTCCTGACAGAAGGCCCGATGGGGATTAAAGTCGCGAAGCCAATTCTGTTCGGTCAGAAACTTGGTGAAGTCGGCAACTTCTATCTGGTTGCCGGCATGATGGTATTGGCGATGATTGTCGTGCATCGTATTTTGCGTTCGCATCTTGGCCGTGCTTTTCAGGCCTTGCGTGACAGCCCGATTGCCTCTGACTGTATGGGTGTTTCCGTGTACCGCTACAAGGTATATGCCTTCGTGATCAGCGCGGCGCTGGCTGGACTGGCGGGTAGTTTGTATGCCTATTCGGAAGAGTACATTTCGCCGAACACGTATAACTTCGAGCTGACAATTTTGTTCTTGCTCGCGGTGATTATGGGTGGCCGTAAATCGCGTATCGGCTCTTTGCTGGGTGCCTTCATCGTGGTGATGTTGCCATCCCTGTTGGCTGATATTGAGCTGTTCCGCAAGATCGCCACAGTCGCTGCTGTGATTGCTGTGGCAGCAGGTGGATTTACCTTGATCAAGCAGCGCAAAACAGTGCGTGAACTGGCGGTGCCTGTCGTGGCAACGGTCGCGATGGCATTGTTCTCCTACAAGCTGGAAAGCATTACGGACTGGCGTCTGACCATCTTTGGGCTGATGACTTTGTTCGTGGTGTATTACCTGCAGGATGGCATTGTTGGCTTTGTTAATGCACTGGCAGGCAAGGGGCCAAAGCACCTGCTCGCCAAGTCCACAGCGTTTGCAGCCAATGATGACACTGCTATCGTTAAAGCCGACGCTGGTCGCGTGGGTATTTTGTTAAGTGCTCGCCAGTTGCTGATGCAGTTTGGTGGTTTGAAAGCCTTGAATCAGGTGGATTTGCAAATTGCCAAAGGCACCGTTCATGGTTTGATCGGTCCAAACGGTTCTGGTAAAAGTACCATGATGAATGTCCTGACAGGCATTTATAAGCCAACAGATGGCGTGGTGGAGTTCAGTGGCCGCGTTATTTCTGGTACAACGCCATCCGCGATTGCTCTCGGCGGTGTGGCACGTACTTTCCAGAACGTGCAATTGTTCGGTGAAATGACTGCAACCGAGAACGTGCTGGTGGGGTTGCACAATACTTTCCGTAGCAATGTCTTTGACGTGATGATACACAGCCCGCGCTATCTGCGTGAAGAGCGCGAAGCGCGTGCCCGTGCGGCAAGTATCCTGAACTTTGTCGGCCTGGCAGATCTGGCCAATGAAGAAGCACGTAATTTGCCTTACGGTAAGCAGCGTTTGCTCGAAATCGGTCGCGCATTGGGATTGAATCCGCAATTGCTGTTGCTGGATGAACCAGCGGCGGGTCTGACCGCTCCGGATATCAAAGAGTTAATCGCGATCATCCGTAAAATCCGTGAACATGGCATCACTATTATTCTGATTGAGCATCATATGGACGTGGTGATGTCGATTTGCGATACGGTGACTGTGCTCGATTTTGGTCAGAAGATTGCCGAAGGCAAACCGGCTGAGGTGCAGGCTGATCCGAAAGTGATCGAAGCCTATCTGGGTGGTAGTGTCAGTGATGAACTTGGTGCAGCAACTGCAACCGCCTAAGGAGACAAATCATGTTATCTATTTCAAATTTGCACGCTGCGTATGGCAAGGTCGAAGTGTTGCACGGAATTTCCTTAGATGTTCCTAAAGGCAAAGTGGTGACGTTGATTGGTTCTAACGGCGCTGGAAAAACCACGACAATGCGTGCGATTTCCGGCATGTTAAAACCTAAAGAAGGCAAAGTCACGCTGGCAGGGCAGGATGTAACGGGCATGGATTCGCATCGGATTGCACGCGCTGGTCTGGCACACTCGCCAGAAGGCCGTCGCGTATTTGCCACCATGTCGGTGACGGATAATCTGCTACTGGGCGCGTTTCCACGTTTCACTCGCTCGCGTCCGCGTGGCGATATTGAGAATGACCTGCAAAAGGCGATGGAACTGTTTCCTCGTCTGAAAGAGCGGCGACATCAACTGGCGGGGACTTTGTCCGGCGGTGAGCAGCAGATGCTGGCGATGGCGCGCGCTGTGATGCTCAATCCTGACGTCGTGCTGCTGGATGAGCCTTCGATGGGACTGGCGCCGATTCTGGTAGACGAGGTGTTCCGTATCATTCAGCGACTCAAGCAAGAAGGTACGACGATGTTGCTGGTGGAGCAGTTTGCTGCCGCAGCGTTGGCGGTCGCTGATTATGGTTACGTGCTGGAAAATGGCCGCATCTCAGTGCATGGTCCGGCAGCGAGCCTGCAAAATGACCCGGCGGTGAAGGCAGCCTATCTTGGTGGTGGCGCACATCACTGAGATAGACAGATACTCCCCCCATAAATTGATAAAAACAGGCCGACATCAATATAAAATAAGGCGTGTTTTTATATACTGAGGGGAGTATATTTTGGCCGTGGGAAGCAAAAAAAGGGCATGTATGCGAAATACATGCCCTTTTTGTTATGTTCCAGGGTGAGATGGCGTTGCTGGATTTAGTTCAGATGACGCAAGGGGTGGGCATGCTCTGGCCAGACCTGGCTGAAAAAACCTGCAACTTGTTCACTTGTCACTTCTGCCAGCGAGGTGGGTGACCATTGTGGTGTGTTGTCTTTATCCACAACCAGCGCACGCACGCCTTCCAGCACTTCGCCATGACGGAAGCAATGTCGCACCATATTGCGTTCCATACGCAAATCATCTGCGACAGACAACGTCGCACCGCGACGTAATTGTTCCAGCGTGACACACATCATCAACGGAGAACGTTTTTGCATCATTGCCAGGGTTTGCTGCCCAAAGGCATTGCTGTCGTTTTCCAGACGGCGGGCAATCTCTTGCACCTGATTGCCACTGAAGTGCTGGTCAATCACGTTGCGTTGCGCTGCCAGTTTGCTGTCCGCAGGCGCAGCCTGATCTGCAAATGTCGCTGCAAATGTGCGGATCGTATGGCGGATATCGGTGCGATTGGTGCTATCGGTGGTTTCCAGCAGTTGCATCAGGGCGGGTAACTCTGCTGTCGGAATAAACACGTCGGCCAGACCAGCATACAGCGCATCGGCTGCCCCGATGATTTCACCCGTCAGCCCCAGATAAGTGCCAATTTGTCCTGGCGTGCGCGACAGAAAATAGCCGCCGCCGACGTCAGGGAATAAACCGATATTCACCTCCGGCATCGCCATCTTGGTACGCTCAGTCACAATGCGCAGACCACAATCCGAACCAGCCTGGGCAATACCCATCCCACCGCCCATGACGACGCCATTCATCAGTGCAATATACGGCTTCGGATAAAAATGAATGACATGATTCAGCGCATATTCTTCAGTGAAAAAATCTTCCAGCAAAGCACTGTCGCCTGTCGGGGTTGCTGTACCTACATCGTAGAAAAAACGAATATCACCACCGGCGCAAAATGCTTTTTCACTGCTGCTGTAAATGAAGACAGCATTCACTTCGTCATTGTCTCGCCATTGCAACAGACTTTCAGTGATTGTACGTACCATGTCCAGCGATAAGGAGTTCAGTGCCTTCGGGCGATCCAGCATGATAAAGCCGATTTTGTTCCGGATAGAGGTGTGTACGTATTCGCTCATGAAAAATACCGTTGAGTAGTGTAGAGACAGACATTCTAACGTTGACGATCATCCTCGTCACGCGATTGCAGAGATCGCAAAAAAGGACGCAATATTGCGTCCTTTTTAAGTCTTCCCTAACCGCAGAAATTATGAGGCAGAGGCCGGATCAGGAATGTGCTTGATGGCATCATGCTGATGGTCCTGAATTTTATCTTTGTGTTTGATCACCTGACGATCAAGTTTGTCGATCAGGGTATCAATGGCAGAATACAGATCATGCGACAGACTTTCTACGTGGATATCTTTACCGCTGATGTGCAGGTTAATGTCCGCTTTATGTCGTTTTTCTTTCTCCCGGAGCTTATCGACCGTCAGAATAACGGCAATATCAATGACTTGGTCGAAGTGGCGCCGGATGCGTTCCAGCTTGGTATGTACATATTCACGAATTGCAGGAGTAACTTCGACGTGATGTCCACTGATGGTGAGATTCATACTGTGCTCCTATGGTGATGTTACTTGCTATAACGATGCGCTCATTTCATCGGAATTATTTTGAGCTAAATCATATATAGCAATTCAAACCGTGATTACAAGGACTACTTACAAAGATTTTCGCAAACTGACTGGTGGTATTTTGAGGGCTTCACGGTATTTGGCAACTGTCCTTCGGGCAATTACCATGCCCTGTTCACCCAGCATGTCTGCAATTTTACTGTCAGAGAGTGGGCTTTTCTGGTCTTCTGCTCCTATCAACTGCTTGATGAGTGCACGTATCGCGGTGGAAGATGCTTCGCCTCCTGTTTCCGTCGCGACATGGCTGCCGAAAAAATACTTCAACTCAAACATCCCATGCGGCGTCAGCATGTATTTCTGAGTCGTTACGCGAGAAATAGTGCTCTCGTGTAATCCTAGTGTATCAGCTATTTCGCGCAAAACAAGGGGGCGCATGGCAACAGCACCGTGAGTAAAAAAGTTGCGTTGTCTTTCCACTATCGCTTGTGCAACGCGCAAAATAGTATCAAAACGTTGCCGCATATTTTTGATCAGCCAGCGTGCCTCCTGCAATTGCGAACCCATGCCGGTTTCACCACGATTTTGTTTCATGATGTTGGCGTACATGCTGCTGACGCGCAGCTTTGGCATGACATCCTGATTCAGTAACACTTGCCAGCCATTGCCTGATTTTTTGACGATGACATCGGGTACGACGAAATCGGAATCCGTTTCTGCAAATACAGCACCAGGACGTGGTTTGCATTGGCGTATCACGGTCTGGGCCTCGCGCAAATCTTCGTCATCGCAATCGAGAAGTTTTTTTAGTTTGTTGAAATCCCGCTGGGCGAAAAGAGTGAGTTGTGTTTCTACAATCTGCAATGCCAGGCGACGCGTGACAAAGGCGATTTTGGGCATGCGTTTGATCTGCAATGCCAGACATTCCGCAGGTGTACGGGCACCGACACCCGGTGGATCAAAACTTTGCAGCATGGACAGTGCAAACGAGAGTTCTTCCAGTTCGACACCAAGTTCCAGCGGCAAACTGGCATGAATTTCTTCCAGCGTTTCGATCAGATAACCGTTGTCATCTATTGCATCGATAATCAGTTCAAGCAGCGCCCGATCACGTGGCTCGCGCAGATTCAGTCGCATCTGCTCCTGTAAATGCTCATGCAGTGTCGTGTGAGCAGATTCCAGTTGTGAACGGCCTTCGTCTTCTTCAGATGAATGCCCGCCCTGAGGCACGTCATCAAAGCTCCAGTCGTTATCGCTGGCACTGACGGCATCATTGATCGGGGCCGTATCGGCATCGCCACCAGCATCACTTGCAGCAGGCGCGTGCTCGTCTGTATTGCCTGTTGTTTGCATGCCAGCATCGGCATTCGTATTGTTGCTGGAAATGGCGCCATCTGCCAGCAGGCGTACGGCGTTGTCGAGTGGATCGTCGACACGTTCAAGCAAAGGATTCTCTACCAGAAGAGTTTCCAGTTCCTGATGAAGCTCCAGCGTCGACAATTGCAGTAATCGGATGGATTGCTGCAATTGTGGCGTCAGTGCCAGATGTTGTGAGGTACGTAGTTGCAGGCTTTGTTTCATGATGATTCCCGTCACATGCGGAAATGCTCTCCCAGATAGACCCGACGCACTGACTCATTTTGAATAATGTCATCTGGCTTACCGCTGGCCAGCACTGCGCCTTGATTGATGATGTAAGCGTGATCGCAGATTCCCAGCGTTTCACGCACATTGTGGTCAGTGATCAGCACACCTATACGACGTTCTTTGAGAAACCCCACGATACGTTGAATCTCAATCACGGCAATCGGATCGACGCCGGCAAACGGTTCATCCAGCAACACAAAACGTGGATTGGTTGCCAGTGCGCGGGCAATTTCCACGCGGCGACGTTCGCCTCCGGAAAGTGACAACGCCTGATTTTCACGAATTTTTTCGATTTGTAAATCAGCCAGCAAATTATTCAGACGCTGGTCGATTTCTCGACTATTTAAAAATTTTCCTTGCTCGTCTTTTTGCAATTCCAGTACCGCACGAATGTTATCTTCGACAGATAATTTCCGGAATACCGATGCTTCTTGCGGCAAATATGATAATCCCAGCGTGGCGCGCTGGTGGATCGGCAGGTGAGAAATATCCGTGCCATTGATGAGTATCTCGCCGGCATCGGAAGGAACCAGCCCGACGATCATATAAAACGAGGTGGTTTTACCGGCACCATTGGGACCCAGCAGGCCAACGACTTCTCCGCTCTTTACTTGCAGCGATACATCGCGCACCACTTGCCTCGCACCATAGCGTTTTTGCAGGCCTTGAATGATCAGGGTACTGTCGTTCACAGTCATCTCAGTTCACCTGTTTTTCTGGCTTTGGTTGCAATGTCAGCTTGATACGACCACCGCCCGGAATTTGTTGACCGCTGCTGGAGTTAGTGCCGATGAAGACATCGTTTTTACTGTCATAAGATAAAAATTCACCTTCCTGTTCCTGGGTGACTTTTTTTCCTTCCAGATATTTGACACGGGCTCTGGTGATGAATTTGACCAGCTCAGTTTTTTCATCGTATTCAGCACGTTCTGCTTCACCTTCTATCCATAAGTCCGGCCCGCCATCGCGTTTCTGACGAAAGGTAATAGTGGCACCTGGTTTGCCGTAGAGCGTTGCGTGCTGATGGCCGTCAGCGGCTTCGGTGACGACAGCACGCTCGGCTTTGACGATCAATGTACCGCGTGTCAGCTTGACATCGCCTGTCAGGGTGACGATATTTTTTTTACCATCACTGATAGAGTGTTCTGCTTCAATATTGGTTTCTTTGAGGCTGTCAGCTCTTTCGGCGTGGGCACTGCCGAACAGCAAAACACTGCTGGCGAGTATGCTCAGCAGTTGCCGGTATCGTTGACCAGCTTGTTTGTCTGCAACAGAGAGGGAGATATTCTGCAAGCGCATGGTGTGCTCTTTCTATTCTCTGGAATGTTGTGGGATGAGCGCTTTGCCAGATTTTTTCAGGCGTACGCGTACTTTGCTCATCAGTTGCATTTGTTGTGTGGCGTTATTCGCCAGCATACCTATCGCATTGGTTTCTGCATTGGCGGTGAGAATATTGACTGCCTTATCTGTCTTGATGATGTCGTCATCCGGCAATAGCATCAGATAGTCTGTCTGTAACTGCAAATAATGGGAATTCGGGCTTTCAGGGCGCTCCATGCTGACGTTGTCATATAAATGCACGACGTCATGTTCACGTTGTGGTGTGATCTCAGCGTTTTTTTCTTCTATGACAGCCTTGTCAGCACGAATGTGAACAGGCGTTTTTTCTTCATCAAAACTATTGATGCGTGGTTGCAGAATTTCAAAGCTGTCGGATTTCGGCAGATGAATCAGTCTGTCACCGGTGATGTGATAGTTGGGATTGTTGCTATTGGACAGGCGGATAAAGTTAAATTTTTCCACATAATAATCCGGCTCACTGCGCACCGAGGATTTATTCTGTTCGTCTTCACCCGAGCGGCGTAATACTTCCATCATCCAGAAACTGCCGAGCGCCACCACAGCCAGCAAAACAACGCCTAGCCAGATGCGGAAACGATCTGCAGTCAAGAGTGGTTTCATGATAAAAATTCTGCCAGAGCCTGATCGTATTTCCCCTGTGCCTGCAAGATAAAATCACAGACTTCGCGCGCTGCGCCTTTGCCGCCAGATTGGGTTGTCACATAATGAACCCGCTGACGTACTTCGAGATGGCCATTGGGCACACTGGCAGCAAATCCGACGCGTGTCAGCACCGGTAAATCGATCACATCATCACCGATGAAGCCACAGGCCTGCGCGGGAATTGATAAACGATTGATCAATTCCAGAAAAGCATTTTTTTTATCATGAATGCCCTGACAGATATGCGTGATGCCCAGATCTGTGGCGCGCTTTGTCACGATAGCGGAATTGCGTGCACTGATGATGGCCGTTTCCACACCATGCTGTTGTAATAGCTTGATGCCCTGACCATCCAGCACATTGAATGTTTTCAATGCTTCGCCTTCCGGCCCGAATTGCAGGCTGCCGTCAGTCAGGATACCGTCAACATCAAAAATCATCAGCCGGACTTGCGCCGCTCGTTGTTGTGCAGTCATCATCAGATTACCTTGGCACGCGTCAGGTCATGAATATGCAGAGCGCCAACCAGTTTTCCGCTGTCGTCAGCGACCAGTAACTGATTAATGCGATGGGTTTCCATCACTTCTACCGCCTCTACAGCGAGTTGCTCCGCACGTATGCTGCGCGGATTTTTGTGCATGACGTCGGCGATGCTGATTTGTGTGAAATCACGGACACTCTCCATCAGGCGGCGTAAATCACCATCAGTGAACACGCCGATGATGTGTTGTTGTTCATCGACTACGGCAGTCATTGCCATACCTTTTTTGGTGATTTCCAGTAAGGCGTTGACTAATGTGGTGTCCGGCGTTACTTGAGGGATGGCGTCACCAGTACGCATGACATCACGCACGTGTGTCAGTAAGCGGCGTCCAAGCGCCCCACCGGGATGTGACCGCGCAAAGTCTTCTTCCCTGAAGCCACGCGCATCCAGCACCGCGACTGCCAGCGCATCGCCCATCGCCAGCGTTGTGGTTGTGCTGGCCGTCGGTGCCAGGTTTAAAGGACATGCTTCTTTGCTAACGTAGACGTTCAGATGGACGTCGGCCAGTTTACCCAGACTCGACTGAGGATTGCCGGTGATCGCAATCAGTTTGACACCCAGTCGTTTGATAATGGGCAGGATGGACATCAATTCAGATGCTTCGCCAGAATACGATATCGCAATCAATACATCTTGCGGCGTCACCATGCCGAGATCACCGTGGGCAGCTTCTGCCGGATGAATAAAGAAGGACGGTGTGCCAGTGGATGCGAATGTGGCTGAGATTTTACGGGCAATATGACCGGATTTCCCGATGCCAGAAACAACGACTCTGCCGTTGCAACTCAGCAACAACCTGACGGCATCCGTAAAAGTTGCAGCATCGCCGTTGCTCAGGCGCTGCTGCAAAGCAAGCAGTGCATCTGCTTCAATTTGTAATGTGTTCCGCGCAAGCTGAAGCGCGCGCTCAGCGGCTATCTGCGCTGTCTTCTCGGAAGCATTGCCGGAATTAGTGGTTTCATTCAGTTCATTCATGGCAGAAGTATAAACGAAATTCTTAAAGCAAAAACTCTGCCAGTTGTAACGTAATGAATAATGTTTGCCGTAATTCATTATTTAGATGCGATAAATCGGCAATAATGTTAAAAATATGTTCATGGTAGCAACACGCATGACGCCTGTGGTCTCCGCTATCGCCAATGACTTTACCTGTGCTGAGCCTGCATCGCATCGGTCGGGTACTGGTGTGCGACCTGCGTGTATCAATCCGCGTGCATCGACTATGGCTTTCCTGTGAAACGCGCTATCAGTGTGCAAGTGGTATGCTCACCAGGAACCTGTACAACCTTGAATGAGGCTGACTGACTTTGTCAGATCGCTTCCATATGCTTGACCGTCCATCCATTTTTATTTGAGTACGACCCGTATGAATGCACTTGATATCACCCTGTCGTTGCTCGGCGCCGCTGTTTTAGGTGTTGTGGCGTTTCGTATGATGCAATTACCGCCAATGCTGGGCTATCTGGTGGTCGGCATTCTGGTTGGCCCTTACGGATTCGGCGTGGTTCAGGAAAGCCACGTCACCAGCGAACTGGCAGAATTTGGTGTTGTGTTCTTGATGTTTTCTATTGGCCTTGAATTTTCTCTGGCCAAACTCATGTCCATGCGCAAAGCAGTATTTGGCCTTGGTATGGCGCAGGTGCTGGTGACGATTCTGGCCAGTATGATCACTGGCTGGCTCGCGAGTCGTTGGCTGCCGCATTATTTTCATATCAGTTGGGAAGCCGGATTTGCACTGGGCGGTGCACTTGCCATGTCGTCCACGGCGATTGTGTCGAAAATGCTGACGGAGCGCGTAGAGCTGGAAAGCCTGCATGGTCGTCAGATTATCAGTATCTTGTTGTTTCAGGATTTGGCGGTTGTTCCCTTACTGATTCTGGTGCCGGCATTGGCCTCGCATTCACCGGATTTATTGCAGACTCTCGCGTTTGCCAGCGGCAAGGCGGTATTGGTGCTGGTGTTGCTGCTGGTGGTGGGGCAGAAGCTGATGCGCACCTGGTTCAGTATCGTGGTCAAACGACGTTCGCAAGAGCTGTTCATGCTCAATCTGCTGCTGATTACGTTGGGGGCCGCGTGGTTGACTGAAAAAGCGGGTCTGTCGATGGCGCTCGGCGCGTTCGTGGCTGGTATGTTGATTTCAGAAACCGAATACCGGCATCAGGTGGAAGAAGACATCAAGCCATTTCGTGATGTATTGCTGGGGCTGTTCTTTATTACGGTCGGCATGTTACTGAATGTGCGTCTGGTGATCGATAACATCTGGCTGGTATTGCTGTTACTGAGTTTGCCAGTATTGCTGAAGTTGGTTCTGATTGGTGCATTGGCACGTATTTTTGGCAATTCGACCAGCGTTGCATTGCGCACGGGGCTAGGGTTGGCGCAGGCAGGCGAATTTGGATTTGTGCTATTGAACCAGGCCGGTGGATTGCAATTGGTTGATCCCTTGTTGTTGCAACTGATTCTGGCTTCTATGGTGTTATCGATGCTGGCATCGCCTTTCATCCTGGCAAAATCGGACGCGATCGTGATGAAATTCTCCTCGAACGAATGGATGATGCAATCACTGGCGCTCACGCAAATTGCTGCGCGTACCATGACTACCAAAAAACACGTCATCATCGCCGGTTTTGGTCGCAGTGGGCAAAGTCTGGCCAGATTGCTGGCAGAGGAAAACATTGATTATCATGCACTCGATCTTGATCCTGATCGTGTCCGTGATGCGCAGACCGCAGGAGCCAATGTGTCTTATGGAGATGCGGCGCGACGTGAGAGTTTGCTTGCTGCCGGTATTAACCGGGCTGCTGCGTTGGTTGTGACATACACCAGCACCGCATCGGCACTGAAAGTGCTGCATTTTGTCAATGAACTCAATCCCAGTTTGCCCGTGATTGTGCGTAGTCATGATGACGTGGATCTGGACAAACTGCGCGCGGCCGGTGCGACCGAAGTGGTACCGGAATTAATGGAAGGTAGTCTGATGCTTGCTTCGCATGCGCTGGTGATGCTGGGCATTCCTTTGCGTCGCGTCGTACATCGCGTTCAGGCAGCACGCGATGCTCGTTATGAATCCCTGCGTGGCTTTTTTCACGGTGCCAGTGACGTGGCTGATAGCCCGGAAAGTATGCAGATTCGTTTGCATACGGTTGTTTTGAGTGAACGAGCCAAATCACTGAAGCAAGCGCTTGCCAGTCTGCAATTGGAGGAACTGGGCGTGGATGTGCACGCTGTACGGCGCGGTAAAGCCCGGCTCGATCATTCTGCTGAAATTCTATTGCAGGCTGGCGATGTGGTCGTTATCCGCGGCACATCTGAAGCTGTCGCGAGGGCAGAGCAGCGGCTGTTAAAATAGCAGGTTAATTTTTATTTGAATCTTTCAACATGCTGAATCCATCTGATTACATTAAACAACACATCCGCACCGTACCGGACTGGCCGCAACAGGGAGTGATGTTTCGAGACATTACGCCCTTATTGCAAAATCCCAAGGTGTTTCGTGTTCTGATCGACATGTTCGTTCATCGCTATATGGATCAGAAAATCGACGTGATTGCGGGTCTGGACGCGCGCGGCTTCATTATCGGTTCGGTGCTGGCGTATGAGCTGAATCTGGGTTTTGTGCCGATTCGTAAAAAAGGCAAACTGCCGTTTCATACCGTGTCTGAAGAATATGAACTTGAATATGGTAGCGCGACTGTCGAGTTGCATTCTGACGCTTGCAAACAGGGTGACCGCGTCGTCCTGATCGATGATCTGATTGCGACTGGTGGCACCATGATGGCAGGTAAGAAATTGTTAGAACGGCTCGGTGCTATTGTGGTCGAAGGTGCCGTGATCGTTGATTTACCTGAGCTGGGCGGTTCTCAGTTGATTAAAGAAAGTGGCTTGCCGCTGTTTACCGTGTGTAATTTCGACGGACATTAAGCGTTTCTTTTCGTCTTATTTCGTTCCGCTGATCGCTAAAAAAAACTGATGCCATTCATTTTGTGACTGCATCAGTTTTTTATGGACGGGATGATTTCTGCACATTCTACGTAAAACAGCATCCGCGGCTGAATATTGGCCTGAATATACTGGAGGGAGTATATTTTAAGCCCCTTATATTTATTCAGACAATCGCACTTATTTTCAATATACTCCCTCCTATTTTGTATTTTAAGGATAAAACGGCGAGAGACTGAGGGTATCGACTGCATGTTGCCTGACACGCCACGAAGGCGTTGACGTGCGCAAAAATGCCGAAGCTGCGTTATACTTCGGGTCTTCCAAGGAGCGCTGCGACAAGATCTTGCTATCTTGCCAGGCTTGGAATCCACACAACTGCGCTCACGTTACTTTTTTCAACTGAAAGGAGGGCGTGATGAACGCCACAATCTCTACCGCTACATCTTCTGCATCCCAGGATTTTTTCGTTGCTGACCTGAGTCTCGCTGACTGGGGCCGTAAAGAAATTCGTATCGCCGAAACTGAAATGCCTGGTCTGATGGCCATCCGTGAAGAATTTGCTGCCAGTCAACCTTTGAAGGGCGCGCGTATTACGGGTTCACTGCACATGACCATTCAGACAGCTGTGTTGATCGAAACATTGACTGCGCTGGGCGCTGACGTACGCTGGGCTTCCTGCAATATCTACTCGACACAGGATCACGCTGCTGCCGCAATCGCTGCTGGCGGCACACCAGTGTTTGCATTCAAAGGTGAAAATCTGGATGAATACTGGGATTTCACACACCGTATTTTTGAATGGAAAGATGGTGGCTTCTCTAACATGATTCTCGACGATGGTGGTGATGCCACATTGTTGTTGCATCTGGGTACTCGTGCAGAAACAGATATTTCCGTGTTGAATAATCCAGGTTCAGAAGAAGAAATCTGCTTGTTTAACGCAATCAAATCTCATCTGAAAGCAGAACCAGACTGGTATTCCAAACGTCTGGCTGCGATCAAAGGCGTGACGGAAGAAACGACGACAGGTGTGCATCGTTTGTATCAAATGCATAAAGAAGGCAAACTCGCGTTCCCTGCGATTAACGTCAATGATTCCGTGACTAAATCCAAGTTTGATAATCTGTACGGCTGCCGCGAGTCTTTGGTTGACGGCATCAAACGTGCGACGGACGTCATGATTGCCGGTAAGGTCGCCGTGATTGCTGGTTATGGTGATGTCGGCAAAGGTTCCGCTCAGGCGATGCGCGCACTGTCTGCTCAGGTCTGGGTAACAGAGATTGATCCTATCTGCGCATTGCAGGCAGCAATGGAAGGCTATCGTGTTGTAACGATGGAATATGCGGCTGAACACGGCGATATTTTTGTGACGACAACCGGTAATTACCATGTCATCAGCCACGCACATATGCTGAAGATGAAAGACCAGGCGATTGTTTGCAACATTGGTCACTTCGATAATGAAATCGATGTCGCCGCACTGAAGCAATACACGTGGGAAAACATCAAACCGCAAGTGGATCACGTGATTTTCCCTGACGGCAAACGTATTATCTTGCTGGCTGAAGGCCGTTTGGTGAATCTGGGCTGCGGCACTGGTCATCCATCGTATGTGATGAGTTCTTCGTTTGCGAACCAGACGATTGCGCAAATTGAATTGTTCCTGCATACAGACAAATATCCGGTTGGCGTGTACACCCTGCCTAAGCATCTGGATGAAAAAGTCGCACGTTTGCAATTGAAAAAACTCAATGCGCAACTGAGTGAACTGACAGAAGAACAGGCTGCCTATATCGGCGTGAAAAAAGAAGGCCCCTACAAGCCAGAACATTATCGTTATTAATCGTGTGCTCTCTGCGTCGCGTGGCTCAGAGAGACTTTTTATATACATGGAACTGACGTAAAGCCGCCCAGCAAGGCTCGGTGACGAAAGCAGTACTGGCTCGTATGACAGAAGCCATAACGTCACCGGGGTGATTTTGCGTCAGTCCTGATAAAGACAGGAGTGCTCATGGCTCTGCTCGCAACATGGTTAGTCAATGCGCTTGCATTGTTGGCGATTCCCTATCTGATGCATTCAGTATCGATTGATAGTTTTGGAACCGCGTTGGTTGTGGCGCTGGTATTAGGATTGGTCAATACGATTCTGAGACCTGTGTTGGTGTTACTGACTTTACCGGCGACTGTGATCACGATGGGATTATTCATTTTTGTGATCAATGGTCTGCTGTTCTGGAGCGTCGCAAATATGGTGGATGGTTTTCATGTTGCCGGATTCTGGTCAGCTGTTGGTGGTGCTTTGCTGTATAGCGTGATCTCCTGGACACTCTCGACTTTACTATTGCAAAAATGATGAAGACGCATAATTTCAGCATAGAATTTTTCCCGCCGAAAACGGCGGAAGGCGCAGAGAAACTGCGTGCGACGAGAGCGAAGCTGGCAGAGCTTCGCCCTAAATATTTTTCTGTGACGTTCGGTGCCGGTGGTACTACACAACAAGGTACGCTTGATACCGTCGTCGAAATTCGTCAGGAAGGTCATGATGCTGCGCCGCACTTGTCTTGCGTTGGTGGCACGCGTGAATCGATTCGCGACATTCTGCGTCAGTATCAGTCGCACGACATCCGTCGGCTGGTCGCCTTGCGTGGCGATCTGCCCAGTGGTTATGGTATGGGCGGTGAATTCCGCTATGCGAATGATCTGGTGGAATTTATCCGCGCTGAAACAGGTGACTGGTTTCATATTGAAGTCGCGGCTTATCCTGAAATGCATCCGCAGGCACGATCTCCGCAAGACGATCTGCAAAATTTTGTCCGCAAAATGCAGTCCGGTGCCAATGCCGCGATTACACAATATTTTTACAATGCAGATGCCTACTTCCGCTTTGTTGATGATGCCCGCAAGGCTGGTGTGACAGCGCCGATAGTGGCAGGTGTGATGCCGATCACTAACAGCAGTCAGCTATTACGTTTTTCAGAAATGTGTGGTGCAGAAATACCACGCTGGATACGCTTGAAACTCAGTAGCTTTGGCGACGACAGCGCATCCATCAAAGCCTTTGGGCTTGATGTGGTGACTGAAATGTGTGAACGCCTGTTAGCGGGCGGCGCGCCGGGATTACATTTTTACTCGCTGAATCAGGCCGTGGCGACAACGGCGATCTGGCAGCGATTAGTCTGATCGACACCGCACCAAAAAGCGCTCATCAGTCAGACTGCATGAGCGCTTTTTTATTGTGAGCTGCATAAACTCAACTCAGACCCAGCCATAATCCCATTGGGACGAAAACAAGCGCAGATGCATTGCCTAACAACACAATCGACGCAACTTTATCTGGCTCTTGTTGATACTGCTCTGCGACCATAAAGCAGAAAACTGCGGGAGGCAGCGCGGCAAACAGATACATCTGACCGCGTTGTGTCGCCGTCAGTGGCAACACATGTTCAAGCAATGCTGCCATGAGCAGACCAGCAAGAGGGCAAGTGATTGCACCTGCCAGACCTATGCGCCAACTGGAAAAATTAATATCCAGCATGCGCACGCCCAGCGCAAACAGCATAATCGGAATACAGGCTTCTCCCGTCATTTTCAATGCCATGAATACCGTAGGCTGAAGTGGGAGATGAAAAATCGCGAATAGCATGCCAGCAGCCATTGCCAACATCATCGGACTCAACAGAAACCGCCATGGGGAATCCTGATGGTCAGGATGTCCATGTTGGATGATGCGTATGCCCAGCGTGAAATACACCAGATTGCATGCCATAAATAAGGCGACGGCCGCCGATAGTCCAGTCGTTCCAAATGCCAATGCCGCGAGTGGAAGCCCCATGTTTCCGCAGTTGTTATACATCATTGGTGGAATAAAACTGCGCACATCAAAGCCACAAAGACGTGCCACCGGCCATGCGATCAGCCCCGAACCGGCTGCGATCAGCGTTCCTGCGAGTATCAGCCAGCCATTATGTACAACGTCAAAGTCTTTGCCAGCCAGTGCAGTGAAAATCAACAAGGGACAAAGCACATCCATGCTGATACGGTTGACGGACACCATATCACTGGCCGCCGCTGCCCCTTTGTAACGCGCATAGGCATAGCCCAGCCCGATGATAATAAAGACGGGGAGAATAATCCCTATAATACGTTCAATCATGATGAATACGCCTGATGCTCGTTGACCACGCTGTGTGGCACAAGGTATTGATGTACCTGACGTAAATGAGCGGATACTGCAATGGGCGAAGAGTTGTCTGAGAGGCTATTGTAGCCGCAGAATTCCAGACTGATGAAAAGTGGTTTTTTGAGTATTGGCTTTTTTTGCCATATCACACATTCCCGCATTTTGAAAACCTTGGGTAATTTTGCGGTAATTTGTTTTGATTCATGTCAAGAATTGCACTGGTTTTTTGAGCTAGAATGATCTGTTGCATTTAAAACCACCTCGCTCCGGGAGCAAAATTGGCAATCGAACTCTATAACGACGGCAAACACGTCTGCGTGATGTTTAACGATCTGGTGAAAGATGCCGGAGATCATGCGGTACAGGCTAATCAGTTTCTGATTGTCTCTGATGGTGAGGGGGCATTGATTGATCCTTCGGGACATCTGACATATAACTCGCTGGTACTGGCAATGCATAAATATTTGCCGAAGCAGCAGCTCAAATATTTGTTTGCCTCACATCAGGATCCTGACATTATCGGCGCGCTGGATAAGTGGTTGTTCAGCACTAATTGCCAGTTGTATGTGTCTAAACTCTGGTCGCGTTTTGTTCCTCATTTTTGTAATCTGAATCGTGCCGATGGCCGTATTCTGGGGATTCCAGATGAGGGAATGCCAGTGCATTTGCCTGATACGATAATTTATGCGATTCCTGCTCATTTCCTGCATGCTGAAGGCAATTTTCAGTTTTATGATGGTAAATCTAAAATACTGTTTTCCGGCGATATGGGCGCATCCATGGTGGATGCAGAAGAAATTCACCAGCCAATCACCAGCAAAGAAGAGTTTTTGAAAGAATTGCCGAGCATGATGGGCTTTCATAAGCGCTACATGGTATCGAACAAGGTTTGCCGTTATTGGGCCAACATGGTCAGGCAGATGGATGTGGCGATGATGGTGCCGCAGCATGGTCGCTATTTTGTCGGCAAGGAAGCGATTCATGCGTTTCTGGACTGGATAGAAAATCTGCAATGTGGCATTGATCTGTTTACGCAGGAACACTATCGTTTCCGGGGCTGATCTTTTACAGCATGTTGTGTCATGCGATGCGTGGTGGAGGCCGGTCGTTTGCGCGTGGGTGGAGCAAGTTAAGCGTAACTCATTCGATATAGTTTGTTATATGCCGGTAATTCAGGCGGTTTTTGCCGATTTTAGTATGGCGTAATCGAGTGGTAGTGCGGTGGTGTTCTTGATGACCTCCATCACAAAACTGGAACTGACATCCTGCAAATCTGCCACCTTCAGCAATTTTTTATAGACCAGATCAAACCCTGCCATATCCGGTACATGGACTTTGAGCAGGTAATCAATATCGCCACTCATTCTGAAAATTTCTACGATTTCAGGAATGCTGGTGGCACCGGCAATGAATTGCTGCATCCATTTTTCATTATGTCTGGCCGCTTTGAGCGCAACCATGACAGTCAATCCCAGATTCAGCTTCACCGGATCACATAGCGTAACCTGCGCGCGTATGACGCCATCTTCCTGCAATTTTTGCACACGCCTCCAGCAGGGTGTGACGGATAAATTCACCGCCTGCGCCAGATCTGCCAGCGGCATAGAGGCATCTTTTTGCAATAGATGAAGAATATCAAGATCTTTTTTATCCATTTTTTTTAATATGTAGAAAATTTTTCTTAAATTAGCATAATTTGCTAGCAGTTTTGGTAAAAATTTTTCTGCCTTTCTGGTTACGATGTTCTTATCGCTGGCGGCATTGCATATGGTCTTTATGCACGAATGTCGCCAGAACCAGAAACGTAATGGAGTTGGCAATGATATTGACAGATTCTCAATGGCAATCAGCACAGATTGCTACCCGTGTGACCCATGCCGGACGTCGTGATAAAACTCAGCATGGTCCTGTAAATCCACCGGTCGTCCGGGCGTCGACGATGCTGTTTCCCGATGTGGCAGCCTTGCATGCTGCCAGCGGCACTCGTCGCTCTTATGCCCGTCTTGCAACAGAAACTACGCTGGCACTTGAGCAAGCCTTGTGTGCCGCAGAAAGTGCCGCTGCATGTATGCTGACCCCATCCGGCTTGTCTGCCATTACGACCACCTTGCTGGCCTTGCTGAAACCAGGTGATCATCTGCTGATGGTCGATACAGCATATGATCCGACTCGCTTGTTCTGCGACGGATTATTAAAAAATATCGGTGTGACAACGACTTACTATCATCCATTGGTTGGTGCAGACATTGCCAAATGGATGCAGCCGAATACCAAGGTAATTTTTGTTGAGTCGCCTGGATCGCTGACCTTTGAAGTGCAGGATATTCCAGCGATTGCCGCAGTTGCACATGCGCACGGTGCGGTTGTCGTGTCCGATAGCACCTGGGCAACACCGATCGGCTGGTCTTCGTTTGAGTTGGGGATTGATGTTTCGATTCATGCGGCAACTAAGTATATCGTCGGGCATTCAGATGCCTTGATGGGCGCGATCCTGACGACGGAAGCGCTGCATCCGGTGATACGCGACACCTACCGCCAGCTTGGTCTGACGATCGGTAGCGACGATGCAGCGTTGGCTTTACGGGGTTTGCGGACTTTGCCCGCCAGACTGGCTGTTCATCGTGAGAGTGCGTACAAGATAGCTTGCTGGCTACAGACACAACCAGAAGTGGCTGAGGTACTGTATCCGCCATTAGAAAATGCTCGCGGCCACGCACTCTGGAAGCGAGATTTCCGGCCTGAATATGCATGTGGATTAATGGGGCTGGTATTTCACGGCGACATCACTGTACAACAGGTCGCTGCGTTGATAGACCGTACCCGCTTGTTTGGTATTGGGTATAGCTGGGGCGGCTATGAGAGCCTGATTCTGCCAACCGCTCCTTCGCGTTATCGCAGTATTGACGTCGATCAATGGAACGCGCCGATGTTGCGTTTGCACGTTGGTCTGGAAGATGCAGACGATTTACTGGTGGATCTGGCAGACGGGTTTGCTGACTTGCGTGCTATGTCTGTGGCCGCTCAAATAAAAGCGGCCTGAACTCTGTGACATCTGTGAAATCTGCAACATCTTCGATCTCTGGTCGTGAGCAATATTAATGTCATTTCTCGTTACTGATATTAACCAGCAACCCACTGGTAAGCCTTTTGTAGCAGGCTGGCCGGTGGTGGCGTAAATTCTGGTGTATTACTTGCCGGAATCTCATCCATGACCAGATGGCGCATCATGCTCTGATGTTGCTGTTGCCGTACGATTCCTTGACGGTTGAAAGTCGCAATCACATTCGCAATTTTCTCAGTAGCAGTATCGAGATCGAGTTCATAAAAATCCTGGGTTTTTCTGCCCCGGCGATGATGCTGAAACAGCTTCAGAATTTCTTCCAGCGCTCCGCCGCAGTCTTTTGCATGCAATTCGAAGACGCATTCGTAATTCCCTGGAATTGTATGCAGAGTATCGCGATTGAGTTCCATGGCTTTGGCAACACCTGACCGACGCGTTGCGCCAATGCGGTATAGACCCTGACGCAAACCATCGTTTTCTAAGATAAAAATAGTACCTGGTGTGCCATGCATAAACTGCGGCTCGCGGGGCAAGGTTCTGCGGGTTTGATATCCGGAAGTCATCAGGCTACCTTTTCAAGTGTAAAGAGGACGGAGTCCAGTGTACAAAAAGGATGCTGAATGTCAGTGTCGGAATAAGCGCATGCTTACCCGTCTGTTCTTCGATTTAAGATGAGATGCCGATCAGCAATGCAGGCGTATCAATACAAGGCATACCAAGATCAATCAGACCTGACTGCGGTGTCATCACGGTGTCATGTCGCGTGATTATGATTTAAATATCCTACTGAATACTCCTCCAAAGGTAAGGACTTCTTCCCCGCTGATATTGCATCAACGGGGATTTTTTTATGCATAAATTGTTCATAATTAATGCATAAAAAAGCTGAATAAGGCAGGCCAGAAGTCAGCAGATCACTCGATTAGCCTCATCGGTATTGCCTGCCAACTTGTCTGCACTTTTTATCTTCGTCTGATTGATGTCATTCGGCAGGGGGCGTTTCTTCCATCCCCAGCGTTTTGATCCCGCCACTATTGATAAATTCGTTATACATCCAGTCACCTTCACTGTTACTGATGCCATCCGGAACCATACGCTGGGTTTCCGCTTTTCCTGCAAGACTGACTCGCATACTATCTATCCATATCGGTAATGCCAGCGTAGCGCCAAATTCCCTGCCACCCAGAGATTTTGGATCGTCGTAGCCCATCCATGCAACGGCAACGACATTGCCTGCGTAGCCAGCAAACCAACCATCAACAGCGTCACTGGTGGTACCGGTTTTCCCAGCCAGATCGCGGCGACCGAGTTTCTGGCTGGCGGCAGCGCCAGTACCGCTGCGCGTGACTTCTCGCAACATGCTGTCCATGATGAAGGCATTACGGCTATCGATGACCCGTGAATCTTCCTGAGCGATTGCCGGTGCTTTGTTTTCACTGAGGATATTGCCACGCGCATCAGTAATTTTGCTGATCAGCCAGGGAGTAATCTGATAGCCGCCATTGGCAAATACGCCATAGGCAGCGGCTAACTGGACAGGCGTTACTGAGCCTGTTCCCAGTGCCATGGTCAGATTTCCCGGGTGCTTTTCTTTTTCAAAGCCAAAACGTGGGAGCCACTGATGTGCCGCGTCTACGCCAATCGCTTTCAGTATTCTGACGGACACTACGTTTTTAGAGTGAGCCAGTGCTGTTTTCATACTGATAGGGCCATCATATTTGCCGTCATCATTGCGAGGATCCCAACGCAACGCTTCTTCACTGGTCGCAGACAATTGCACGTCATTAATCATGGTCGCAGGAGAAAACCCTTTTTCCAGTGCAGCGGAATAAATGAATGGTTTCAGACTCGAACCTGGTTGACGCCAGGCGCTCGTGACATGATTAAATTTTTTGCGATTAAAATCAAAACCGCCCACAATCGCACGGTAGGCACCAGTTTCTGCATTCAGTGCGACATAGGCGCCTTCTACTTCCGGTATTTGTGTAATCGACCAACGCTTTTTTGCATCCTGCACAACGCGGATGACGGCGCCGGGGACAATTTTCAAGTCTGATTTAGCATTAGACTGCAAGGCACTGGCTGCAAAGCGCAGGCCATCACCACTGAGTTCTACGTTCTCGCCAGAGGCAAGGTCTGCATGTACCGATTTGCTGCTGACATCAGTGACCACTGCCGCCAATAATTTGTCATTCGCCGGATGTTTGCGCAGTTCTTCGTCAATCGCGTCATCTCTTGCTTCTTCGTCAGCGGGTAAGCGGATGAAGGCTTCCGGACCGCGATAGCCGTGACGCTGATCGTAAGCCAGCACGTTGCGGCGCACTGCTTCATAGGCGGCGTCCTGATCTGCTTTTAATAGCGTTGTGTAGACCTTGATGCCCGAGGTATAGGCGAGGTCTTTGTATTCTGCCACGACCCGTTGCCGCACCAGTTCTGCGACATAATCGGCATGGGCGTCAAATTGCTGTTTGCCGGTGATGGTCAGATGTTCTTTGCTGGCCTGATCAAATTGTGCTTCGGTAATCATGCCTTTGTTGAGCATGCTTTTTAATACCAGCATCTGTCTTTGTTTGGCACGTTGCGGATTGACTGCCGGGTTATGGCGCACCGGATTTTGCGGCACTCCCGCCAGCATGGCGGCTTCTGCAATCGTCAATTGATCGAGGGGTTTGCCAAAATAAGTGCGTGCAGCGCTGGAAAAACCGTGGGTGCGTTGTCCCAGGTAAATCTGGTTCATATACAGTTCAAGAATCTGGTCTTTACTCAGTGCCTGTTCGATACGCAACGTCAGCAGAATTTCCCGCAGTTTACGATTGACGGTTTTTTCTTGCGTGAGGAAAAAATTCCGGGCGACTTGCATGGTGATGGTCGATGCGCCCTGATGAAATCCACCGCGCAAATCCGCCAGTACCGCCCGTGCTGCGCCGATAAAATCAATCCCGCCATGTTCATAAAAACGCGCATCTTCGATCGACAGTAAGGCATTTTTCATGAGTGGGGGAATCGATTTAATCGGCACGAAATCCCGGTGCTCTTCTCCAAACTCTCCGATCAGTGCATTATCGGATGTATAGATACGCAACGGAATTTTTGGTTTGTAATCGGTGACGGCATCCAGCGCTGGCAAGTCTGGTGCAAGCACCAGAAATACGTAAGCCAGTACACCTGCAACCGCAGATGCAGCCAGTGCCAGCATGGCGATAATCCATTTCATGTTGTGTCCTTATTCTTCCAGCGTTTGCAACAAATACAGTTTTTGATAAATGCCCTGATCGAGTTGCATCAGGCTTGCATGATTTCCTTGTTCGACCAGTTGTCCGTGATTCAGAACGATGATGCTGTCGGCATCACGTATCGTCGACAAGCGGTGTGCGATGGCAATGATAGTGACGCTGCCACGTAATTCCGTTAATGCAAGCTGTACGATTTGCTCGGTTTCACTATCGATATGTGATGTGGCCTCATCCAGAAACAAGATGCGTGGCTTGCCAGCAAGCGCGCGGGCGATGGCGATCAGTTGCTTTTGTCCCGTAGAAAGTCTGGCTCCACCTTCGCCCAGAGGCGTGTCATAACCATCTTCCAGTTGCAATATGAAATCATGCACATGCGCAGCCTTTGCGGCTGCCATGATATCGGCTTCACTGATATCGCGTCCCATCGCAATATTGTCGCGCGCATTGGCCGCCAGCAAAAATGGTTCTTGCGGCACCAGTCCGACACTGGCGCGGAAATGTGCATCAGAGAACGCGGACAGTGGCTGGTCGTCAATACAGATGCTGCCCGATTGTGCTGTATAAAACCGCAGCAGCAGGCTCATCAGCGTTGATTTACCACTGCCGGTATGACCAACGATGCCATAAAAACTTCCGGCAGGAATATGCAACTGCAGATTGTGCAGTACCGGATGTGCAGGATCATAACCAAAACTCAGATGTGCTATGCGGACTTCTCCATGCTGCATTTGCGCATTGGTATCAGACTGGCTGACGACGGTTTCGTTAAGCAAGGTATTGACGCGGGCGGCGGAGACAACGGCTTGCTGGATTTGTCCGAATTGCAGAGTGATCTGTATCAGCGGATCGACCACGCGGGCAATATAGCTGACAAACGCATACAGAATACCGATTTCAACACCGGAAAAACTACGCTGCCCAAAACAGAAAATCACGATCACGAGTAACACAGCGTTCAGAAAATCCAGTGCCGGGCGGAGCAGCCAGGCATTGGCGCGTAACTCGTCCAGTCTTGCTGCGTAATGCAGCTGATTGGTATCAGCGAAGCGTTTGCCGAAGCGTTGTTCTGCATTACTGGCTTGCAGCGCACTCATACCATTGATGCTCTCTGCCACCTGGGCATTGATCTCACTGCGCAGCTGGCGTGCCTTACTGACCGCCGGTGCGCTCCAGCGTTGATAAAACCAGACGATGATGATGACTGCCGGGATCAGCATCGTGACGATCAGCATCAGCCGCCATTCCAGCCATGCCATTGCGACCAGCGCGCCCAGCACCACGATCGAACTGTCGAGCATCACGAACAAGACTTGTACGTATAAATTTTTGACTGATTCCGTATCGTTGGTCACACGACTGACCAACTGACCCGTAATCGCTTGATCAAAAAATGCCATCGGCAGTCGCAATACATGGCCATACACTTGCTCGCGCAAACGACGCACCGACCGCATTGCCACCCCTGCCAGACGGGTTAATTGCAGATAGCGCAGCCAGGTGGCCGCCCAACCTGTCAGCACATAGCCTGCGAGTAACAGTAGCACCAGCGGCCAGTCCATCTGATGTGGTAACAGGTAGCGATCAATAAACGCTTTGCCGAGCAGAGGGCCGACCGCTTCCAGACCTGCGGCAATCAGCAGGAACAGGATGCCGGCAATCACATGGTGTTTTTCAGGATGTGCAGCGTTGACCAGTAATTGCACCGCGAGCTGTTTTTCGGTGCGATGTCTGATATTGGGTTGTTCAGGCTGCATTCAGACTTGCCTCCAGTTGCTGATAGCGCCACTGCGATGCATACCATTGTTGCCGCTCAAGCAGTTGTTGATGCGTGCCTTGCTCGGTAATCTTGCCATCGCGCAGGACGATGATTTGATCTGCATCCACCACAGCACTGAGACGATGGCTGACGATGACCGCGCTGCGTTCAGTGCCTTGCGCATGTGTTTGTAATCGCAAACGGGCCAGATGTTGCAGGATGCGGGTTTCGGTATCGGTATCGACGGCAGACAATGCATCATCGAGCAAGAGCAGGGGACTGTCGGTCAACAGTGCTCTCGCAATCGCCACACGCTGGCGCTGGCCTCCAGACAAGGTTACGCCGCGTTCGCCGACGGGAGTGTCGTATCCCTGCGGAAAGCGCAGAATATCGTCGTGTACCGCTGCCAGCGTTGCGGCATGGATGATTTGCTCGCGTGTTGCAGCTGGATTGCTGAGGGCAATATTGTCTGCAATCGACGCAGAAAATAAAAAAGGCTCTTGTGCTACCCAGTTGATCGCGCGGCGCAGTGCATGCAGAGGATAGGCTGACAACGGATGTTCACCCCAGCAGATGCGACCATGCCCGGTCTCTATCTGGCGCAGCAAAAGCCGGATGATGCTGGATTTGCCCGAGCCGGTAGGGCCGACGATCCCCAGCGTTTGTCCCGGTGCAATACGCAGACAGATATCTTCCAATGCTGCTTGCACCTGACCAGGATAAGTGAAACTGATGTGTTGCAACTCCAGCAGGCCAGCAGGAGGATGACTGAGTGTGCCTTTGTCTTCGATCGATAAGGGCTGCGATAACACAGGTTCCAGGCGGTTCCAGGCGGCTTTGCCACGCTCCAGTAACGATAATACCCAGCCAGCGGCAAACATCGGCCAGATCAGTTGCCCGAGATACATGGTAAAGCTGGTCAGTGCGCCGATCGTGATGTCACCGTGCCAGACCAGATAACCGCCAACCCCCAGTGTCAATGCTCCGGCAGAGGTAAGGGCAATACCGACCGCTGGCTCATACGCGGCTTCCCAGCGCTGTGCCGACAGGCTCGCTGCTGCGGCCTGTTCAGCGAGTTCGGCAAACTGCGCCGCGCTGCGCTGCTCAAGACCCAGTGCCCGTAAAGTGCGCACACCGGCCAGTGTTTCCTGTACCTGCTCATTGAGTTTACTGAAACGATCCAGCGAGTCGCGGGAGGCTTCGTGTACGTGATGGGTGATGTTTCTGAAGGCCCACGCCATGAAAGGAAATGGCAGCAGGGCAGCCAGTGCCAGACGCCAGTCAACGCCGAGCAACATCATGCCAATGACCAGTGCGAAGGTCAGCGAACCATCGAAACCCGCCAGCGCTGCTTCGCCTGATGCCAGTTCAATCGCATCGGCATCATTGGTGCCCAATGCCATCAGATCGCCAGTTCTTTGCTGCTGAAAAAAACCGGCACCTTGCACGCTCAGACGCTGATACAGACGGGTACGCAGTTCCACCCCGAGTTGATAAGAGGCTGTGAACAACTGCATGCGCCAGCCCACGCGCAGGAAGTAAATAGCAGCTCCCATGGCGAGTAGCCAGCCGAGTTCTGTCAACAAAGCGCGCTGATCCAGCTGATGTGAGACCATGCCATCAATGACGGTACCGACACGGCGCGGTATCCAGACTGTCATCACTGCCACTGCAGCCAGCATGGCACCTGCCGCCGCATAATGTCGCCAGTGCTGACGGATAAATTGTCGTAATAATTGAAACAGCGTCATGCACATTCTTAAATAAAATCCGCTCTCCGGCACAGGAAAACGGATTAGGTGAATGATTCATCCATGTCTGACACGCAATCGAAACGGCGTAGCAATCAGGAAGTGTTGAATACTAAAAAATTCAACCAAAGATATAGCCTGCAATTCAGTTTAATGTCTGGTCAAACGCCCATTATCGCACTTCGGACTGTTTCTTTTTGAAACAGATGTAGTTGATGTTTTCCGGTGTATTCGGTACTTCGGTTGAATACGGTGTCTTCTGCCTGTTCCCTGTCTGTTGTGGTCTGATTTTTCTCGTCAGTGTTAATGAATCAGGACTGGTACAAAATTATCCAGGTGGTGTGGTGGCTCATTGTTGTCAAGTTTTGTGTAAGCCGGTACTTTCTTCGCTGCGACACACTGCGATGACAATTCTATGTTTGTCTTCTGTGTGAAGAGTTGTAACAAAAAACTTTTAATGAGAATAATTCTCATTTATAATGTTGTGTGATTATATTTACTTCGTATTGCAGCAGCCAGCAACGACTCTTTTTGTCAGCCAGCCATTTCTGTTATTCATCATTGGCTTACTATAAAAGAGGAAACAAATGAAACACCGTCTGACACCGTTAGCGACTGCATTACTCACAGCCGTTGCGGCTCCTGCAATAGCACAAACAGCGCCTGCCGTACTACCTGAAATCAAGGTGCAGGAGCGTGCTGATAAAGATAATTATGCCGCAGCCACATCGACTATCGGCAATAAAGCTGGTGCTGACATGCGCGATATTCCCCAGACTGTGAATGTGGTGAATCGGGCGGTGCTCAATGCGCAGGCGGCAACGACCATGAGCGAAGCCTTGCGCAATGTTCCCGGGATTACCATCTCTGCCGGCGAAGGCGGGCAGATCGGCGACAATATCAATCTACGTGGCTATTCTGCCAGAACGGACGTGTATCTGGATGGCTTCCGCGATCGAGGTCAGTACAGCCGTGATACCTTTAATCTGGAAGCGGTCGAAGTATTAAAAGGGCCTTCGTCGATGCTGTTTGGACGTGGCTCTACCGGCGGCGTGATTAACCAGTCAAGCCGTAAACCCAACCTTCGGGCAAGTGGTGAAGTGACTGCCACGATCGGTACAGACAGCTACTATCGCAGTACACTAGATCTGAACCGTCCATTGTCCGAGACATCCGCATTTCGCGTAGACGCTTTTGTGCAAGATAGCGAGTCAACACGCGATGTAGTGCAGAACAAGCGTTTTGGTGTTGCGCCCTCATTGCGACTGGGCATCGGAACGCCAACCGAAATTATTTTGTCTGCATTTATTCAACGTAATAAAGATATTCCCGATTATGGTTTTCCTGTTGTGAATGGCAAGCCCATCAACGCTCCTGCCAGTCGTTACTACGGTTATACCGATGACCGGTATGATCAGGACGCATCGATTGCCAGCGTCAGTATCAAACATAAAATCGATAAAGATACGACACTGCAAAACAGAACACAGTATGCTAAATACACAACCACGGCGTCGCCTACACGGGTCAACGTGACGGGTACTTATCCTGTTGGTATTGCTTTGGATAAAATTGTGGCCGTATATAACCCTGGTGATCGTGTGATTGACGATAGTTCTTTCGTGAATCAGACCGACCTGATTGTGAAGCGGAAACTGGCTGGCGTGCAGCATACCTTCACCAGCGGGCTGGAGTTGGCGAAAGATAAGTATGCCAATGCCGGATATACCTGGAGCGGGCTTGGTAACGTCAATCTGGCTGCTCCTTTGTATGTGGCCAAGCCCGCAACAGCGGTGCGTACTGCCAGTACGCAAACGGATTCAGATGCAACGTCGGTTGCGCTCTACCTGAACGATCAGATTGATCTTGATCCACAATGGAAGCTGGTGGCGGGTGTACGTTGGGATCGTTACCGCGCTTCACAGTCTGCATACAGTTACAGTACCAAAGTCAGAACAGATTTATCCCACACCGATAACATGCTGAGCACTCGTGCTGGTCTGATCTGGCAGCCGACAGAAATGCAGTCTTACTATGTATCCTACGGAACATCATTCAATCCTTCGACAGAAACGCTGGCTTTATCCGCATCGAATGTCAATCTCGATCCCGAGAAAAACAAATCGATAGAGCTTGGTACCAAGCTTGATTTTCTGGACGGGAATCTGAGCCTGAACGGCGCTGTTTTCCGCGTCCAGAAAACCAATGCCCGTACGACCGATCCGCTGACTTCGGTCGTGACCTTGTCCGGTGATACTCAAGTGCAGGGTATTGAACTCGGCATCGTTGGTCGCGTTACTTCTGCATGGCAAGTGATGGCCGGTTATACGCTGCTGGATGGCAAAATCAATGCGCTCAAAGAAACCAGCGGCGGCATTTCTGCGGTCGGTAAAACCCTGCCGAATACTCCACGTCATAACGTCACATTATGGAGTACATTCAGTCCCGCTCAGCAGTGGGAAATCGGCGGTGGTGTGCTCTATGCATCCAGACGTTATCTGAATAATTTTGAAACAGCTTATGTCGATGGTTATCACCGTTATGACGCGACGATTGCGTATAAACAAAAAGACTATGACATTCGTTTGAACTTACAAAATCTGACGGACGAATATTATTTTGAAACAGCATCCAGTGGTCGCGCCACGCCAGCAAAAGGGCGTGGAGTACTACTGACGTTTGCCTATCGTTTCTGATTTTTATCATGACCGTCTGAGTAGCGATAGCGGTCATTGCGCAAACTAGCCTGACCAGCGATTTACTGACGTCGTACACTGGTCAGATTTTTTCTGGCGTGAAGAATCTCTTGCATATTTCTCCCCATGTGTACGAGCTTCATCACTCCATTTTTCTTTGTCAGGACTGACGCAAAGCCGCCACAACGGCGTGAGAATTCTTTGTTGTAGAGTGCCTCACCAGAACCGTAGCAGCCCCTTACCAGTGCTGCTGCCTTCGTTGCCCGCCTTGCTGACATCATTGTGCGTCAGCCCTATTTAATTCTGATTGATATGTTGATTACGATTCCTGATATTCTGAGTGTAGATGACATCAATTTTTGCCGTGACCAGTTAAACCAGGCGCAATGGGTTGATGGGCAAGTGACTGCTGGCTATCAAGGCAGTCTGGTAAAAAATAACTGGCAACTGCCAGAAGGCGGGCCGCACGCATTGCGGCTCGCTGATCTGATTCTTTCAGCGCTAGAAAAACATCCGCAATTTATCAGTGCCGTGTTACCGGCGATAGTCTATCCGCCTATGTTTAATTTGTATGGTGGCGGACAGTATTTCGGGGAGCATGTTGATAATGCCGTCAGGCTCTTACCGGGTACGGGAAAAAAAATCCGTACAGACGTTTCCTGTACTCTGTTTTTATCCGATCCCGATGAATACGATGGTGGCGAACTGGTCATCGAAGATACCTATGGCAGCCACCGCATTAAACTCCCTGCGGGGCATATGGTAGTGTATCCATCGACCAGTTTGCATCGTGTCACGCCGGTCACGGAAGGAGTCCGGCTAGCTTCATTTTTCTGGACTCAAAGCATGATCAGGGATGATGGTCAGCGCGCCTTGTTATATGGCATGGATGGTGCGATCCAGAAACTGAATGCGAGCGGTGCAGATGCCGAAGCGATCGTGCAATTGACGGGGCATTATCACAATTTGCTCAGGATGTGGGCGGAGACCTGAGTGCTCATCAACGACGCGATTGTTGTTGATGAGGTGTAGCGTAAATGAGCTGTATCCTTGATATGAATCTCGTTCAGATCAAGGATTTTTGGCGGTCTTCATTGGTGCAGCAACATGGCGGCGTATCCAGACTTGCATGTCTTGCCAGATGCGCAGTACTTCGGTATCAGGCGGCATTTGCGTTGCATTTGGCAACTCTATCGTGACGACCGGAATATCTTTGTGCAGCCCACTGTAATTTCCTAATGAACCCGGATATACGCCAACACGGTTATAAATCAGTCGGCCAAAACGGTTCGGTGGCGTGGTCGGACCATCGAAATCCAGAACGCCAAATGGTGCATGTACGGAGATAATCACATCCGGTTTGTATCGCTCAATGGTGTCATATACCCAGCGGCTTTCAGGTTCAGAAATCGGCGTTTTCCCAGGGTAACGACGTGGGTCACTGCGGGTCACGCGAGCCCAGTAATTTGGTGCTTCTTTTTGCCAGTTTGGTGTCGGGAAATTACGATTCAGATCAATGCCCCGCGCATTCACACGCTTGGGCTTTGGTGCCATCAAGCCATCAGGGTTAACGATAGGCGCGATTTTCCAGTTGAATTCCTGTGCACCGGGTTTTTGCATTAACTCCATCCATTTGAATACAATCGAAGACGCTGTTTGCTCATCGCCATGTATACCGCCGAGCAATAAAATTCTGATCGCATGGGGATGTTTGGTATCAGCGTTGATATCGCGCGCCAGCACCGGAAAACCATTCAGCGACGACGCACCAGTAGGATTGAGTTTGCTGCTGCGACAATCATTGAGCGATACTTTGGGTAGCCGTGCCACCAGCGGTGGGCACCAGTCGTTTGCAGTTTTGGCTTTGTTGTTAGCAGCCGCTTGGGCAGGATTGATGGAGAGCGCTGCCAGGCCACAGAGAGCCAGCAGCGGTATCGTTTTCAGTATGTGTTGCACAATCAGTTGCTGGCAGCCGGATGCAATGAATTCACTTCTCGACAAACTCCATTGCATCGCGGCTTCAACTCCTTGAATAGTAAAAATTACAGCCCGGCAGCAGCGCGCAAGATGGCAGCTTTATCTGTGCGCTCCCAAGTGAACTCCGGCTCTTCACGACCAAAGTGACCATACGCCGCTGTTTTGGAGTAAATCGGACGCAGCAGATCCAGCATCTGGATAATGCCTTTCGGACGCAGGTCAAAATGTTCATTGACCAGTGCAGCGATTTGCTCATCCGGGATTACGCCTGTACCTTCGGTATACACCGTAACGTTCATCGGACGTGCCACACCGATTGCATACGCAACCTGAATCTGGCATTGACGTGCCAGACCAGCAGCGACGATATTTTTCGCAACATAGCGTGCGGCGTATGCAGCGGAACGATCAACCTTGGTAGGATCTTTACCGGAGAACGCGCCACCGCCGTGCGGGCAGGCACCACCGTAAGTATCGACGATGATTTTACGACCAGTCAGACCGCAATCACCTTGCGGGCCACCGATCACGAAGCGACCGGTAGGATTGATCAGGTATTTGGTATCTTGCAGCCATTCTTTCGGCAGCACTGGTTTGATGATTTCTTCAATCACCGCGTCGATGAAAGACTGCTTCATCTTGCTGGATGTCTCGCTTTGATCCGGGCTGTGCTGGGTCGATAAAACAACTGTATCAATGCTGTGTGGCTTGCCATCGACATAGCGCATGGTGACCTGGGATTTGGCATCCGGACGCAGGAAAGGCAGGCGGCCATCCTTACGCAGTTGTGCCTGACGTTCAACCAGACGATGTGAGTAGTAAATCGGTGCTGGCATTAATTCTGGTGTTTCATCGCACGCATAACCAAACATCAGGCCCTGATCACCGGCGCCGATGTTCAGGTAGTCATCGCTGGCGCGATCCACGCCCTGGGCGATGTCATTTGATTGCTTGTCGTACGCCACCAATACTGCACAGCCTTTGTAATCGATGCCGTATTCAGTATTGTCGTAGCCGATGCGCTTGATGGTGTCACGTGCGACCTGAATGTAATCTACATTGGCCTGCGTGGTGATTTCGCCAGCCAACACCACCAGACCGGTATTGGTCAGGGTTTCAGCAGCAACGCGGGAATAAGGGTCTTGTTCGAGAATCGCGTCCAGAATCGCATCAGAAATCTGATCCGCAACTTTGTCTGGATGTCCTTCGGATACGGACTCGGAGGTAAAAAGAAAATCATTTGCCATCGCAGGCTCCTGTAAAAAATGACCGTAAAAAATGTGCCGCAGTCGGTGAGAGAACCTGCGACGCTTTAGCGGAATTTATATACCGCCTCGCAAGTTGTCTGTTAACTCGGCGGTAGCATTGCTGTCAGAACCTCAACAGTCAGCCAATGTGTGATATTTTACGCCTTCTATTCGACGTGTGTCGAATACCCCTCAATTTTTCACTGATTCTTGAGCAGCATCATGCTTGTCACTTTATTCCGATTTTTATCAATTTTTCCACTTTCGGTACTGCATTTTGCAGGATCGTCATTAGGCTGGATGGTGTATTTGCTGTCGGCATCGTATCGCCGTCGTATGCAGGAAAACATGGCGCGTGCTGGTGTTTCCGGACATTTACATGCTGCGGTCAGGGAGGCGGGGAAGAATATTCTGGAGCTGCCGTTTATCTGGTGCGCCAGACCTGAGCGTGTATTACGGACGGCGAGTGTCGAAAACTGGGCGCTGGTGCAGGCGGCGCTGGATGCAAAAAAAGGGGTGATATTTTTAACACCTCATCTGGGCTGTTTTGAAATTGTGGCGCAATTTATTGCTACCAGAACAAAGTTGACGGTTTTGTATCGTCCACCCCGTAAAGATGCATTAAAGCCACTGATTGAAGGGGCACGTGCCCGCGATAATTTATTGCTGGCGGCGGCCAATCTGTCCGGCGTACGGATGATGGCGAAGGCCTTGAAAAAAGGTGAGCCGATAGGATTATTGCCTGATCAGGTACCGCAGGAGGGAGAGGGTGTCTGGGCTGATTTTTTTGGTAAGCAGGCCTATACCATGACGCTTTCTGCCAAATTGCACAGCATGACAGGTGCGCCGATCATCCTGACGTATGCAGAGCGCCTGCCGTTGGGACGTGGTTATGTGGTGCGATTTGTACCGTTTGAAGAAGAGTTGGGCAGCGATGCAACGCAACAGGCAACAGCAATTAATCGTGCAATGGAGAAACTGATTGCACAAACACCGGCGCAGTATTTCTGGAGCTATAACCGTTACAAAAAGCCTGATGGTGTGGACGGTCCTGAAAGCAGCAACAATGGCAACAACAGTAACAATGGCAACAACAGCGACGATGGCAATAACACAGCGTCAACGCAGGAGCAGGCATGAGACTGGTGTTGGCGTTGATGTGGTTGCTGCACTGGTTGCCTCTGCCTATTCTGGGGCGACTGGGCGAAGCGGTCGGGCGCCTGTTGTTTCGTCTGATCAAAAAGCGCCGGCATATCACACTGACCAATCTGCGCCTTTGCTTGCCGGATCTGAGCGAAGAAGAACGAATGCAGATTGCCCGTCGCCATTTTGAAGTCTACGCCCGCAGCGTGCTGGAACGCGGGATTCTGTGGTGGTCATCTGAGGCTCGATTAAAAAAGCTGATTCAGCTTGATCCGGCAGTACCGCTGGCAACGATACAAGCGGGACCGACGATTCTGATGTGTCCGCATTTTGTTTGTCTTGATGTAGCGGGGGTGGCGGTGATGCTGGAATCGTCTTTATGTTCGATTTACACCCGACAAAGCAATGCCGTTTTTGATGAGGCCCTGCGTAAAGGTCGTTCGCGTTTTCGTCCGGTGAAATTATTTTCGCGTGCAGAAGGCGTAAAGCCGATTATTCGTGCGATGCGCGAAGGTTTGCCTTTTTTTATGCTGCCGGATATGGATTTTGGCGCCAAGGATGCGGAATTCATTCCTTTTTTTGGCGTGCCTGCCGCAACGCTGACCGCAGTACCAAGAATCGCTGCGACGACCAAAGCCAAAGTCATTCCCGTCATTGCGACCATGTTGCCGGATTATCGTGGCTGGAAGGTGGCGTTCCGCGAACCGTGGGAGAATTATCCGGGTGAGGATATCAACGCGGCAACGCGTTATATGAATCATTATATTGAGCAAGAAATTCTGAAGTCGCCAGCCGAATATTTCTGGGCGCACAAGCGCTTTAAAACCCGGCCACCGGGTCAGCCATCGGTATACGATTGAGCCAGGATGGATGCAGGACTCAGTGATCGAAGTGTTGTGAATCTGCATTGACACTGACCAGACCTACGCTCTACAATCGCGGCACAGGTGCTCAGGGGCGCCTGCCCGCTCAAGAGGCTCTCACCCTGCAATCCATTCTTTTTAATGTGATGAATCCAGGTTTCGTTTGACGTCAGCGGGTCGTCGATAAGCGAACAGGAGTCTTATCATGTTAATACCTCGTTATTGTCTTTCCGTTTTGTCGGCGTTCTCCGCAGACGCTACATAT
Source organism: Undibacterium sp. SXout7W (assembly GCF_049339385.1). Lineage (NCBI taxonomy): Bacteria > Pseudomonadati > Pseudomonadota > Betaproteobacteria > Burkholderiales > Oxalobacteraceae > Undibacterium > Undibacterium sp. SXout7W. The sequence goes on along the minus strand of NZ_JBMPPF010000009.1, from coordinate 84,962 downwards.
CTCACATCCTTGCTTCCTTCCGCAAATATGGCTAGCGCGATGGCGGTATCAGTTTCACGTTCAGTTTTATGCTCAGCTTCATGTGCAATGCCAGCGTCAGGAGCATCCGTATGAATGCGCTGACCACTGAAATCAAAACACGCGCTCGGTTATTGCTGAACTTGCTGGAGACTGGCCAACATGCAGCGCAAAAACGTGCGCTGATACTCAGTCGTCAGCGTGGCTGGACGATGCCCGAGACCTGGCAATTACGGCATTGCCTCAATTTGGCCGCTGCAGATACGGGTTTCCAGCATTGGGAACATGCCCGCCACGTATTGGGGGCAGAAGCTGCTGCGACTGATGATATGGGCGATTTCTGGCATGGTAGCGAAGTCGGTGGATACACCAATCACTGGTACGCCAGTTACGCAGACGCTGTACGACAATTGCAAGTGGATCCTTCTGCTTATCTGTTGCCATATCGGCGTCAGTATGTTGTGGTGCGGGCAGAATATCTTCTGGCATTAGGACTCAGTACCGAAGAGGCTTGCTGGCAGCCGATTGCACATGATCTGGTCGGTGGGTACGGTAGTGCGAGCTGGTTGCAACTGGCGCAACAACGTTTGCAGAGCAGTCGTACCGAGCGTTTTCATGCAGTCTGGAATGCCAGTCAGGCTGCGCTGGAGGTCGAATCAACTGCTGCCGAAGCCGACCGTGTGATGGCTTCTTTTATTCAGGATGGGCGTCTGTTGAAAATTCCTGAACAGCGTAAAAAGCGTCTGGTGATTTTGCGCTGGCTGGCAGCGCAATTGCAGGAAGGGCGGCCATATCCGGAAGCGGAGCTCAACCAGTTTTTTCTGCAATTTCACGAAGATTATGCGACCTTACGTCGTGAAATGATCGCCAACGCATTGATGCAACGCGACAAGGCAGTGTACTGGCGTATTTGAAATAATAGTCAATAAAACAGATACTCCCCCATGTTTAAGTATAAAAGTATCATCCCGACGAGATAATATAAGCGGGAGTTTTTTATACTAGGGGGAGTATATTTTTATGAATATTCAGGCGACATGATCATGGTCGAATTTTTTCTCTGCTTCGGTCAGGTGCGAGATCAGGATATGAGAAATGATGTTGACCCCGATGCCGGCAAAAATCGCCGGTATAACATACAGCGCGACCGAGACTTCTGAGGTAAAAATCATGTCGTCCATAGGTGATAACGAGCTTTTTGCCATTATTTTTAAAAGCTGCAACAGAAAAATATTGATGGCGGAAATCACAATCAACAGCACGCCAAATAACAGCACCGTTTTGCGTGAAATAGACTGTTTCCACATCATGTAAGCGTAAATGCTGATGGGGAAGACGAAGGTAAACAATATCAGGAGGAAAAACTCTGTTTCTACAAAGACAGATTGTTTCATTGCGATGAAATTTTTAGTGATAAAAAACAGATCAGGACATCAAATCCATCTGATGTCCTGATTTAAACACGCAATTGTAACGGGCTTGCTTCAGCCCGGCGCTATCTTGTAAGCAAGTGTTGTGGCTAACCGCATCGTGCGATCACAGCGCTTCCAGCAGTTCTGTTTCATGCGCCAGCAAGCTGTTGGCAGGCAGCGACGGTAGCTGTTTCAGACGCTCATACACAGGGGTGAAGTCGGGAGCGGTTCCATCGAATAATTGCTGAAAGTCGTCGATCACGAAATAGGTTTCCTGATACGTATCGATTTTATACAGTGTACGCAGACAGCGCTCAATGTCGAGACGCAGATGATGCGAATGCGTGCCGCGACTCAGACAATATTCCACTTCACCTGCCGACGATAAAATCCCGGCGCCATAAATACGCAGCCCTTCCGGTGTATTGATCAATCCGAATTCCACTGTGTACCAATACAGACGAGCCAGATAATCAAGGCCGCCAAGCGACATGGCTTTGAGGCCGCCCTTACCATACAACTGCATATAGTCCGCAAATACCGGATTGAACAGCATTGGAACATGGCCGAAATAATCGTGAAAGACATCTGGCTCAACGATGTAATTAAATTCTTCCGGCGTGCGCAGCCAGACTGTGACCGGGAAACGACGATTGGCCAGATGTTCAAAAAAAGTCAGCTCAGGAATCAACCCGGGAACAGCGACGATCGTCCAGCCTGTGGCCTTGAATAAGGCATCCGAGGTCTGTGTAAAATCGGGAATGCCGTGGGCGGCATCCATTTTTTCGAGGGCGTCGATAAATTCCTGACAGGCACGCCCCGGCAGCAATGCCGCTTGTCGCTGGTACAGTTTGCGCCATAGCGCGTGTTCTGCTTCAGTGTACGCATCCCAGTGCTGTTGCACCACATAGCGGGCATCGGCCTGGCTATAGTCTCCGCGTAAAGCGGCACCGTCAGATTTTTCTGCTACGGTAGCCAGAAATTCCTCATTGGAAACTGTTGCTGTCGTCATGATTATTCCTTTATTCAACTACTTGTACACCATGCAAACACATGCAAATCAATGTAAATCAATGCAAACCAAATTGATACAGAAGTGATGTATCAGTGATTGAATTCTTGCGCGTAGTGCAAGGTGTCGCCAGGGTATGGCGATACAAAAAAGGCCAACAGGTGATTCGCCCTGTTGACCTTGTCGATTCTATGCAGAATTATGCTGGTGTTTTATCGTCTTTCAATACACCGCGTCGTATCTGATCGAGCTCAATCGATTCAAACAGGGCGCGGAAATTTCCCTCGCCGAAACCCTGATCGCCTTTACGTTGAATAATTTCAAAGAAGATCGGGCCGATCACTGTCGTGGTGAAAATCTGCAACAACAATTCGCGGGAATGTTCAGTGCTCTTACCATCAATCAAAATCCGCAGTTTGCGCAATTCTTCCAGGCGCTCGCCGTGTCCCGGCAGGCGACGGTCCACCAGATCGTAGTAGGTTTCTATCGTATCCTGGAATGCCACGCCATTGGCTTTCATGCCGCTGACAGTGTCATACACATTGTCTGTACCCATCGCGATATGTTGCACGCCTTCGCCGTGGTACAGGTCGAGGTATTCTGCGATCTGGGATTTATCATCCGAGGATTCGTTGATAGGAATACGGATTTTGCCGCAAGGCGAAGTCATTGCTTTTGATTTCAGACCAGTGTGTTTGCCAGCGATATCGAAGTAGCGGATTTCGCGGAAATTGAACAATGTTTCATAGAAATCTGCCCATTCTTTCATGCGACCGCGATGGACGTTGTGCGTCAGATGATCGATGTAAGTCAGGCCGCTGCCGACAGGGTTCGAATCCACGCCTGGCAATGCAACGAAGTCGGCATCGTAAATACTGATATTGCCGATAGCACCATCTTGCGCACCATCTTTACCATGCCAGCGATCGACAAAATAAATCAGCGAGTCGCCGATGCCTTTGATCGCAGGAATATTCAGTTCCATCGGGCCGGTTTTGTTATCAAAGCCCCATGCGCCCAGATCCAGCGCACGTTTGTAAGCGGCGTTAGCATCGTTGACGCGGAACGCAAACGCACAAACGGAAGGGCCGTGTTTGCGGGCAAATTTTTGAGCAAAAGAATCAGGTTCGGCATTGATGATGAAGTTCACGCCACCTTGGCGATACAGGGTGACATCCTTGGTGCGATGTTTGGCAATGGCGGTAAAGCCCATCGTGACAAACAGTTCGCCGAGTGCTTTCGGATCAGGTGCTGCGTATTCGATAAACTCAAAACCATCGGTGCCCATGGGGTTTTCCCAAGTCTGGAATGTCATGCCTGTCTCCTGTATAAATTTGTCATTTTCCGCATCAGAATCGTCTTTTTTTGAATCAGTTTTGATGCAGATCAAGCTCTCAGTATAGTCCGCGAAACGCGCCATAAAATTTCAAAATAACCCAAACATTGCGGAATTTACGCAATAATATTGCTCATTATTTATATTAATTGGCAGAATCTAATGTCTATAGAGTTGGATAAAATTGATAGAAAAATTCTGGCGATTTTGCAGGCCGATGGTCGGCTAACGAATCAGGAGGTTGCCGAACGTATTAATCTGTCGCCTTCACCATGCCTGCGGCGTATCAAGCGTCTGGAAGAGAGTGGGGTGATACGTAAATATGTCGCCTTGCTGGAGCCAGCGCGGATAGGTCTGGGTTTGCTGGCGTATGTTAATGTGCGGTTGGAGAAGCATAGCGACAACCCGGGTAAGGGGATGTCACGTTCACCACGGGATGATTTTTCAGTCTCGGTGGCGCAATGGCCGGAGGTCGTTGCCTGTTATGCCATGACCGGAGAAATGGATTATCTGCTGCGTGTTCATGTCGAAGACATGAATCATTTTTCACGCTTTATGATGGAGACATTATTGCGCCATCCTGCGGTGCTGGACGTGAAGTCCAGCTTTGCCTTGCAGCAGATCAAGGAGACGACCGCCTTACCCGTGCTCAGTCAGACTTAACTTCCGGCACACCGGCTTCTGCATCGTTTTTATGTGCGTCATGATGGGTGTCGCGGTGAGTATCCCGTATGCCTGGCAAGTGCCGGAGCCATTTAACGGCAGCGCGGGTATTTGCCTTGATGGTGTAATCAATCGCTGCAAATTGCTCTTGCACCGCTTCCTTGAGGACGCTGGAGGCATCGGCGGGCATGAGCTTCAGGTAGGCATCGGCTTCGCCATATTCCCTGAAAATCTCCATGCCAGCTTTTTTGGCAATATGAATCATTGTCTGATTTGACGACAGGCAATGCATGTAGAGTGTGTCAATTCCGTCATTACGGCAATGTATCGCGCCACGTTCAAATAATTTGGAGCCAACACCTTTACCGCGTGCGGAACTCGATACCGATACGCCAAATTCTGCAACGGCATCTTTGTCGCTATCTTCGTCTTCTTGGCTGCGCGCTGCATAAGCCAGATGACCGACACCAACCAGGCGGAAATGGTGACTGACGACACCGAATACTTTGTCGCGGGAAAAATCGATGCCTTCTACATATTTTTCTATCATCGGGTCTGGCAGATACGTGCCAAAACGCAGCAGACGATCGCTTTCTTCCAGCGCCAGAAAATGCTTCAGTATGCGATGCCGGTCTTTCGCAGAGAGTTCTTTGACGTAAATCGCAGAAGTGGTTTTGGCGTCAGCCGGTTGGCGGTTGCCTTCGGGGAAAATGTCGGAGGTATTCATGATGATTCCTTAATGCAACTGAATTTGTGCAGTGCACAACACATTGTAGGCGATCTGTTCAGATTATTCCAGAAAACATTGAATTTGAGGGACTTACGATATATTTTTAAGATGTTGCACTGCAAAAATTCTGGCCTCGCGTATGGCTTCTGGTATGCGCTGCGGCTGTGCTGCACACTGGCGTGCAATCTCCCCACCATTGACTTGCTGCGCTGCATGTAAAGTCTGTTCCAGCCATGCTGTTTGCGGGAACTGGATGTTGTCCAGACCACTACGTCCAAAGCAGTCGCACTCCGCTGCTCGCAACATAGCAAGAAAACGCTGTGGTTTGCGAAAGGCATCATTGCGCGTCAGCATATCCACAATGGTGGCAGGACGCATTTCCAGAGCGCGGCCGACATTGCCATGATCGCGCGCCGTCATGAAGGCCAGATCACGGCACTCGGACGGAACTTTCAGACGCTGACATACCTGATCTACCAACTTCGCGCTGCGTTCCTCATGACCATGATGTGCAGGCCACAGCTCTGGTGGTGTCGTTCCTTTGCCCAAGTCATGTAATAACGCGGCAAAGCGTATCGGCAGGGGATATCCTTGTTGCGCGGCATAATCAACAACCAGCATCACGTGTACGCCGGTATCAATCTCCGGATGATATTTTGCAGGCTGAGGCACACCCCACAATGCATCGAGTTCTGGCAGGATACGTTGCAGGGCACCACAGGCTCGCAGCACTTCAAACATGCGTGATGGCTTGACCTCCATGAGCCCACGTGCCAGCTCCTGCCATACTCTTTCCGGTACCAGCGCATCGACTTCACCTGCGGCGACCATTTTTTGCATCAGCGCTAATGTCTCATCAGCCAGCGTAAAGTCGTTGGGAGGGACCGAAAAGCGCGCCGCAAATCTGGCTATTCGCAGAATTCTGACCGGATCTTCGGTAAACGCCTCCGAGACATGGCGAAATACACGCTGATGCAGATCGCTCCGGCCACCAAACGGATCGGTAATCTGCCCCTGATCGTCCTGTGCCATCGCGTTGATGGTCAGATCGCGCCGGATCAGATCCTGTTCCAGCGTGACATGTTCATCAGTATGAAAGACAAAACCTTTGTAACCTGCGGCAGTTTTGCGCTCGGTTCTGGCAAGCGCATATTCTTCGTGCGTTTTTGGATGTAAAAACACAGGAAAATCCTTGCCTACCGGCTGATATCCGGCAGCCAGCATACGCTCCGGTGTCGAGCCGACAACCACATAATCCCTGTCCTGTACTGGCAAGCCGAGCAGGGCATCGCGGACGGCGCCGCCAACGGTATAAATTTTCATTGCTTTTTGTGGCGCGTTACTTGTTTGCGTGTGGATCATGTTCTGTCATGGCTTCGCTGATCCACTGCGCAACGGCAGGATGCGCAATGACGCGATTGACATAGCCTTGCAGCGCAGGTGCCAGTGATACATCGTAGCTGCGAAAGCGCATTACCACCGGAGCGAAATACGCGTCTGCAATCGAAAACTCACCAAACAGAAACTCATGCGCGCCATACGTCGACAAGCAGTTTTCCCAGATTTCACTGATACGGCCGATATCGGCCTGAGAACCCGGTGTTCTGCCTTTGCCGGGATGAAAGCCCTTAATATCCATTGGCATATCCGAACGCAATGCACCAAAGCCGGAGTGCATTTCTGCGCAAACACTGCGTGCCGTGGCGCGTGCTGCAATATCTTCTGGCCACATATTGATGTTGGGGAATTGTTCCGCAACGAATTCGCAAATCGCCAGCGAATCCCATACCGTGATGTCATTGGCCAGCAAGACAGGAACACGTCCTGCCAGTGAATATTCTGCAATTTGCGTAGCGGTATCCGGTTCGTAGAGGTCGATACGGACTTCTTCAAATGGAATGCCAAAAGCGCGTAAAGCGACCCATGGACGCATCGACCAGGAGGAATAATTTTTATTGCCGATCACCAGTTGCATACGTGATTTTTCACCACTGAGCATGGCAGCGAGGGCAGGGTGCATTTCTGTGTCTTGCATGATGTTGTCCTAAGGAAGTTCGGCATCACTGGCAGACATACCTTTAGGCACCACGGTGCCCAGGCGTGTTTTCAGTGATTGTGGTTTTTTTTCAAATAACGCAGCGTAGTAAGTCGCATTCGACAACACATTTTTTACATAGCCACGGGTTTCAGCAAAAGGAATCGTTTCCGCAAAAATAGCACCCTCAACCGGGCGCGTCAGTTTAGAACGCCAGGCGCGTGGTCTGCCGGGACCTGCGTTATAGGCAGCAGAAGCCAATGCCTGCGAACCACCGAGATCGGTCAGTACCATATTCAGATAATTGGTACCAAGAGCAATATTGGTATCAATATCATTGACCTGTTCCGGTACGAAATTCCCCAAGCCGATTTTTTTTGCTACGTAACGCGCAGTCGCTGGCATGATCTGCATCAGGCCGGATGCGCCAACATGGGATTTCGCGTTCATGATGAAGCGCGACTCCTGGCGGATCAGGCCATAGACCCACGCCATGTCGAGTCCCAGCGATTGCGTGGTTTTATACATGCTTTCATTAAAGGGTGTTGGGTAGCGCTGGCTGAAGTCCAGTTCTCCCTTGGTCCTGTCCGAGGTATTGACCATGCGGTCCAGCAGATTATTCTGACGTGCCAGTTCGGCAGCAGCCAGATGCTGGCGTTCATTCATTTTACGTAGTTCCCAGTTCCATTCACGCGTACCTTCCATGCGCAGATTCATGGCATAGAATTTCAATGCGCGTTGCAGGTTCGGGTTTTTTTCCATCGGCGCGATTTCTTCTGCCGTGACGGGGCGGCTTGCCAGTGGCGCACCGATTTTCTGGCCGTTTTCTTCCAGTGCCAGCTGACCATAAAAATGCATCTGTTCGGCAATACTGTTAAACAGCGTACGTGCTTCTTCCTGCCTGCCTTCAGCTTTCAGCGCCCGGCCTAACCAGTAAATCCAGGCGGGATCATTTTTCAGGGATGCTGGCATGGCATTGATCGTATTTTTGACCAGTTTCCAGTCACCTTCACGCAAGGCTGTGCGAACGCGCCACTGATATGCTTCGTTGGTCAACGGCGCGCCTTCGGCACGTACCCAGTAGCCAAGTGCATCGGGTTCCAGTTTTAAGGCTGACTGAAGTGCGATCTGTGCCCATGCGAGTGCACGTTCACTATCGCTGAATTTCGCACTGAAACGGGACAAAATGCTGGCTGCCTGTTCGGGATCATTCTTGGCCAGGCGTCCGAGTGCGATGATGAATAACTCATGTGCTGCGCGTCCGCTGTCAGGTTCTTTTTTGAGCAAGGCGGAAGGTTTTTCTATGGCTTCAGCCACACGCTTTTCACTGACATCCATCAGTTTTGCCAGTCTTTGCGCCAGCGACAAGGCACTGTTTTCGCCCGCCATACGTACCTGTGACCACAGATCGTTTTGACTGAACTGGCCGTTGTCTGCCAGAAACGCGACCAGTGCATGGCAACCTTCACCGTAATCACGCGGCGCGGTCAGCAGATTGCGTGCTTCGTTCGCGACCTTTTGTTGTCTCACGGCTTTGGATAGCAGCGCATAACAACGCAGTTGATTGTCATCTGCGACAACAAATTGCGGATACTGCTGATCAAACAGATCCCATTCACCCCGTTTGCCCAGCAACAGCAGCCAGTCGTTGCGCATACGGTCGGCGATGGCACTGCCTTCGTATTTATTGATGAATTCCCGTATTTCGGTATTGGATGCTTTGTATAAACGCGGACGTAGCCGATAGTAATCAACATAGGACGGAATGTCATAGTTCCGGAGCGCCGCCGCATGTTGCTCGGCGGCCTCAGGGTCATCATGAAATGCGGCATCGCGCAGTGCCATGAAGCGATCATCATCGTTGATAAAACTCTTGGGTGATTTTGCGGCATAAGCTGGCTGTGCCATGCTTAAGCCTGCTACCATCAAGACACTCAGGCCAAGGCCAGTTAAACTATTTTTCACAGACATCTTTGCACAGTGTAAAAGAAACATTTTTGACAGTATGACACAGCCTATCAGCAGCGCACACCAGCCAGGACAAGATGCATCGCAAATCCGCGCAGAGTTGCGTCAATTCTTATTGCAACAGCGTCGCGCTGTGGATGCATCCCTGCGCCATCAGTGGGATCTGCAGATAGCGCATCGGTTGTTGGTCTGGTGCCGCCAGAATGCGCCAGCCAGTCTTGGCGTGTATTGGCCGATACAGGCAGAACCGGATTTGCGCGATTGTTATCAGCAGCTCAGCGATAGCGGCATCGTACTTGCATTGCCGCTGGTACAGAAAAAAAATACCGCTTTACGCTTTTTAGCGTGGCGACCGGGTGATCCCATGAGCGTGGACGGTTATGGCATTCCTGTTCCTGAGCAGAGGGAGCACTGGATTCAACCCGCGGCCTTACTGATTCCCTGTGTGGGCTTTAATGCGCAGCGTTACCGTTTGGGATATGGCGGTGGTTATTATGATCGTACACTGGAGCATGAACCACGACCCGTGACCGTTGGAGTGGCTTATCGTTGTGCCGAGGCAAATTTTCCAGCAGAAGCCCATGATATTGCGATGGATGTAATACTGACTGATGCAGCATGAGTTGTGATGTTTTCCAAAGCACAGGAAGCTTGCCTGATCTCACCGGGGCAATGTTGCATAAATTCTATGAATGATGTTGATTAACCTGAAGGAAAGATGATGAAGCTGATTGGTATGCTGGATTCCCCTTACGTGCGCCGTGTGGCCATTTCGTTGCAGTTACTGAACCTGCCATTTGAGCATCAGTCGCTCTCCGTGTTCAGGACATTTGATCAGTTTCAGCAGATTAACCCTGTGGTCAAGGCACCGACGCTGATCTGTGACAATGGTGAAGTGCTGATGGATTCGGGTTTGTTGCTGGAATATGCCGAAGCGCTGGCCGCGCCGCGTAGCCTGATGCCTGCTAATTTACCGGAGCGGCAGCATGTATTGAGGCTGATTGGTTTGGCGCTGGCGGCCTGTGAAAAAAGTGTACAGATCATTTATGAGAAAAACCTGCGGCCGTCAGAAAAACTACATCAGCCCTGGATTGAGCGTGTCACTGGACAATTACTGGCAGCATACGATGCGCTGGAAATGGAGTTGCGACAACAGCCGCTGCGCATTCAACGTCAAGAGATACATCAGGGTGCCGTGACAATGGCCGTGGCATGGTATTTCAGCCAGCAGATGGTGCCTGATCTTGTGCCAGCACAGCGTTACCCTCTGCTATGTGATTTGTCTGCACAAGCGGAGGCTTTGCCGGAATTTCAGGCGGCGCCACATGGCGACAGTACCTATCGTCAGGCTTGAAACGTCTGGCGCAGTCAGAACCCAAGCGCGCTGCCATCGGGGTTGCGTGGATCTGAATAGCCATCAAAGCCATTGGTATTGACTTGGATGGTCTGCGTTTTTCCTATCGCAGCTGCTTGTCGCAGCTGCTGCCCTTTTTGTTCCAGCAGACGCAGGGTGTCGATGCTGATACCTTTTTCAAAACGCAGCTGATCCGGCGACCATTGCTGGTGAACGCGCGGCGCAACTGTCGCTTCGGCAATATTCATATCATGATCGATCACATTCAGGATGGTCTGCAAGGTCGTTGTGATGATACGGCTGCCGCCTGGGCTACCAGTGACCAGAAAGGGTTTGCCTGCTTTCAGCACAATGGTCGGTGACATGGAGCTCAGTGGTCGCTTGCGGCCTTGCACCGCGTTCGCATCCCCGCCGATCAGCCCAAATGCATTGGGCGTTCCGGCTTTGATCGAGAAATCATCCATTTCATTATTCAACACAATACCTGTGCCACTGGCAACGATACCGCTGCCAAAATTCAGATTCAGCGTGTAGGTGGTCGCAACAACATTGCCATACTGGTCTGCGACGCTGTAATGCGTGGTCTGGTCACTTTCGTAGGGGGCTGGTTGCCCGGGTTTGATTGCCGAAGAGGGTGTTGCATGTTCAGGATCAATTTTTTTGATCAATTCTGCGGCGTAGGTACGGGAAGTCAACCCTTTGACGGGAATGCGGTAAAAATCCGGATCGCCGAGATATTCGGAGCGATCTGCATACGCGAGTTTCATCACTTCGCTGAGTAAGTGCAGATTTTGTGCACTGTTACTACCTTGTTCCCGGATGGGGTAGGCTTCCAGCATATTCAGCATCTGGATGATATGCACACCACCTGAGCTGGGCGGTGGCATGGAAACCACCTCATATCCACGATAACGACCACGTACCGGCTCACGCTCGGCGACCTGATAAGTCTTCAAGTCTGCCATCGTGATCAGACCCCGGTGTTGCGACATTTCAGCGACAATTTTTTGTGCGATTTCTCCTTCATAAAAGGCAGAAGCACCTTCTTTCGCAATCAGTCGCAGGGATTGTGCAAGGTCTTTCTGCACCAGTTTTTCTCCCGCCTTCAATGGCTTGCCTTGCCGGAAAAAAATAGCTTTACTGGAATTCCACGCGCCTAAATGATCACGCTCTGCATCCAGTACGGTCGCCAGATGAGCACTGACTTCAAAACCTTGTTCCGCTAACTCGATTGCTGGTGCGATGACTTCTGCTAATGGCAGACTGCCGTATTTTTTCAGCGCCAGAGTCAGGCCCGCAACTGTACCAGGCACTCCGACGGCAAGATGCGTAAACAGGGAGCTGCCCAGGATGACCTTGCCCTTTGAATCCAGATACATATGTTGTTCTGCCGTCGCCGCTGCGGTTTCGCGGAAATCCAGCGCGATGTCGCTGCCTGTGCGTGCATCGTGGATCAGCATGAAACCACCGCCGCCAATATTACCCGCATTGGGTAATACCACCGCCAGAGCAAATCCGACCGCCACCGCAGCATCGATCGCATTACCACCACGCTTCAGAATATCGAGTCCGGTTTTGCTGGCCAGTGATTGTTCGCTGACAACCATGCCATGTGCAGCAGATACTGGGCTGACAATGGGGTTGGTCGTATCGTAACGAATGACTGGCGCCGTTTGTGACTGCGCGTCTGTGAGTGCAGCACACAGCAAGGTGCCGATGAGCAGAGGCAGACACAATTTGTTGAATATAGGCATGAGTGTTATGCAGAAAACGGAGGCAAGAAGATAGACCGCACAAAGAGAACAATTATCCATCAGCAGCAGATTATTTTTCAGGCATAAAAAAACCACCCGTCAGGGTGGCTTTTTATCTTGCCGAAGCAAGGGTATCACAGATGCGAAATAAAATTATTTCGCTTCAGCTTCAGCAGAAGTTGCACCAGCTGGAACAACAGCGATGGCAACAGTTGCATCATCACCGTGAACAACTGCAGTAACGCCTTTTGGCAGAGCCAATTGAGATACGTGAACAGATTGACCAGCATCCAGTTTGGACAGATCAACTGCAACGAATTCTGGCAGATCTGCTGGCAGGCAGGAGATGTCCAGTTCAACTAACACGTGGCTGATAACAGCAGCGTGCAGTTTTACTGCTGGAGATACGTCAGCGTTGACGAAGTGCAGAGGCACTTTAACGTGGATTTTTTGGTTAGGATCAACACGTTGGAAATCTGCGTGCAATACCAGTTGTTTGTATGCGTGAACTTGGAAGTCGCGCAACAGAACTTTTTCTACTTTACCGTCAACTTCCATGTCCAGGATAGAAGAGTGGAACGCTTCTTTTTTCAACGCGTGGTACAGCGCATTGTGATCCAGAGTGATGGATACTGGGGCTTCTGGGCCGCCGTAAATGATGCCTGGTGTTTGGCCAGCATTGCGCAGGCGGCGGCTCGCTCCGGTCCCCTGTTCTTTGCGTGCAAATGCGATAACTTTCATGGTGTTACTCCAAAATAAGCAAGACTGAACTTGCGGTTTTGAATTCCCGCGACCAGGAATTCATTAAGAGGCAATGCCTATGCAGGCAGTGCCGGAATCGGTATCTGATTAGTCTGTAATTAGTCTGTAAACAGCGAAATGACGGATTCGCCTTTGGTAATCCGGCGGAAAGTTTCTGCCAGCAAGCTATCACAGGATAATTGACGAATCTTTGGACAGGCGCGTGCGGCTTCTGTCAGAGGAATGGTATCGGTCACCACCAGTTCATCCAACGGCGATTGCGAAATACGCGTGATCGCAGGACCTGACAAAACTGGGTGAGTACAATACGCCAATACTTTTTTGGCACCACGTTCTTTCAGCACTTCTGCTGCTTTGGTCAGTGTGCCTGCTGTATCAACCATGTCATCCATAATCACGCAGTTGCGGCCTTCGACTTCACCGATGATGTTCATCACTTCGGAGACATTGGCTTTTGGACGACGTTTATCGATGATGGCCAGATCGCAACCCAAGCGTTTTGCCAGAGCGCGGGCACGTACCACACCACCGACGTCAGGTGAGACGACCAGCAGATCATCGTAATTTTTGGCAACCAGATCACCCAGCAAAATCGGTGATGCATAGATGTTATCAACAGGAATATCAAAGAAACCCTGAATCTGATCAGCGTGCAAATCCATAATCAACACGCGGTCTACGCCTGCTTCTTCGAGCATGTTAGCAACGACTTTTGCAGAGATGGCGACACGCGCAGAGCGTGGACGACGATCCTGACGGGCATAACCAAAATAAGGGATCGCAGCAGTGATACGACCGGCAGACGCACGTTTCAGTGCATCGACCATCAACATGATTTCCATCAGGTTGTCATTGGTTGGGGCGCAGGTGGATTGCAGAACGAAAACATCTTTACCGCGGACGTTTTCATTGATCTCTACCATGACTTCGCCATCGGAGAATTTGGAAACGTCTGCTTTTCCGAGTGGAATGCCCAGTTGTTTGGCAACACCGGCTGCCAAAGCTGGATTGGCATTGCCAGTAAAAACCATCATGTTGTCATTTGCGCGAGCGTGTGCCATGGCGGGGACCTATCGGCTGAATTTTGAGAGTCTGACCAGATTGCGTTAACTTTTTGCAAAATAGTCGCTGGTGAAACTGAAAAAGCCGCCGCACAATTTATGCGGCGGCTTTAATTTAATGGCAGGGGAAGAAGGATTCGAACCTTCGCATGCCGGAATCAAAATCCGGTGCCTTAACCAGCTTGGCGATTCCCCTACACAACCGTTTGTCTGTCGTCCAGATTTTCCGCTATTTTAGCGTTAAATCGGCATCAGACCAAATTTTTTACTGCAACATGTCAGCCAGTGGATGGTGACTCAGTGCTTTTGCTTTCCATGACTTCCAGCGATCCGGTATTTTTTCAAGCACAGCATCAGCGGCTGACTCTTGATCAAATGCGCAAAAAACACATGCTCCCGATCCTGTCATCTTTGCATTTCCGAATTGCGATAGCCATTTTACTGACTCTGCTACTTCCGGAAACAAGGCGCAAGCGACTGTTTGCAGATCATTTTTCCAGAACATTTCAGCAGTGCTGGAAAAGTCCGCTATTCTGACGGGCTTGCTGTCTCTTGTCAACTCTTTTGCCGAAAAAATTGCTGGGGTCGGTACTTGTACGCCGGGTTCGACGACGATAAACCAGCGCTCAGGGGTGTTGATGACATGCAATTCTTCGCCAATTCCCTCGGCAAAGGCATTTTGTCCAAAAATAAAAAACGGTACATCAGCACCCAATTGCAACCCAAGTTGCATGAGTTCCTGGCGGTTCAGTCCGGTCTTCCAAAGATGATTGAGGGCGATCAGTGTCGTGGCAGCATCTGAAGAGCCGCCGCCGAGGCCGCCGCCCATCGGTAATCGCTTGTCCAGATGTAGCGTCGCACCAGCTTTGCTGCCGCTATGTTGTTGAAGGAGTCGTGCTGCCCGCACAATCAGATCGCTTTCCGCTGGTACGCCCGGGATGTCGTTATGCCGTTCGATGATGCTATCGTCGCGGATGGCGACGGACAATGTGTCGCAACGGTCTATCAGTTGAAACGCTGTTTGCAGTAAATGGTAGCCATCGGGACGTCTGCCCGTAACGTGTAAAAACAGATTGAGTTTGGCGGGTGCCGGAAACTGAATGAATGATGGTGTGCTGGTGGTGGGTGCTGATGTCATAGCGGTTTCCATTGGTCGATCACGATGCGGATGGAGACATTGCCGGCTTCGTTAGTGTGGCGTTGCAAATCCAGTCGTTTGGGAAAGTCCGGAGCGTTGTACCAAGAGGCATAACGCAGTTTCCAGCCTTCTGTGGTCAGTGTCTGATCGCCAGTGATCAAGCCCTGTAATTGGCCATCATGCTGGCGCAGATAGCCTTGCAGCCAGTGCCGCAGACCAGCGACGGGCAGTGGCCAGCCCAGTGTATCGCTCAGCAATTGATCGAGGTCGCTGGCGAACGCAGGTTGGCGTCCTTCCTGAGTCAGGGTGGCACCATTTTTATCTTCGGTGATGAGCGCCAGTGTTTGTCCCAGCGGAGAATACAAGCTGATGCGCAAATGATCCTGATATTGCTCCCATTCAAAACTACCGGGCAGATTTCGCTCCTGATCGTTGAGTTGATAGTTGACTGCAATCCGGCCGTTGATCAGTATCTGAGGCTGATAGCGCCTCTCAAGCACCTCAGGTGTTGTGGTGGGGCGGGGAGTGGTTTGCAGGGGGGTATTCGCTGTATGTGATGCATCAGGTAATGTGGGCAGATTTTGGCAGCCGCTGATCATGAATGCGACGGCGGCGGCAATGGTGGCAGTGATGGCTTGGGTGTGGCGGAAAAAGGGGGAGTATCGTGACATGATGGCTTCACCCGCTTTGTTTTATTGCGGGAAATGATGTTACGTTAAGATACTCCGGTGCAGTATGGCGATTTACCACACCGGTATCAGTAACGTCAGAGTCTGATTTTCAGTCGTTGCAAGGTGCTTTTCAGTGCCTGATTGCCAGGCTCTTTGGAGACAGCTTCACGCCATATTTTTCTGGCTTCACTTTGCGCACCTTTGACCCACAGAACCTCACCCAGATGATTGGCAATTTCTACATCGGAACGTAGCTGATAGGCGCGACGCAGAATGGTTTCTGCCTCGTCCAGTTTGGATAAGCGGAACTTCACCCAGCCCAGGCTATCGAGAATGAAAGGATCGTCGGGCGCCAGCTGATTGGCTTTTTCTATCAATGTCAGAGCTTCATCCAGCCTGCTGTTGCGGTCTGCCAGCGAATATCCCAGTGCGTTGTAGGCATGCTGGCTTTCTGGCGCCAGCGCGATGACCTGGCGCAGCGCTGCCTCCATTTCCGTCATATTTTGTGATGATTCCAGCAACATTGCGTAGTCATACAGTAGATCCGGATTATTGGGATATTGCTGCGTTCCTGCGCGCAGAGCGTTGCTTGCCTCGGTATTTTTACCTGCATCTTTCAGCAGTTGCGCTTCGGTCTGTATGATTTGAATCTGTTCGTTGTCGTTAGTGCCTTTGACGCTTTTCAATAAGCTCAAAGCTTCATCCAGTTTGCCCTCTTTGGATAGTAAGCCCGCACGCCGCATCTGTGCATTGAACCAGACTGGGTTGCGACCATCAAAGGATTCGATTTTTGACAGCCATTCCTGCGCCGCTTTGTAATCCTTGCGTTCCGCTGTCAGACGCGAGAGATGCATCAGCGCTGGCGTGGGATCGCGTTCATCGCCTGGTCTGGCTTCCAGTGCTTTCAGGTATTGCAATAAGTATCGTTCTGCCTGCGCTGGCTGGTTTTTTTCCATTGCCAGCACTCCTAGTGTATAGAGCGTGCTGATGTCATCAGGTTTGTCTCGTAGCAGTTGTTCAAATTCGTGACTAGCCTTGTCCAGCTGTTTCAGGTCGATCAGGATGCTGGCGTAGGCAAGACGCACATCACGCGCAGTCGGATTTTTATTCAGAAAATTGGCCAGTGCCTTGGCTGCGTCTGCCTGTGGCGATGCCTGTGCAATCGTCAGGATGGCGAGCTGCGAGTCGGGACGTGCCGACAATGCGGCTTCGGCTTCTTTCACTGCCCGCTTATTGTCGCCTTTGGTATAGGCGCCTTGCGCCAGCGCCAGATGGGCGTCTGGTGAATTTTTGTAGGGAGATAAAATCTCTTCCAGTACATCGAAAGCCGCATTCTTGTCGCGCGCACGAGACAATAGTCTTTGTGCCTGCAACATGATGATGGCATGCTGTTTTGGGTCGGCGGTGCGGAATCGTTCCGTAAATACGTTCTGGATTTCGGCGAGATTGTTATTCATCACCATAAAGCCAAGATAATACTGCGTGGCTTCATTCGATTTGGGTGCCAGTTCGCGCCATAAACGAATCGCCGTCAGCGCTTCACCTGCTTGTTTTGCACTCAGGGCAATTTCAACCGATCGTCTTGCCAGACGTGGATCGCGGGTTTGTTGAGCCGCTCCCAGTAGTGTCACATATGCCGCTTGCCAGTTGCCGCGCTGGTAGGCGATTTCTGCTGTCAGAATTTTGTACAGTAATTCTTCGGACAGCGAGACGGTGGGTAGATTTTCATCGGTTGCCACAACGGGAGTCTGTTCGCCGTTGAGATCTTTTTCTGCCGAGATAGCGGCCTGCGCTACATCGCTGACATGATGGGCATCATCCGGATGCAGGAACGAATGAACGCCTGTGCTGGCGCAGCCGCTCAGTACCGCTGCACAAGCCAGCAAGGAGGCTGGGCGCAGCAGCGATATCATGGAGGCAGAAAAAAATGCAGAAATAGTTTTCAAAACGAATCCGAATTAGACAGAAGATGGCTGATTTTACGCCGAAGCAGCAACGGTGTGGGTTCTCAGGATAATCTACACTGTGTCAAATTGTAATCAGGACTGACGCAAAATTTCCCTGACAGCGTGATGGCTCTTTGCTGTAATGGCCCCGAAACCCTGCGGCCTTCGTCGTCATGACGTTGCCGGAGTTTCAGGTGACAAGCTGCCTGAAGCAGAAACAAACATTGCTTACAAGTGAAGTTTCACCAGGCACAGGAGGCTTATCTGCCCTTGCAGGGGCAATATTGCGTCAGTCCGGATAATGAATCTCCTGTATCGTGTCAGCTTCGATCCTGATGTTGCTGGTAATGACGTCATCAACAGAATGGGTTCGCCAAATTGGATGATCCCAATGTGTCTGTAAAGCATTTCAATACAGTTCAATACAGTTTTATCCTGAACTGTGAGTTTAGAAGATAACCGCTATTAAAAGTTCCGTTTATGCCTGAATTACCTGAAGTTGAAGTGACGCGTCGCGGTGTTGAGCCACACCTTGTTGGCCGGCAGGTGACTGATGTGATCTTGCGCCGTGAAGGTTTGCGCTGGCCTTTTCCTGCGACATTACCAGTGCTGCTGCGCAGTAAAACCATACTGTCGGCTGGTCGCCGTGGTAAATATCTGTTGTTGCATTTTGTCCATGGCACTGTGTTGATTCATCTCGGCATGTCTGGCCATTTACGCGTGCTGCCAAAAGAAACCCTGCCGGCAAAGCACGACCACATTGATATTGTCGTTGGTGATAAAGCGTTGCGCATGACAGATCCGCGGCGTTTTGGTGCGGTGTTATGGCATGACGTCGCTGACGGTGATATCAATCAGCACCCTTTGCTGCGCCCACTCGGCGTTGAGCCGCTGGAGGATCAGTTCAGTGCAGAGTTGCTATATCAGCAAACCAGAAGCCGCAATGCGCCAGTTAAACAGGTTTTGCTGGCTGGCGATATCGTGGTCGGCGTCGGTAATATCTATGCTTCGGAAGCACTGTTCAAAGCCCGTATCAATCCAAAAACGCAGGCAAAACGGATAGGCATCGCCCGTTACCGGTTATTAGCCGACGCCATTCGCGAAACACTGACTGCAGCAATCGCGCAGGGAGGGAGTACGCTGAAAGACTTTATCGGTGTGAACGGTCAGACCGGGTATTTTCAACAAACCTACTTTGTGTATGACCGTACTGGCGAGCCATGCAGAGTTTGCGGGCAGGCAATTTGTCAGATCCGGCAAGGGCAGCGCAGTAGTTTTTATTGCCCGCAATGCCAGAAATAACTGAAAATAGATGTAGTTGACGGTAGATGTGTAGATGTTGCTTGATTTTTAGCATTCAGATCCGTCGTGCAATGTGCGCTCGTCAACAGGCAAGTGCTGGTAGGTGTTTCTGCGAAATGTGCGTGCACTGAAGCCCGGCATCCAGCATCAGGCAGTATTGAGCATCATTAGTGTGTATTTGCAACAATTCAGAGCCCATCCACGCTCGTGCATACTTAGCATTTGCCGATGATTAAATTGCAAGCTGGAACGGGTTTTCTACATATTTTTTCTGCGCTTCCATATATACTAAAGACAATAAAAGATTAACAGAGGGGAACATGAGCAATCTGGTTCAGAAATTCCAGGAATACAGCGACTGGCGTAAAGGCGTTGTCAATGCCCTTGAGCAGTATCGTGCATGGATACATGGATCAGATATGGCCGATGCTGCCAGCGATCAGCGCATTGGTCGTCTGATGGAACGATTGGTGGATGACAAATTGTCGATTGCTTTTGTCGCTGAATTTTCTCGTGGCAAATCTGAACTGATCAACGCGATTTTTTTTGCTGATTATGGTCAGCGTATTTTGCCCTCATCTGCTGGTCGTACGACCATGTGCCCGACTGAACTCCTCTACGACGATACCATTCCGCCATGTATTCGTCTGCTGCCGATCGAAACCCGCGCTGAAGCGCAATCCACCAGCGAATACAAGGGCCAGAGCCATGTCTGGACAGTGCTGCCCCTGAACGTGAATTCTGGCGAGGGTATGCTGGAGGCTTTCAAGCAAGTCAGCCTGACAAAAAAGGTGAGCGTGGAAGTAGCCAAATATTATGGCCTGTTTGATGAGAATGATCCTGATGCAGCGCTGGAAATCGATGATGATGGATTGGTCGAGATTTCTCAGTGGCGTCATGCGATTGTCAATTTCCCGCATCCGCTGTTGAAAGAAGGACTGATCATCGTCGACACGCCAGGTTTGAATGCAATCGGTACCGAACCTGAACTGACACTGAATCTGATCCCTAACGCACATGCCGTGCTGTTTATCCTTGCTGCTGACACTGGTGTTACCAAGAGTGATATTGATGTCTGGCGTAATCACATTGGCAGTGGTCCCGGGCGTATGGTGGTTCTCAACAAAATAGACAGCATGTGGGACGAGCTCAGGACGAGCGAGGAAATTGAAACCCAGATTAATCGTCAAATCGCTACGGTGGCACATACATTGGCATTGGATGAAAAACAGGTGTTTCCAGTTTCAGCGCAAAAAGGTCTGGTCGCCAAGATTAATAAGGACGCACCTTTACTGGCTAAAAGTCGATTGCCCACACTGGAATACGCACTATCAAAAGAATTGATTCCTGCCAAGCAGGATATTATCCGTGCCCAGATGACAGCCGAAATCAATGAAATCACCCATGCGCAACAGGCCGTGATTTCCTCTCGCAGCCGCAATGTCGTTGAGCAGATGCTGGAACTGAAAAGTCTGCGTGGCAAAAACATGAATGTGATCGAACACATGATGAAGCGGATTGACGCGGAAAAGAAAGAATTCGATGCCAGTCTGATTCGCATGCAGGGAACCCGTTCTGTTTTTACCCGCTTGTCTACCGAAGTCTATACCAGCCTGGGAATGGATATTTTGCGTGAAGAAATCCGCAAAACCAGAGATGCGATGGAAGCGACTAATTTCTCGGTGGGACTGCGTGAGTCTGTTAAAAAATTCTTTGCACAGGTGAAGCTGAATTTACAGACATCCAATAAAAAGACTGACGAAATTTCTGAAATGATGTCGGTCATGTATCGTAAATTCTCGACCGAGCATGGGCTTGCGCTGTCGTCTCCTATGCCATTTTCACTGGATAAATATATTCAGGAAATGGAAGCGATCGAGGCTGTGTATCAGAAACAGTTTAACGCCGCGACGATGCTGACTACCACCCGTGTGGCATTGATTCATAAGTTTTTTGATTCGGTCGCTGCGCGCGTCAAGCAAAACTTTTTACAGGCCAATCGCGATGTCGAGGCATGGCAAAAGGTTGTGATGGCTCCCCTGGAGGCGCAGATTCGCGAACACAAGGCGCAGCTTAAAAACCGCATGCAATCGATACAGCGGATTCATGTAGCAACAGATAGCCTGGAAGATAAAATCAATTCATTTGAATCGATGCAATCTGATATTGATCTTCAGAAAAAAGCATTGACTGATCTGGAAGATAATTTAAAACACGCTTTGTCCGCCGAACTGAGTGTACTCAAAGTCGCCGCATAGTTTGCACATATAAGTCATATAGCTTGAATTGATATTGAGTATGAAACGCCGTATTTCTGTGGCTGGAGCGACTTCAGCCACATATGCTTCAAATCCCGCCTATATTGATCCCACATTTTCTGCGGCTGTCATTGAATGGCAGCAACAACACGGACGCCACGCTTTGCCCTGGCAACTGAGTCGCGCTGCCTATCGTGTCTGGTTGTCAGAGATTATGCTGCAGCAGACTCAGGTGGCAGCAGTGATTCCGTATTATCAGCGTTTTCTGGAACGTTTTCCTACGGTGCATGATCTGGCTGCAGCACCCTCAGAGGATGTGATGGCGCACTGGGCAGGTCTTGGCTACTACACCCGCGCGCGCAATTTGCATCAATGTGCAAAACAGGTCGTGGAACTGTATCAGGGAGAATTCCCGTCCGATCCACGCTTGTTGCAAGAGTTACCCGGCATCGGGCGCTCGACTGCCGCAGCGATTGCTGCATTTTCGTATGGAACAGTGGCGGCTATTTTAGATGGCAATGTCAAACGGGTATTTACCCGCGTCTTTGGCATTGCCGGGTATCCGGGCATCAAGACGATTGAAGATGATCTCTGGCTGCGTGCGCAAGCCTTGTTGCCAGCGAGCGGCATCGAGTCATATACACAGGGATTGATGGATCTCGGGGCAACACTCTGTACTCGCAGCAGCCCGTCTTGTCCGCGCTGTCCTTTGCAGGAACGTTGTGTTGCGTACAAAGAAGCGCGTACGGCGGAACTCCCCACACGCAAACCAAAGAAAGAGCAAAAAGAAAAAAGCGCAATTATGCTGGTCTTGCGTCATGAACAGCAGATTTTGCTCGAGCGGCGTCCGGAAACCGGGATATGGGGTGGCTTGTTATCGTTACCGGAGTTGGACGGTATGCAGGTGGGTGTGCATGCTGCCGACGTGTGGGATGCGCGGCAAGATGCCATCTTGTCGCAGGCAAGTACATTTGGCGATGTGGCTGAATGTACGGCACTGCCAGCGTTTGAGCACGTGTTTACGCATTTCCGGCTGCACGTTCAACCAGTGCAAGTGCGGTTATCATGCGTTTATCCTTTGGTTGCAGAGCAGCGCTATGTCTGGTCGTCGCCGGCACAGATGAAACAGGCTGGCTTGCCTGCACCAGTCAAAAATTTGTTGCTGGCACTGGATAGTGAAGCAGCTCAGCAAGAGCTGACATTCGGTTCGGCATAGACTCTGCACTGAAAAAATAGCATGGCGACAGATTGCGATATCCGGGATAGCGGATCAGGATACCGCTTCATCATGATAGTTGACCAGGAGTCGTTTCGTCACAGCGACCAGGCTCAGTGAATCTGTCTATGTGCTGCCGGTGTTTTGGTCGATATTAGCTGTCAGCATCGGTTGTCGCCGTTAGTCACTAATGGTTGCCAGCATCTTTTGTCGGGAGCGTATTGTGTTGCGGTATCTTTATTTGAATCCTGATATGCATGATGATTTACGCCTGCATTGGCGGCGTGATGGATGGCGCGATCTATGCCGTTATTTACCGCATTACTTACGCCAAAGCATACTGTGCATGTTTCGCCGATTCCGCATATTCGCGATGATGACGATATCTTTATGGATGAGTATGTCGCAGGCGGATGCTGCGACTTCTCCTTGTCGTTTGCCGGATTTTCCACAAGAAGTGCAATGTGGAAAAGTTACCCGACCATTGAATCCGGCGCAGGCGGATGGCAGGCAGATTGATATCCACTACGCTATTCTTCCTTCTCAGGATAAAAATAAATTACCTGATCCGGTGTTTTTGTTTGCCGGAGGTCCGGGGCAGAGCGCGATCAATGTTGCAGCCTGGGGGCAAGCTGCCATGGCGCGGCTGAACCGGCGGCGTGATCTGGTTTTTGTAGATCAGCGAGGCACCGGGCGCAGCGCTCCTTTGCATTGTGCTGAACTTGAAGATGCGGCTGACACACTGACACAAGAACAGATGGGCGCGCTCAGTGACACCTGTCTGCTTCGCCTGCAACAACTTCCTTATGGTGATCTGCGCTTTTTCAGCACCCACATTGCCGTGCAGGATATAGAGGCAGTCAGGCGGCAGCAAGGCTATGACAAAATCAATTTGCTGGGTGTATCTTATGGAACCCGTGCCAGCCTCGAATACGCGCGCCAGTTTCCTGCCAGTGTCCGGCGTATGGTGCTGGATGGCGTTGTGCCGCCAGAGATGTATTTACCCGCAGCAGATGCACAGCGTGCGTTGGATAATCTGTTCAGTGATTGTATTCAACAGGCGCAATGCAATGCGGCTTACCCACAGCTGGCAACGCATTGGCAGCACTTGCTCGCGACATTAAAGCATTCGCCGCAGCCCGTCAGTATTGCGCATCCGCGGCTGGGCAGCCGATGGCAACTGGACATGACGCATGAGTTGTTACTGGGACTGGTACATAAAACCTTGTATGCCCCTTTATCGGTCTCCGGTTTACCGTATGCCATCATGCAGGCAGACGCTGGCAATTATGCGCCGTTACTGACGCTGAGCGGCGCTACCAGTCGTGCAGGGCCGGGGGGGATTGCGTACGGTATGCATTTTTCTGTCTGGTGCTCAGAAGCCTATGCCCGCTCTGGCATGCCAGCACCTGCCGATGACTTTGAAAAACTCAGCGCGGCCATGTATGAGCGCAGTTGCCGTGGGTGGCCACGCGCAGAAATTCCAATGGCGTTTTTTACGATCCCGCGCAGCCGTTCCCCGGCCTTGTTGTTGAGTGGTGGCATTGATCCCGTGACACCGACCAGACATGCGGTTGCGGTTGGCAAGGCGCTGGGAAGCAATGCCCGGCTGATCAGTATTGAGCAGGCCGGACATGGTTTGCTGATGCAGGGATGCGTGCGTGATGTTGTCTATCGGTTTTTGAATGCAAAAACCGATCAGGATGCGTTACAGCTGGACACCAGTTGCGTGCGCCAGATTCCCCGTCCATTTGCCTGGCAGCCGCCACGCACCTCCGTGACCAAGGAGGTGCTGCCATGATTATTGTCCGTGATTTGCACAAAGAATTTATCCGTCGGGGAGCCGGTCGTGGTTTTAGTATGGCGCAGATTGTGCAGACTTTGCAGAGTCTACGCTTGCGGGGGGCGCCAGCAGACACTGTTAAAGCTGTTGATGGCATTCATTTTAGTGCCGCAGATGCTTGTATCACTGGCTTGCTGGGGGCAAATGGTGCCGGAAAAACCAGCACCTTGCGGATGATCGCTGCCTTGCTGAGTCCTGATGCGGGGCAAATTACGATGGACGGCGTCAAGGTGGAAGCAGGGATGTCATCCACTCAGTCACAAATGGGCGTGTTGTCTGATGCGCGTGGCTTGTATCCGCGTCTGACGGCCAGAGAAAATATCCAATACTATGGTTTGTTGCATGGAATGTCGCTGGAACAGGTCGAAATACGCACCAGCCAGCTTGCGCAGTGGCTGGAAATGAGCGCGTTGCTGGATCGGCGTACCGAGGGCTTCAGTCAGGGCGAGCGCATGAAAACTGCGCTGGCCAGAGCACTTGTGCACGATCCGCAGAATATCATTCTCGACGAGCCGACGAATGGGCTGGATGTCGTGGCCACACGAGGCCTGCGCGAATTTCTACGTTTTTTGCGCTCTCCCGAAGGCGGTTCAAAATGCATCCTGTTTTCTACTCATATCATGCAGGAAGTGGAACGTCTCTGTGACCATGTGGTGATCGTTGCCAATGGGCGCACCGTGAGCGAGGGTAGTGTGGTGCAACTGATGCAGCAGGCGGGCGTCAATAATTTTGAAGATGCCTTTGTGGCACTGGCTTTTGGCTCGTCAGATGGCATGCAGCGAGGACAGCAATGAAGCAGATGTGGGCTATTTTCAGGAAAGAAATCAAAGATGCCTTGCGCGATCGGCGCACGTTGCTGATCGCTTCGTTTTCGTCCTTGCTTGGCGTGCCGCTGATGTTGCTGGTTTTTTCTGTGGTGCTGTCACAGCTGGAATCGCAGGAAGACAAGCGTATTGTGCTGGCCGTGGGTATGGAGCATGCGCCAGCGCTGGAGAATTTCATTTTGCGTCAGGGGTATCAGGTCAAAACGGCTCCTGCTGATTATGTCAGCCGTTCCCAAAACAAGGAGCTGGATCAGCCGGTGCTGCTGATTCCCGACGACTTTGCAGAACAACTGGCTGCCGGAGAAAAAACGTCGCTGGAAATCGCCTATGACACCTCTAACCGGCAGGCAGAACTGGGTTTGCGCCCTTTGCATCGCTTACTGGATGCGTATGTGCAGGAGACAGCTCTGATGGGCTTGATGATGCGTGGTGTGGCACCAGAATCTTTGCAGATGATCGACATCCGCGAGCGTTATCTGCAACGTCCACAAGAGCGCAAGGCGACGGTCACGACCATGTTGCCGATGATGGTGTTGATGGCGATTGTACTCGGTGGCATGTATGCCGCGATTGATACGACTGCTGGCGAACGTGAGCGTGGTTCGCTGGAGCCGTTGATGATGAATCCTGTGCACGGTTGGCAACTAGCGGTGGGCAAGTGGGGCGCGGTTGCCACCGTAGGTATGGCGGTGGTGTTGCTCACGATTGCCAGTTTTTTTCCATCGCAATGGCTGATTCGTAATGAAACCTTGCGTGCTGAATTTCAGTTCGGATGGAAGGATGCCGTCGGATTTTTGCTGGTTCTGCTGCCATTGGCAGCCAGCATGGCGGCATTACAGATTGCCATTGCACTCGATTGCAAGAGTTATAAGGAAGCCCAGGTGCGTAATCAGATGGTGACGATGCTGATCCCTTTTGTATCGCTGATACCGATTTTGTTTCCCGGGCGGGAACCCACTTGGTTTCAGTGGGTGCCAGTGCTGGCACAAAATCAGATGATGAATCAGTTGTTGAAAGGCGAGACGGTATCTGTATGGTCGATGCTGATTGCTTTCCTTGTCTGCGCTGGTTTAACAAGCATCAGCCTTGTTTATATCGCCAAAAAAATGCGCCAGGTTGTGATGCATTGACTCTTGCATGGGCTATTGCACGAGACAGGTTGACACAAGACTGGCTTGTCTGAACACAGACAAAGCTGACGATAAGCTCAGGTGTATTAACTAGAACGCATTTCATCAATAGAATGAGACAAACCCTCCGGGAACTGACGATTTGGGCGCATTGCAGCGTTGCGCCCAAATCGTCTTGTTCGCACTCACCCTATTGATGAAATGCGTTCTAAGATCACATCCCATTCCAGATCATCCTGAGGATGGAACTATTCTTCCATCCTCGCCACCCATAAGGACAGGCGTAAGAGCTATTCATCGGCTGATGCAACGTCAGAGCAATCAGCTCTGTACCTTACTCCATAAAATCCCGCTTGCGTCAGTGCATTGAATGTGCTGACCATCAAGCAATACATTATCAAGCAAGACATCAAATTGCTGAATTGATTATGAAAGTGATGAAGAATGAAACCACTGAATGCTCTTACCACACCCATGCATCCTCAAGGGAATGTCGATAACACCCAGATGCCGCGCACTCCCGCTACTGCTCCAGCAGTAGGTCATGCTCGGGTTCAGCAACTGAATACCTCACGTCCTTCTTCTCCAACTGCGGTTGCAGTTGGAAGAATGATTTCCCGTTCCCGGACAAATAGTTTGCAAGAGCATTCAACAAGCTCTCCGACTTCCAATGCTGCAAATCCGGAAGCGCAGATGGAAGCGAAAACACGCAGACGGGAAGAGCTGCGATCAAATTATGAGACTGAATATCCCTTAACGATCTCTCCTTTTTCGCTTCGATTTAATGATCAAAATGAATCTGAATTTAAACAACAAGCACAGGATTTTTTTTCTGAAAAAGGTTTAGTGTTGGGCAGAGATTATTCTTTTTCTACTGACCCCTTATTCGGGTTTCAGACTGTTATTGTGAAGCACTCTGTTAGAGCAGTTTTACGCGAAAGAACCTTTAAATTCGATAATTCAAGTGACCTTGATGCATGTATAGAACGCTTGAAAGGGAATGCTGCGCAGTACATGTTACAGCATCATTCTTTTCCAGATCGCCCCATTCCAGAGTTGGCCAACGATGCTTCGCATGAAACAGTCATCAAAACCGTTTTGGAAAAGTATGAAGGCATTGTTATTGGTGAAGGTCATCAGCATGCGACCAGCAAGCAGTTTGTGATTGACAATCTGCAAACGTTAAAAGATCGCGGTGTACAGACGCTGTTTTTGGAACATCTTTTGTCGGATATGCATCGGGATGCATTGGAACAATATTTGGGTTTTGAATCAGGGAGCGCAATGCCAGATAAATTACGTCACTATCTTGAAGATCAAAATCGCGGACATCTGTGCAATGGCGAGCAATACAATTTTTTCACTTTGGTTGAAGCAGCAAAAGAAGCAGGACTCAAGATTGTCCCAATAGATTGTTATGCAAGCTATTTTGCTTATGAAAGCGGGGCTTATGTAGTGACGGAGGACACCAGGTCGCGTATTGAAGTAATGAATTATCTGGCGGTAGAAAAAATTAAAAACCGAGAAAATGACGGTAAATGGATTGCCTTTGTAGGGAGCGCACATGCCAATACCCATATGGATGTTCCTGGAGTGGCGGAGTTGACTGACACATTGTCTGTTGTGGTCAGTGATACAAAGGAAAACCCGTCAAATCCATCAGTAAGAACAAATGTGAAAAACTATGCCGATAAAATTAAGCATGTCGATATAGTAATCGAGCCGCAATCACGAGTCTGAAATAAACAAAGCTGCCGACAGGCTCAGAGCCGTAGCTGATTCCACATCATTCGGGAGGATGGAACTATTCTTTTATCCTCACCACCTACATTAGCAGGCGTAAGAGGCATCTCATCGGTTGATGCAATATAGAGCACTTAGCTCTGTATCTTACCCCTTATTCCACAAAATCCTGCTTGTGTCAGTGCCTGAAAATGCTGGCTATCAAAGCAATACATCAAATTATCGAATTGGCTATGAAAGTGATGAACAATGAGTCCATCTAATATTTTTATGTTTTGTCGTTCGCAAAGCAGCGTTGATGTTATCGAACCGAACGTACAGACGTCGCGCACTCCCGCTATGGCTCCGGCAGGAGGTCAGTCAAGTGATAGCAAGTTAAGTGCCGTGCGCTTCCCTTCCCCAACGGCAGATGCGCTCTTAAGAAGGCTTTCCCATAACCGTGAAAATAGCCTGCAAGATCATTCAACAAGCCCTCCAGCTTCCCCTCCTCTTGATCCGGAGGTGTTAGCGAAGGCACTCAGACGGCAAGAATTGCGATCAAATTATGATGTTACACATCCCTATAGTATCTATATTCAGAGTATTGACGAACCGAATTCTGAACAGAAGGAGATTGAATTTCTTGAAAGTAAGGGATTGGCATTTGGCAAGGATTACTTGTTTGCTACAGCAGCAGGAGAAGATTCAACTAGGGATGTGGTGTTAAGTGACTCTGGCATTCAAAAACTAAAAGGTAGTGATGAAGTGATGATTTTCCCGAGCAAGGTGGGTTTATATGTAGATGGTCAGTATGCAGAATATGAGGCGCGATTAAAGCAAGACGCTAAAACGTATCTGACAGCACACAATTCCTTTCCGCCGCGACCTATTCCAGAATTAGCAAAAGATGCATCTCACCAAACAGTCATTAAAACCGTTTTGGAAGAGTATGAGGGGATCGTTATTGGTGAATTCCATTCAGATGCTTCCAGCAAGCAGTTCGTGATCGATAATTTGCAAACATTAAAAAATAGTGGCGTGCAAACGCTATTTTTAGAGCATGTTTTATCGGATGATCATCAGGATGATCTTGATCAGTATCTCGGATCCGCGCCGGGCAGTGCAATGCCAGACAAATTACATCAATATCTCGAAAAGCAAAAAAATGGACACGGATGCTGGGACAAACAATACAACTTTCTTACCCTGGTTGAAGCGGTAAAAGAAGCTGGACTTAAGATCGTACCAATCGATTGTCGTGTCAGCTACGGTGTTTATAGTGGAACTGATGATGACTCAGAAGCCGCGAAAGAAGAATCAAAGACGCGCCTGGAGGTGATGAATTATCTGGCAGCAGAAAAAATTAAAAACCGCGAAAACGATGGAAAATGGATTGCCTTTGTAGGAAATGCACATGTCAATACTAATAAGGGTGTCCCAGGAGTGGCAGAGTTGACGGGTACGCTGTCTGTTGCACTCAGCGATAAAAAGGAGAATCCGTCTAACCCACCAGTCAGAACGAATGTGGAAAATTATTTTGGTGATCAATTTTCTGGTGCAATTAATCGCGTTGACATAGCGATTGAGCCGGAATGATGATCTGTACATGCCGTACAAATCATAGAAACAAAGATCGGTTTGTGGATTGATGAGAAGCGGTAAATTGTTCATCCAGAGTTTGCTGCTTCTCTGTCATGCCCAATTAGAGGTAGGCACGATGGATGATTGCGGAAATCGTCATCAGTCGTTCTGGTGATTGTGGATCATGAATCATTGATCAAGGGGGACGCATTTGTCAGTAGGTCGGTAATATACTCCCCCATAATTCAATTTTAAAATGGGTTTTTTACTTGAATTGGCAAGGCGCAGTTATAAATATCTGGGGGGAGTATATAGTCAGTCCAGACGGCGATGGCGTACCAGAACCCGCTCATGTTGCCTGAAATGCGCGGCGAGTTGTTCGACCATGTACACAGAGCGATGCTGACCACCGGTGCAGCCGACTGCCACCGTCAGATAACTGCGGTTGTCCCGTTTGAACGCGGGCAGCCATTTGGATAAAAACTGGCGAATATCCTCAAACATGTCGCTGACCATTGCCTGCTCACTCAGGTAGTCGATCACTGGCTGATCCCGCCCTGTGAGCGCACGCATCGCCGGATCGTAATGTGGGTTCGGCAGCATTCGTACATCAAATACAAAGTCAGCATCCAACGGCACGCCGCGCTTGAATGCAAATGATTCAAACATCAGCGTCAGAGGTACATGCACAATTGCAATCACATCCTTGACCCAGGCACGTAACTTATTGGCGCTGAGATCGCTGGTATCAATTACATGAGCAAGTGGTTGTATGGCAGCCAGAATTTCGCGTTCTTCTTCTATGCATTCTGTCAGGCTCAGGTTGTTCTGCTGGTTTGGCTGACATTGCTCGTCTTGCTGGAGTCGGTGAGATAAAGGGTGGCTGCGCCGGGTTTCTGAAAAGCGGGCGACCAGCGATTCGGTACTGGCAGTCAGAAACAAAATTTTGACATCGTGCTGCGCCTGGCGCAGGGCTTGTATGGTTTCAGGCAGGCCAGTCAGCAGATGTGCGCTGCGGGAATCAATGGCAATTGCCACGGAGGGAATGTTTTCCTCCATCAATGTATTGACCAGTTGCGGCAGCAAACTAGGGGGAAGATTGTCGACGCAGTAATATCCTGCATCTTCGATGACATTCAGGGCGACTGATTTGCCCGAACCTGAAATACCGGAAATCAGCAGAATCTGCATGTTAATCTCCGCTTTCCATCGCGCGCCGCTGTCTTTCCATAAAATCTTCCAGCGTGTTGATGCCGCGCAGTTGCAGAATCGTATTGCGCACCGCTGCTTCCAGCAACACCGCGATATTGCGTCCGGCGGCGACCGGTATCACGACCTTGCGTATTGGTAATCCCAGGACTTCTTCTGATTGGGAATCAATGGGCAGACGTTCGTAATTTTCTTCCAGCGTACTACGGCGCACCAGATGCACAATCAGCTTCAGGCGCATTTTGCGACGAACGGCGGTTTCGCCAAAGATGGTCTTGATATCAAGCAGGCCCAGCCCGCGTACTTCCAGCAGGTTTTGCAGCAGTTCCGGACAGCGACCTTCTATCATGTTGGGCGCGATGCGCGAGAATTCGACCGCATCATCGGCCACCAGTCCATGACTACGTGAAATCAATTCCAGACCGAGTTCACTTTTGCCCAGGCCAGATTCACCGGTGATGAGTACACCCACACCCAGCACGTCCATAAACACGCCATGCATGGTAATACTTTGTGCCAGCTTTTTTGACAAATAAACACGCAGATAATCAATGACTTGTGCCGCTGGATACGGTGTGGAAAACAGCGGAATATTGTTATCGTCACAGGTGGTCAGAAACGCTGGCGGAGAATCCAGTCCTTGCGCCACAATCAGCGCCGGTGGTGCGCCGGCCACCAGTTCGCGCATCAGATTGGCGCGTGAGGCGGCGGACAGGCGATTGTAATATTCGAGTTCCTGATGACCGAGTATTTGTATCCGGCCGGGGTGAATCAGATTCAAATGACCAACCTGATCAGCGGACGACGCAGCGTCACCCGTAATTTGCTTGTCCGCACCGGAAAAACCGGCAAACCAGCCCAATTGCATAATGTCGCGATTGTCGTCGTAAATTCTTTGTATCGTGAGTTCGGTCAGTAAGGGCATAGTGATCAGGTAAAAATCAGACGATAACAATAACGACAGCGACGCAGAGAATCAGGACTCCGACGGCAGATGCGGGCGCCAGGCAAGAATTTTTTCGAATACGATAGCGGCACTGGCTTCAGAATTTAATTCATTCCGGAACTGTTCGTTGGACAGCATTTCTGCAATTTCAGACAGAATTTCCAGATGCTGTTGTGTCACGTTATCTGGCATCAGCAAAAAGATCAGCAGACTGACGGGCTGGCCATCGGGCGATTCAAAGGGAATAGCTTCCTTGAGTCTGACCAGGGCAGCAATCGGTGCTTTCAGGCCTTTGATGCGACCATGTGGAATGGCAACACCATGTCCTAATCCTGTTGACCCCAGTCTTTCGCGGGCAAACAGATTTTCAGATACCGTAGAGCGGGCAATGCTGCAATTATTCTCAAATAGGAGACCCGCCTGTTCAAATGCTCTTTTTTTACTGGAAATTTCGAGATCCAGAAGTACGTTGGCGAGAGGCAGTATTTTTGCAATGTTCGTCATGATGCAAGATCGTCTTACAGCGAAATGGTGCGGCGCACAATAGGGATATTTGCCAAATTATAGGCTTCTTTTTGTGTAACTGTGTATTTCATCTGCCAGCTTTGATGGACTGTTGTTCTTCAGTAAATTTTCGAACTGAGTTGCAGACAAAGGTTGACTAAAATAAAAACCCTGCATTTCCTGGCAGCCAGAGTCTGCAAGGAAGAACATTTGCTCAACATTTTCTACGCCTTCAGCAGTCACACTCATACCCAGCGCACTAGCCATCGCAATAATGGCATGCGTCAGCACGACAGAATCCTGGTTGGCCGGGATTTTCTGAATGAATGAGCGATCAATTTTCAGGTTATCAATCGGGAAGCGTTGCAGATAGGATAAAGACGAAAATCCCGTCCCAAAATCATCCAGTGAAATGCTGACGCCCAGTCGTTTAATCGCAGCAAATACTGGCAGCAACATATCCATATCGCCCATGAGCAGCCCTTCGGTAATTTCAAGTTGCAGTGCCGATGGGGCCAGTCCTGTTTCAATCAGTTGCTGCTCAATAAACTTACAAAGACCCGGATCCTGAAATTGTTTCGGTGAAATATTGACGCTGATGACCAGATCTGGCGCAAAACTTTCACGCCAGAGCTGAGTTTGTCTACAAGCTTGTTGTAGAACCCAGCGACCGATAGGCAGAATCAGGCCGATTTCTTCTGATATGGAGATGAATTCATTTGGCGATACCAGACCCACATCCGGCATTTGCCAACGTATCAGCGCTTCTGCACCAACGATGCGCGATGTACTGAGGCAGATTTTTGGCTGGTAATAGACCAAAAATTCCTGCTCGCTCAGCGCACGTCGCAAATTGGTTTCCAAAGCGTAGCGGTGCTGCGCCCGTACGTTCAGCTCTGTGGTGAAAAACTGATAGTTATTACGGCCGGATTCTTTGGCGTAGTACATCGCAGAATCCGCACAGCGCAACAGCGTCGGCGCGTCTGAGGCATCGTGCGGAAAAACACTGACGCCAATCGAGGTGCCGAGATGGTATTCATTGCCCTCAATGACAAACGGTTCACGCATACAGACCAGCACTCTTTCTGCCAGTTCTTTCAGGTGTACCGCATCATCAAAATCTTCGACCACAATCACGAATTCATCACCGCCCAGACGCGCCAGCATATCCGTCGTGCGTATGCATGAACTCAGACGCGATGACACATTGCGCAGCAGCGTGTCGCCAGCGGCATGACCGGCGGTATCGTTAACATTTTTAAAGCGGTCGAGGTCAAGAAACAGAACGGCAACCCGGTCGTGGTGACGTTGTGCGCTGGAGAGTGCTTTGTGCAGACGCTGATTGAGCTGATGCCTGTTTGGCAGACCTGTCAGCGCATCATACGATGCCATGTAACTGAGTTGGCGCTGTGTATCGCGTACTTCAGTCGTGTCAGTAAATGAAATCAGTACGGCTGAGACAGTGGAACTGTTTTTTTTGCAAATAGGCAATGCATTGAGCAGTAACCAGACGATAGAACCATCTTTTAATTCAACACCTGTTGAAAGATTCAAGATGGGTTTGTTGGTGCGAAAAACAACGGATGCCGGATCATCACCAAGTTTCATCGCTTCGCCATCTTCTTTTAAAAGTTTTTTGAAATAGCGATGTCGACGACCAACTTTCGTGATATCCAGAATTTTTAAGATGCGTTGCCCACTGGGATTGCTGGTCAGAATTTGCCCTGCTGGACCGATCACCATGATGCCTTCAGTCAGATTGGTGACGACGGAGCGATAGCGTTCTTCGCTTTCCTCCAGTTTTTGCTCCATGTTCTTTTTATCGATGGCCAGCGCGATCAGACCGCTGGCATCCATCATCATGGCTTGTTCATCTTCGCTGGGCGTATGCGTCCGGCGGTAATACACGTCGACCGTACCCAGTACCTGATTGAATGCCGTTGTGATCGGCAATGACCAGCAGGCACGTAATCCAAATGACAAGGCAGATGCTTGCATAGCGCCAAGCATGGTACTGCGTTCGATATCATCAATGATCGTCAGTCGGTTCAGATGAATGGCGGCCGCAGCAGAACCTGTCCCCATGCCAGGTTCCAGATGATTCAGTAGCAGGCAGAATTCTTCCGGGAGCGAGGGCGCTGCACTCAGTGTCAGTTGTTCTGTGGCGGCATCATATAGTGTGATGCCGCATAAACCGCCATTATCCAGCAGGCGTTCCATGCGGTCGCATACGTCTTCAAGAATATGCGTCAGGGGTTTATCGAGTGCGATCATTTCGAGAATTTCTTTCTCGTGATGAATCGCTTCGTGCACCCGGTTTGGCTTGTAAAAGCCTTGTTCTACCAGCGACAGTACCGGTAATGTCCCAGGTAAGCGAGGTGTAAATGTACGTTTTCTGAGCGTTAATAGCGTTGCCGTTTGCCCTTCATGTACGAGCTGTGCTGCCCGGATGTCAATGTCGAGTATCGTGCCATCGAGCCGTATACACTGGCACTGATGCGTTCCCTGGTTACTCTCCAGTCGTAATTTTTGCAGGAACGTGCGGGCAGTTTCTTGTTGCGCACCATGTAAAAAAGCTTCCGGTTTCAGGCCAATGACCTGATGTTCCGCGGAAGCTTTGAGTAACTCCAGTCCAGCCGTATTGACATAGCTGACCATATCTTCTGTGAGGACATAAATAGCGTCGGGATGCTGTTTCAGCAATGCTGAATGCCAGTCTGGACTGACTCCGCGTTCCTGTATGCTGGTA
The DNA here is from genome assembly GCF_049339385.1 of Undibacterium sp. SXout7W. NCBI lineage: Bacteria > Pseudomonadati > Pseudomonadota > Betaproteobacteria > Burkholderiales > Oxalobacteraceae > Undibacterium > Undibacterium sp. SXout7W. The sequence continues at coordinate 49,818 of NZ_JBMPPF010000009.1, read as the reverse complement.
CTCGAAAGCTGAATGGACGATATCACGACGACAATCTAAAGAGATAGTTGAATCACTTACTTTACCTCAAGCGCCCTCTGACGACAATGCAGAAATGTGTTGGAGTGGATTTTCAGAGTATGGCCTCTGGAATGTCAGTCACAGAGTGAAAATCCGGAATGATGATTGGTGCAGTGCAATGTCCGCACGCTAGTCCAGATTTTCCTGAGTGAATGCTCGACTGATCAGTTGAATCAAGTCAGTTCAAATCAAAACGGACAAATAGCAGCATGACATCGCCATTCCCTTTGTTCTTGGAAAAACGAGGGACATACGCTGCCATCAGTTTGCTGCTGCGGGTGCCAATCGATGCGACGGGCAATACAGCAGGAAAAGGGAAGCCTGAAAAGTAATCGGTGCGGCTGATCAACAGGCCAGTTAATCCTGCACCGACTTCAATATTGGCACCCAGCGGCTTCATCCATTGATAGGCATATCCAGCCATTGGTTGTGGTTTGAAATGCGAGTCGGAAATGATCATGCCATACAATAATTCTTCATTATCTTTGGCATTGCGGATAGTTTTAGCAAAGCCCAGTCCCCATGCTTTTTCGTTCAGTTCAGCGATCCGTTCTGCTGTATAGGTACCGCGACCGTGATGGGCATAACCCGATAACATCAGCGATAATTCACCGTTATCAAGAATGTTCATGGTTTTGGCTTTTGCGCTATCCCAGAGTTCCGCAGCATCGCTGGAAATACTTTCTGCCTGACAGGCAGCACTGCTGACGAGAATGGACAAAACCAAGCATCCTCGCTGGAAAAAAGACTTAAATTTCGACATGATAAAAGAGTGAAAAAATGATAAGTATAAAAGAGAGTAAATAAAATAGGTTCGTCGCAACACGACTCAACACGACGCAGCAGAACAGAACACAGCGCAACATTACCCGGCAAGGCCAGACAAGTTTCCTGTGTTTTGAAAACATCACTTGCAAGTGATGTTCATCTCGCCAGCAGGCAGCTTGTTGTCTCAAGCTATCTCAAACTCCGGCTAGACCATGGCGAGGTAGTGCCAATTTCTACAACAAGCCGCGATCACGCTGCTAGGGCTGTTTTGCGCCAATCCTGTAAAGCTGTTCTGCCTGACCCTGTTGCTGCTGATGAATCTCTTTGGCGCCACTGCTATGATCCGGGCTGACATCGGCAACATCTGAAACGCTTATCAGCACCTGCGAATAACCGGTCATGTGGTTCTGCGGCTATTGTCTTGCATTCCGCGCATTATCCGGTTTTTGGCCAGTAGAAAAATTACTGCGCCAAGGATTGATATCGAGTCCACCGCGCCGTGTGTAGCGTGCATACACCGAGAGTTTCTGCGGTTTGCATTGCTGCATGATATCGACAAAAATCCGTTCAACGCATTGCTCATGAAATTCATTGTGGTTGCGAAAACCGATCAGATAACGCAGTAATGCTTCCTGATCGATCGCCGCACCGACATAACGAATTTGCACACTGCCCCAATCGGGTTGACCCGTAACCAGACAATTTGATTTGAGCAGGTGAGAAACCAGTGTCTCTTCTACCGGCGCCGCCTCGTGATCTGCATGTAGTAATGCAGGATCCGGAGTGTAAGACTCTACGTCGATATCAAGCCTGTCCAGCAGCACACCGTCAAGCTCTTGCATCCGCAACTGTGTGAACTGATCCTGCATGGTCAGGCTCACGTAAACAGGCGCACCGAAACCTGCTGATAAATCAGTCTGCAGCAAGCTGATCAATGCTTCTGGCCCCGCCAAACGCGTTTGGTTGAAGGAGTTTAGATACAGCTTGAACGACTTTGATTCTACGATATTGGGTGAATCTGCCGGCGCGGTCACTGTGGCGATCGCTACTTGTGGTTTTCCGCGCAGGTTCAGCCACGATACTTCGTAAGCATTCCAGATATCGACACCAAAAAAAGGCAATGTGTTACTGATGCCGATTTCCTCACGCTTACCTGCGCGGGGAATCGGAAACAATAGCGTTGCGTCATATTCTGCCTTGTAAGACGTGGTTTTGCCGAGCAGAGATTGTTCGGGCAAATTCGTCGAAGTAAATTCATTCATTGCTGTCACACCGAGCCGATTCAGCCCAAAAATAATTGATATACAGGATTTTTGCTTTCATCCCAATAGCGATAGCCGAGTGTGGATAAAAACTCGCGGAAGGCTTTCATTTCTTTTTTCGGCACTTGCAAGCCAACTAACGTTCTGCCGTAGTCGGCACCATGATTGCGGTAGTGGAACAGACTGATATTCCAGTTTGGCGCCATGCTGTTAAGGAAACGCATCAGCGCGCCCGGGCGTTCTGGAAATTCAAAGCGATACAGTAATTCGTTATCTGCCAGCGAGCTTTTTCCGCCGACCAGATGGCGGATATGCAGCTTCGCCAGCTCGTCATGTGTGAGATCAAGGGTAGGGAAACCATGTTTTTCAAAATTCTTGGCGATTTTGCCTGATTCGTCACGGTTGCTGACTTGAATGCCGACAAAAATATGCGCCGCCTTTTCGTCGCTGATACGGTAATTAAATTCTGTGACATTACGTTCGCCGACAAGTTCACAGAAGTTCCGGAAACTGCCACGCTCTTCAGGAATAGTCACCGCAAAAACGGCTTCCCGCGCTTCACCGACTTCAGCGCGTTCTGCCACAAAACGCAGTCGGTCGAAGTTCATGTTGGCACCGCAGGCAATCGTCACCAGTGACTCATTTTTCAATGGCTTTTTATTGGCTTTTGCTCTTTCTATGTAGGCTTTGCAGCCGGCAATCGCCAGCGCGCCAGCAGGCTCCAGAATGCTGCGGGTATCCTGAAACACATCCTTAATGGCAGCGCACACGGCATCAGTATCGACAGTGATAATTTCATCGACATACATTTTTGCCAGGCGGAAGGTTTCTTCACCAACCAACTTGACTGCGGTGCCATCAGAGAACAAGCCTACATCCGGCAATGCAACACGCTTGCCAGCTTTCAGGCTGCGTGCCATGGCGTCTGAATCGGTGGTTTGCACACCGATAATTTTGATATCGGGACGAATGGCTTTGACGTAGGTTGCCACGCCTGCAATCAGTCCACCGCCGCCAATAGCAACAAAAATCGCGTGAATCGGATCTGAGTGCTGGCGCAGGATTTCCATGCCTATCGTGCCCTGACCGGCAATGACATAGGGGTCATCAAAGGGATGCACAAAGGTCAGCTTGCGCTTTTTTTCCAGTTCAAGTGAGTAGTTGTAGGCGTCGGTGTATGAATCACCGGACAATACAATCTCGACGTTATCACCACCGAAAGAACGGACGGCATCGATTTTGACCGGTGGCGTAGTTGTTGGCATCACAATCACTGCCTTGCAGCCCACGCGAGCCGCGCTCAACGCCACACCTTGTGCGTGATTGCCGGCCGAGGCGCAGATGACGCCGCGTTTTAACTGTTCCGGAGTCAGATGCGCAATTTTGTTATACGCGCCGCGTAGCTTGAAACTGAACACGCTTTGCATATCTTCACGTTTAAAGTGAATCCGGTTACCCATGCGCGCAGATAAGCTGGGCGCAAATTCCAGTGGCGTCTCAAAGGCAACGTCATAGACGCGCGCAGTCAGGATTTTTTTCAGATAATCGGTGCTCATAAGCTTCAGAAGTTGGTTAAAAGACGGGATGGCGCAATCATACAAAAGTGTCTCTATTATAATGTATGCCCTTTCACCTGACTCCGAACACCCATGATAGAAGCTGGAATGCAGTGGCTGCTAAGCGTATTAGCGGTGCCGGAAGTCGGTTTGACCTCGGTTTTTCTGATCAGTTTTATCTCTGCTACGCTGATACCCATGGGGTCTGAACCTGCGGTATTTGCAGTCATTAAGGCGAATCCGGAGTTGTTCTGGCCTGTACTGATGGTGGCGACGCTAGGTAATACCCTGGGCGGTGTTGTGGACTATGCGATGGGGTATGCAGCTCAACGCGCTTTTCATCATGAACGCAGCAGTTTCTGGTTTCGCTGGCTGGAGCGGTTTGGTGCGAAAACCATGTTGCTGTCCTGGCTTCCAGTCATAGGCGACCCTATTTGCACGCTGGCAGGTTGGTTGAAATTACCATTCTGGCCCAGTGTGTATTACATGGCGATTGGTAAATTCCTGCGTTATCTGACCATCAGCTTGTTATTACTCAAATTGCCAGATGGTTTCTGGCATCGCCTGGCCACGTTGTTGGCCTGAACCGGCTTTGTTGCCGATATGTGTTGCTGATAGCTGGGGAGTGGAACGGTGATTGCGTCATTTTCCCCTATCGATCCTGTCGTTATCCTGTAGTAATTGCTCTTTATACTCAGCCGATTACTGTTTTCGCCTGATCGTCGCTTCGATCTTCGAATGCGATGTGCCAACATAATGTGCAAACGATACATCGTCAGGCGAATGCAGAAAAAATACACGGGGTACCGGTATGCCGAGTGGCAGTAGGTAACCCGTTTTTATTTTTCTTCAGCAGAGGATAATTCAAATGCAAAATAACAATACTCCACGCCGTGGTTTCCTTCAGGGGATGATCGCGACTGCTGCCGGTAGCGCACTGGCATTACCCGCACTTGCCAAGCCCGCCATCACAGCACCTTCAGCTTCCTCAGCGTCGGCGGTGACGCTGGATGCCGCTAAGTGGTCGCCACGTAATCGTCAACTGGTGGCTGAACTGATTGCACGTCACGGACAATCCAGCAAGTCTTATAGCGCCAAGCGCCGTCCTTATGCTGTCTTCGACTGGGATAACACCAGCATCATGAATGATTGCGAAGAAGCCTTGCTGATGCATCAGATTAATCAGTTGGCGTTCAAACTGACACCATCCGAATTCTCAGCAATTATTCGCCAGAATGTACCTGCAGGGAATTTTGCGCCTGACTACAAAAATGCTGCAGGTAAGATTGTTGACCTCGACAGTATCTGCGCTGATCTGGATAGCGACTACGCTTTCCTGCATGCCAATTACAAAGGGCTGGCGGGTAGCCGCAGTCTGGAAGAGATCATTGCAACCGAGCAATTCCAGGATTTCCGTGCCAAGTTGTATTTCCTATACGAAGCAGTGAACGACACTCACGGCGTGAATGTCGGTTATCCGTGGGTGATTTACTTCTTTGCCAACATGACCGTGAGTGAAGTCAGCCAACTGGCAGAGGCTTCCAACGACGCCAATCTGGGGATGGGACTGACTAAAACCAAATACACCAGCCCATCCAGCTTGCCGGGCAAAGCAGGCGTGATCACGACTGCGCACTTCCACGGCATCCGTCTGTGCACCGAAATCGCGACGTTGATGGATACCTTCCGCAACAACGGCTTTGATGTGTATGTCAGCACTGCTTCCTTGGAAGATGTGGTTGCCGTATTTGCCACTAATCCTAAGTACGGTTATCACGTCAAGCGCGAAAATGTACTGGGTTTGCGTCTGGAGCGGGATGGTGAGATATTTAAAAATGCTTACCGTAAAAACTGGCCACTGAACTGGGGACCTGGAAAATCCGAAGTCATTCGTAAAGAGTTAGTGGCGAAAAAAGGTTATGGCCCTGTATTTGTTGCCGGTGACAGCGATGGTGATTACGACATGCTGCGCGACTTCCCGGAAACGGAAGTCGGCCTGATCGTGAATCGCCTGAAAAAAGGCAAAATCGGCGAATTGTCGAAAGCTGCTGCCGACGCGATCCAGAATCCGCATCCACGCTTTGCCTTGCAAGGTCGTCAGGAATCGACAGGTAATTGGTTGCCAGTCGAAACAACGCTGAAATACGGAAAAACAGCGCCTGCATTACTGGGTTAATAACCTGATGAATAGGCGATCCGCTGTCGCCTGAATCTGGTTGTTCAGAGCGCTGTGCTCCTGTTAAAAAACGCCGGTGTCAATCATCGGCGTTTTCTTTAGCGCAGCGCAGTGAACTTTTATTTTTCGACCGGCATAAAACCTCAGAAAAAGACTCTTTGTTCCAAATTACGTTTGGGAAATTGCTACAAATGCCAACGATAGCCATACAAACTTCAAGGCTGTTGGAGCGTGGTGCATCGCAATACGCTAAAATGAGTCTTTAAAAATCCGTCTAACCACGTCTCAGATGAATGCTCCAGCCCAAATCCAGGCCTTGCTAGCAGATATGCCTCAAGGTGCAGCACCGAACCGCGTTCGGGAAATTCCGTACAACTACACGTCGTTCTCGGATAGAGAAATTGTGATCCGCTTACTTGGCGAAGATGCCTGGGCTCTGCTTGACAAGCTCCGTGGCAAGCGCCAGACCGGTCGCTCCGCCCGCATGTTGTATGAAGTGTTGGGTGATATCTGGGTAGTACGGCGCAATCCGTATTTACAGGACGACATGCTGGATAATCCCAAACGTCGTCAGGCTTTGATTGATGCATTGAATCACAGGCTGGCCGAGGTTGAAAAGCGTCGCCTTAATACCGCCAATGACGATGATGCTGAACGCAGCAACAGCGTTGAGACACTCGTGCAGGCTGCCCGCAAGGCCGTTGCTGATTTTTCTCAGGAATTCCGTAACACGTACGACCTGCGCAAAAAAGCCAGTCGTCTGCTCGCTCGTCATACCGCCAGAGATAATATTAAATTCGATGGTCTGAGCCGTGTTTCTCATGTAACCGATGCCACCGACTGGCGCGTTGAATATCCGTTCGTCGTATTGACGCCGGATACCGAAGATGAAATGGCCGGGCTGGTAAAAACCTGCTTCGAACTTGGTCTGACCATTATTCCACGCGGAGGCGGCACTGGTTATACCGGTGGTGCGATTCCCCTGACGCCTTTGTCTGCGGTGATTAATACCGAAAAACTGGAGCAGTTAGGCGCTGTTGAAATGACACGTTTGCCTGGTGTGGATCGCGATTATGCAGTGATCTACTCCGGTGCCGGTGTGGTGACGAAACGCGTCTCAGATGCGGCCGAACGTGCGGGTTTTGTATTTGCTGTTGATCCGACTTCGGCAGAAGCTTCTTGTGTCGGCGGTAACGTCGCGATGAACGCGGGCGGTAAGAAGGCGGTCTTGTGGGGAACGGCGCTTGATAATCTGGCCTCGTGGAAGATGGTTGATCCTAACGGTGACTGGCTGGAAGTCACGCGTCTGGAACACAATCTGGGCAAGATCCATGATGTTGAAGTGGCTAAATTTAAACTGGAATGGACACATCCGGGCGAGAAGCAGCCATTCAAGACTGAGCAGTTAGACATCAAAGGCCGGGTTTTCCGCAAAGAAGGCTTGGGCAAAGATGTGACGGATAAATTCCTGGCAGGTTTGCCAGGTGTGCAAAAAGAAGGCTGCGATGGACTGATTACGTCAGCACGCTGGATTTTGCACAAAATGCCGAAATACACGCGTACCGTCTGCCTGGAATTTTTTGGTCAGGCACGTGATGCGATTCCGAGCATTGTGGAAATCAAGGACTACCTTGATAGCGAAACCAAAAAGGGTGGCGCTATCCTTGCGGGACTGGAACATCTGGATGAGCGCTATTTACGCGCTGTTGGCTATACCACCAAATCCAAACGCGGTATTTTGCCAAAAATGGCCTTATTCGGTGATATCGTTGGCGATGATGAAAACGCAGTGGCGCAAGCTGCCTCTGAAGTCATTCGTTTAGCAAACACGCGCGTAGGTGAAGGCTTTGTTGCCGTTAGTCCCGAAGCGCGAAAAAAATTCTGGCTGGATCGCGCTAAAACAGCGGCAATTTCCAAGCATACGAATGCGTTCAAGATCAATGAAGACGTCGTGATTCCGCTGGATCGCATGGGCGAATACACGGATGGTATCGAGCGCATCAACATTGAGTTATCGATACAGAATAAATTAGCCATGTTGGCGCAGTTGCAGGATTTTTTTGCCAAAGGCAATCTGCCACTCGGTAAGAGTGAAGATGCGGATGGCGATGATATTTCTGCTAATGAATTGCTCGAAGACCGTGTTGCCCAGGCAACAGCTTTGCTGGCAGACACGCATGCGCGCTGGACATATTTGCTGACACAGCTGGATAAGCCGTTGTCGGTAGCGAGAGAAGAATTGCTGGCTCTTGGACTGGATAAACTGAGCACAGTGTTTGATGAACGTTTGCAGCGGCAGCCTGATGCCAGCGTGTTCAGCGTTGTTCAGGATCGTACAATACGTGTTTCCTGGAAACAGGAGTTGCGTGCTCACCTGCGTCAGATATTCACAGGCAGCGCATTCAAACTGATTCTGGACGAATGTACGGCGATTCATAAAAAAGTCTTGCGCAGCCGTGTCTTTGTTGCCTTGCATATGCATGCTGGCGACGGCAACGTGCATACGAACTTGCCAGTGAATTCCGATGACTACGACATGTTGCAGGTGGCGCATCATGCCGTCGCCCGTATCATGGTGTTGGCGCGCTCATTAAATGGCGTGATTTCTGGCGAGCACGGTATTGGTATCACTAAACTCGAATTTTTGACTGAAGATGAAATTCAGGAGTTCCGTGATTACAAACAAAGGATTGATCCGGAAGGTCGTTTTAATAAAGGTAAATTACTGAATTTGCCGGAATTTGCCGCCGATCTGCGCAACGCTTACACGCCATCGTTCGGGCTGATGGGGCATGAATCCCTGATCATGCAGCAAAGTGATATCGGCGCGATCGCTAACAGCGTGAAGGACTGTCTGCGTTGTGGTAAGTGCAAGCCTGTTTGCGCGACCCATGTGCCACGCGCCAATTTGCTGTATTCGCCACGTAACAAGATTCTCGCAACGTCGTTGCTGGTGGAAGCCTTCCTGTATGAGGAGCAGACCCGTCGCGGTATCTCGATCAAGCATTGGGAAGAATTCGAAGATGTGGCAGATCATTGCACCGTCTGTCACAAGTGCGTGACGCCTTGCCCGGTTGATATTGATTTTGGCGATGTATCGATGAATATGCGCAATCTGTTGCGCAAAATGGATAAAAAGTCGTTCAATCCCGGTACCGCATCAGCCATGTTTTTCCTGAATGCCAAAGACCCGGCGACCATCAAGGCCGCGCGTCAGGTGATTTTTGGCTGGGGCGTTGCGGCACAGCGACTGGGTAACACGATCTTGCATAAGCTGGCGAAAAAACAAACCAAGGCACCTCCGGCATCGATTGGCAAACCTGCGATCAAGGAGCAGGTCATTCATTTCATCAATAAAAAAATGCCGGGTAATTTACCGAAGAAAACGGCACGAGCCTTGCTCGATATTGAAGATGACAAGATCGTACCGATTATTCGTAATCCACAAACAACGACAGCAGACACCGAAGCGGTATTTTACTTTCCAGGTTGTGGCTCGGAGCGGCTGTTCTCGCAAGTAGGGCTGGCAACGCAGGCAATGTTGTGGAACGCCGGTGTTCAGACGGTATTGCCGCCGGGTTACTTATGCTGCGGTTATCCGCAACGCAGTGCTGGTCAGTACGACAAGGCTGAGAAGATGATTACGGATAATCGTGTGCTGTTTCACCGCATGGCCAATACGCTCAATTATCTGGATATCAAAACAGTCGTTGTTTCTTGCGGTACTTGTTACGATCAATTAGCGACATATCAATTTGATAAAATTTTCCCGGGTTGCCGTATTGTCGACATTCATGAGTATTTGCTGGAAAAAGGAATGAAACTCGAAGGTGTCAGCGGCACGCGTTACATGTACCACGACCCTTGCCATACGCCGATGAAATTGCAGGATCCGCTGAAAACTGTGAATGCGCTGATTACCACGAGCGATCATGTCAAAATCGAGAAAAATGATCGCTGTTGCGGCGAAGCGGGGACTCTGGCGGTCAGTCGTCCTGATATTTCTACGCAGATACGTTTCCGTAAAGAAGAGGAAATGGTCAAAGGGGCAGATAAACTTCGTGCAGACGGATTTACTGGGGATGTCAAAATTTTGACGTCATGCCCTGCCTGTTTGCAAGGGCTGACGCGCTATAACGAGGACAGTAGCACCACTGCTGATTACATCGTGATTGAAATGGCAAGGCACGTACTGGGTGAGAACTGGTTGCCGGACTATGTTGCCAAAGCCAATAACGGCGGTATCGAGCGGGTTCTGGTGTGATGCAGTCGGCATCTGTTTGCGAATTATGCGACAACAGCAGAGGCGATGTGATCGTCGCCTCTGAGTTGTGGCGCGTGATTTTGGTAGATGATGCAAACTATCCGGGTTTTTGCCGGGTCATCTGGAATGCCCACGTTAAAGAGATGACGGATTTATCTGCTGCTGACAGAGACAGCCTGATGCAGGTAGTCTGGCAGGTAGAGCTGGCAATACGTGATGTGATGCAGCCGCATAAAATCAATCTTGCCAGTTTTGGTAATATGGTTCCGCATCTCCACTGGCATCTGATTCCTCGTTATACAGATGATACGCATTTCCCCAATCCGATATGGGCGGTGCCACTTGCCACTCCTGATGAAGCTGCGCGTCTGACTCAATATGCAACGCGCGTTGCTTTGCTTCCACAATTACGGCTGGCGATACAAGCCCGGCTTTCTTAGTCTGAAACGATGAGCGCGAATAAACCACAACCAACGGCACTGAACGCACGCACACAATCCCGACTGTTGGAGATTTCCTTTGACGATGGCAGACAGTTTTCTTTGCCGTTCGAGCTATTACGTGTGTACTCACCTTCTGCTGAAGTAAAAGGCCACGGCCCCGGGCAAGAGGTTTTGCAAACAGGTAAACGGGATGTCGGTCTGGTCGGTATTGAGCCTGTCGGCAATTATGCCGTGAAACCGATTTTTTCCGACGAACACAGTTCTGGAATATTCACCTGGGAATATTTGTACTGGCTGGGAGACAACCAGGAAGTGCTCTGGGGTGATTATCTGGCAAAGTTGCAGCAAGCTGGCCATCCCGGAGACACCGGACGTGATGCACCGATGCTGGCGAAATCAGGCGGAGCCTGTGGACATCATCATTAAACCCGGATAGGTCAGTTCGACATCATAAACAAACAGGGCGAATCGTTATTCGCCCTGTTTGTTTATGATCAGGAGGGGGCATACTCTGCTGCCATTGATTTTTAGCCAGAATTTTTCTGTGATGTGCAGTATCTGCCATCACTTAAGCTACAATCCGCAGCAGATCCATTCCGCAATATTGAGGGTAAGCATATGAGCAACACCACCCATTTCGGTTATCGCACCGTAGAAGAAGACCAAAAAGTTCATAAAGTCGCTGAAGTATTTCATTCAGTTGCCGCCAAATACGATGTCATGAATGACGTGATGTCTGCTGGTTTGCATCGAATCTGGAAGATTTTTACGATTGCCCAGGCTGGCGTCCGCCCTGGTTTTAAAGTACTGGATATCGCTGGTGGAACAGGCGACTTGACGAAGGAGTTTGTCAAACAGGCAGGAAAGACAGGCGAAGTCTGGCATACCGATATTAATGAATCCATGCTCAGAGTGGGGCGTGATCGTCTCTTGAATAAAGGCCTGATTACCCCCACTTTACTGTGTGACGCAGAGAAACTGCCGTTTCAGGATAACTATTTCGATCGTGTTACTGTCGCATTTGGTTTGCGTAATATGACGCATAAAGATCAGGCGCTGGCAGAAATGCAACGCGTGCTGAAACCCGGAGGAAAATTGCTGGTGCTGGAATTTTCTAAGGTGCCGGAAATATTGCAGAAACCGTATGATGTATATTCCTTCAAAGTTTTACCCTGGATGGGGCAAAAAATTGCGGGAGATGCAGAAAGTTATCAATATCTGGCAGAATCGATACGCATGCATCCGGATCAGGAAACCTTGAAAACGATGCTGGAAGCAGCTGGTTTGGATCGCGTACAGTATTTCAATTTGACGGCAGGTGTGGCCGCATTACACACTGGTATCAAACTTTGAAACAAAAGAAGGAGTTCCACTGATGAAAAAATTTCTCATGGCAATGATGATGGTAGTCAGCGCCTTATCAATCACGATCGGTGATGCTGAGGCGAAGCGACTCGGTGGCGGTGGTTCTATTGGCCGCCAGTCCAGCAACGTGTCACGCCAGGCGACTCCTCCAGCCAATACGAGCAACATGAATCAGGCCAGACCAGCAGCTCCGGCGGCGGCTCCGGCAGCGGCGATTCCACCTAAGCCAGCCAGCCCATGGAAAGGCATTGTCGGCGGTCTGATTGGTGGCGCATTACTTGGCGCAGCCTTGTCACACTTCGGTCTGGGCGGCGCTGTTGCCAGTATGCTGGGTTCTTTGCTGACATTCGCTTTGATCGGTTTTGCTATTTTCTTCCTGATCCGTTTGTTCCGCCGTACAGGTAATAGTGGCAGCACGGCTCCATCGGCATTTTCCCAGCCAGCCTATGCAGGTGTTCCTGCGTCATCTACGCCGGAAATAGGTTCCCGTCTTGAGCCGCAAGCGTTTCAGAGCAATGGTTCAGCAGCATCTGCTGCTAACAACGCTGCACCGTGGGGCGTACCAGCGGACTTTGACGTACCTGGTTTTTTGCGTAATGCCAAGACCTACTTTATCCGTTTGCAGGCAGCTGGTGACAAGGCAGATATCAATGATCTGCGCGAGTTCACCACACCAGAAATGTATGCTGAACTGAAACTGGAAATCCAGGAGCGTGGAGCAACACCGAATGTAACCGATGTGGTGTCGATTGATGCAGAATTGCTGGGACTGGAAAACACGGGTAATGATCATCTTGCCAGCGTTAAATTTACCGGCATGATCAAGGAAGCACCAAATGCACCGGCAGAAGCGTTCGCTGAAGTCTGGAATTTGTCTAAGCCAGTCAACGGCCAGGGTGGTTGGGTATTGGCTGGTATTCAGCAACTTTGATACAGATCGAATCGCCTCATTGAAATAAGCTGTTAAACTTAAGACCGCCCGCAATTCAGCCGGGCGGTTTTTTTATACCGACATGATTTCCATCGCACCTTTCATCAATCATCTGCTGGCACAGGAACCCTGGGCCAGAAACAAATTACTTGCTCACCACGGTAAAGTCGCCTGCATTGATGTACAGGCATTCCAATTGCGACTGAAAGTAGGCGCAGACGGTCTGGTCGAGACTGTGAGTGCTGAAGTACCGGCGAATGTGACGATACGTGTCAAACCCGGTGATCTGCCCTTGATTGCACAACATCGCGAACGTGCGTTTTCTTATGTCAAGATCGAAGGCGATGCGGATTTTGCCAATACGATTTCTCATCTGAGTCAGAATGTGCGCTGGGAAGCAGAATCGGACCTCAGTAAGTTATTTGGTGAGGTCGCCGCTGTACGCATGGTGTCTGTTGCCGATACCTTATTCCGGACAGCGCAGCAGACGCATCAGAAAATACAGGAGAATCTGGCTGAATATTTTTTGGAAGAAAACCCGATGCTGGTCAGACCGTCTGCGGTTGCCGGGTTTGGAAGTGCAGTCAATAAAACGCGAGATGACGTCGAACGCCTCATCAAGCGCCTCGAAAAACTCGAAAGGTCGCAGGGATGATATTGAAATTTTTGCGGCTGCTTAAAATCATCCGTATTGCTATTCGTTATGGCATAGACGAGATTGCTATTTCTGGTCTGGCAGTGCCCCGTACCGCCCGCCTGATCGAAGCCTTGCTGTTCTGGCGCGATCTGTCTGCCCCTCGTGGGGAGCGCTTGCGCAAGGCGCTGGAAGACCTGGGACCGATTTTCGTCAAATTCGGACAAGTACTGTCCACGCGCCGTGATCTGATGCCGCCAGATATTGCCGATGAGCTGGCAAAATTGCAGGATCGTGTTCCTTCATTTGACAGTGATTTGGCGATAGCACAGATTACCCGTTCGCTGGGAGCGCATCCGGATCAGTTATTTGCCAGTTTTGATCGGATTCCTGTCGCGTCCGCTTCCATTGCACAGGTACATTTTGCGGTGTTAAAAGATGGTCGCAATGTCGCGGTCAAAGTGTTGCGCCCCGGCATGAAAGATACGATCGACAAGGATGTGGCGCTGATGCAGATTGCCGCCAGCTGGCTGGAGTCTCTGTGGGCAGATGGCAAACGCCTGAAACCGCGTGAAGTGGTGGCGGAGTTTGATAAGTATCTGCATGATGAACTCGATCTCATGCGTGAAGCGGCGAATGGCAGTCAGCTACGCCGCAATTTTGCTGATTCAGATTTATTGCTGGTGCCTGAAATGCACTGGGATTATTGTTCGCCATCGGTGATTGTGATGGAGCGCATGAATGGTATTCCTATTTCACAACTTGATCGTTTGCGCGACGCTGGTGTTGATCTTCAAAAACTATCACGTGATGGTGTGACGATTTTTTTCACACAAGTATTCCGTGATGGTTTTTTTCATGCTGATATGCATCCGGGTAACATTCTGGTATCAACTGATGCAGCAACGTTTGGTCGTTATATTGCTCTGGATTTCGGGATTGTTGGCACGCTCAATGATTTCGATAAAGACTATCTTTCACAAAATTTCCTGGCTTTTTTCCGGCGCGATTATAAACGTGTTGCAGAAGCGCACATCGAATCAGGATGGGCGCCAAAGGAAACCCGTATTGACGAACTGGAAGCCGCCGTCAGGGCTTGTTGCGAACCTATTTTTGATCGCCCGCTGAAGGATATTTCGTTCGGACAAGTGTTGTTGCGTTTGTTTCAGACTTCACGTCGCTTTAATGTTGAGGTGCAACCGCAACTGGTGTTACTGCAAAAAACACTGCTGAATATTGAGGGGCTTGGACGTCAGCTTGATCCTGAGCTGGATTTATGGAAAACCGCCAAGCCTTATCTTGAGCGTTGGATGGGGCAGCAAGTCGGATTTCATGGACTGCTCGATAAACTCAAAGCCGAAGCACCAAGATACAGTCATATTTTTCCACAATTGCCTCGCCTCGCGCATCAGGCACTGACGCGTGCTGCCGAACCACAATACAGCAATGAGATGTTGCTGGCTTTGTTGAAGGAGCAGCGCAGTACTAATGCCTTGTTACGTACGATCGTCTATTTTGGTGGCGGTTTATTTGCCGGAATACTGGTCGCGCAGTTATTACTGCATTTTTATTTTGTCGAGTGAGTGATGTCGCTTCTACCTTGCTCGGTTTGTTGTGATATTGATCTGTGAAGATGAAACAGCATGGCTGATTTTTTATCCAGAGATCCGCAGAGCCCCGGGTTCTGGGATGAGCGTTTTATAAAAGAATTCACGCCGTGGGACAAAGGCGATGTGCCGCTTGCCTTGCAAGAGTTTGTGCAGGCGACGGCAACACCATTGACGGTATTGATTCCTGGGTGTGGTAACGGCTACGAGGTGGCTTATCTGGCACAGGCAGGATGGAATGTCACCGCGATTGATTTTTCTCCGGCAGCCGTGGCCAGTGCCAAAGCCACTATCGGTGAATGGGGACGCTATGTCATTGAGGCAGATTTTTTCACTTATGTTCCCACTCAGACAACAAACCTGATTTATGAACGAGCTTTTTTCTGCGCATTACCGGCGTCATTACGTCAATCAGTGGTAAAACGATGGGCAGAATTGTTGTCTCCCGGTGCTTTGCTGGCGGGCTATTTTTTCTATGATGAGACAGCGGCTGACAATCCTAAAGGACCTCCGTTTGCGATCACACGTCAGCAATTTCAGTTGTTGATGACACCCATGTTTGAGTTGCTGGAAGAGCGTGATGTGACGGATTCCATACCTGTCTTTGCTGGCCGCGAATGCTGGAAAATTTGGCGGCGACGCTCAGATGACACGCTTTAACGACGGCAATATGACATGTCCGTGACGTTTGCGTGATAAGTGAGTTGATGGAGCTTCGCAGGCTGTTTTCTGGCCGTACGGAGTGTTACCATCTGCGCTGTTGTTAACTGCATTGCTTTGACATGCGCCTATTCAAATCCCACCAAGCATTAACGCAGTTGTCTGCCATTCCTTTGCTGCCAGATTCCATACGCATACTGCACAGTGCTGCAGAATATCGTATTGAGTTATTACAAAAAATCGCCAGTGCCCGGCACCGTATTTATCTTTGCAGTTTATATCTGCAACAGGATGAAGCAGGTGCGGCCATTTTGGCTGCTTTATATGCGGCGAAAGCAGCACGCCCTTCGCTGGACATTGTCGTGTTAGTCGATTGGCACCGTGCTCAGCGTGGTCTGATTGGTGAAGCCAGACAGCCAGGCAAAGTCGTCGGTAATGCTGCCTGGTATCAAGCTCAGGCTCAGAGTCATAGTCATGCAGACAGCGTGCCGATCTACGGTGTGCCTGTGCAAACCAGAGAATTATTTGGTGTTTTGCATTTGAAAGGTTATGTGATTGATGATCTGGTCATTTACAGCGGTGCTAGTCTGAATAATGTGTATTTACATCAATTTGATAAATACCGACATGATCGTTATTGGCTGATACAGAATAAATTGTTGGCCAATTGCATGACCGACTTTATCCGTGAATATGTATTGTGTGCGGCGGCTGTGCACAGACTGGATAAGCCAGAGATACCGTTGACACGTCATATTCGCAATGACATTCATCATTTTCGTGAAAAGCTGAAAAAAGCGCGTTATCACCTTACCGTTCCGCAGTCTGCCGATCAGCAGCAACGCCTGATGATCACACCCTTAGTTGGTGTGGGAAAAAGCAATCCGCTCAATCGTGTGATTTGCCAGTTGATTGCGGCAAGCAAAACACAGATCACCATTTGTACCCCTTATTTTAATTTTCCGCTGGTTCTGACAAGGGAAATTAATCGTGCTTTAAAGCGTGGTGTGAAGATTGATATTATTGTCGGCGACAAAACGGCCAACGATTTTTTCATCCCGCCAGAGCAGCCGTTTAAGGTGATTGCTGCTTTACCGTATTTGTATGAAGTCAATTTAAGGCGCTTTGCCAAATCCCATCAGGCTGAAATCCGGCATGGACAACTGAATCTGCATTGCTGGAAAGATGCTGACAATACTTACCATCTGAAAGGCATGTGGATAGATCAGCGCTATGCTTTAATGACGGGTAACAACCTGAATCCCCGTGCCTTTCGCCTTGATCTGGAAAATGCCTTGCTGATCCATGATCCGCAGCAAGAACTCAGCGAACAATGGCAGGCAGAGCTGGAAAGCATCATGCAGCATACTACTCGCATCAGCAGTTTTCATGCATTAGATAAACTGGAAGATTACCCAGGGGCTGTCCGCAAATTACTGAGCAGATTAAGTCGCGTCAGGCTGGATCGTCTGGCGTATCGCGTTCTGTAGCGATGAGTGTGGTTGATGCACGATGTTGAAATTCAACGTTCAGAATTTACCGGGAGGATTCAGTCGGATAACTTGTAGCGGGGGTGTTTCGTGCGGTAGCCATTTTTGATGAATTCTGGCGAAACTGCCATCCTTTTTCATCGCCCGCAAAGCATCTTCCCAGAGTTTAATTGTCGCTGCTGAAGTCGGTGTCGAAAATGCCAGATACAGTTCCAGGCTGTCGAGAACTTTCACTTTCTCAATTTCATCGACAGAGTGCCCGATATCCTTCATGACTGAGGCGACTACGAGACTGCCTTCCACCCATAAATCGAAACGCTTAGCCATCAACATCGTGGCAATCACTTGCGGAGAGCCTGCCTGCTCAATACGAGTAAACCCTTTTTTTCTGGCGGTATCAGCAAAAATACTGGAACGATAAGCGCCCACAGTTAATTTTTGTATATCGTCCCCCAGTAGTTGTAAATTCGCGGCGTTACCTTTGCGTGTATACAAAGCGGTAGTGGAGATGGCGAGTGGCCCGAGTAAGACCATGAGTTTTTCACGCTCTTCCGAGCGACCCACGGTAAACAGCAATACATTTGGCTCTTCCAGCAAGGCCTTATAGCCTCTGGCCCACGGCACCAGTTGTATGGCTTGCGTGTTGTTAATGCGAACTTGTAACGCTTGCACCATCTCTACCGCCATTCCATCGACTTTGTTGCCATTCCCAAAGCTTACTGGCGGCCAGTCTTCGGTGTAAATCTGTAATTCCTGAGCGATTGTGAGCGTACTGGTTCCTATAGCGAACAGGCAAACTAAAGCCAATGCCAGCCAGCGCATTGAACGGCGTAAGACGAATAAATCAATGTTGAACATCCAGTCCATGAGGTCAGCCAAAGAGAAAGTGGAACATCCCTCGCAATACAGCGCTTAGCCTTAATTTATAGTAAGAAAAATCAAAAGGATACAAGAATTGCAGAATATTCTTTGATTTAATATTTTTAAAATAGATAAATGTTGCCGTGGTGATACGTCAAAAATGCAGCAGAGTCTGGTTCATAGCAATTGATTATCTTTTGCTATGCGGTTGGTTGCTTGAGCATAGCGTGTTGAACGCTATTGCAGAGATCATGGCCAGGATATTCCCAGTGCTGTTTGATACGAGTATTTTTCCTGCCTGCAGTAGAGGGGGACAAAGTTTCTCACTTATTCACCAATATAGCGTCGCAACACTTCAGCATATTCGCCATTCTGGCGGATGACTTTCAGGCCCAGATTAAAGATATCGCGATTTTGCTGACGATAAAAGCCAAGTGCATGAGAAATAGGTTTAAACAAGGCATGTTGGGTATAACGTTGGCGTATGTCATTGCTGCCGTGGAGTGACCGTGCAAAATACAGGAACGCACGCTTATCCAGTAAGATCACGTCACCCCGTCCTGCATCCAGCATCGGTAACTGTGAACGCTGTTCACCGACTTCGAAATAACCGGGATTGTTTTCTGTGATGCTGGCAAATTCTTTGCCTAATATCTTTTTAGCATTACGAAAAGTGATGATTTTTTTGTGAGAAAGATCAGCAATCTGATTAATTTTTAATCGACTGCTACTCAGTGAGACGACGATATTTTCGTATTCTATGAGTGGATCAGAAAAATAAATACCTGGATGGTCAACCGGAATGCCAGCAAAGCCCGCATCGGTTGTGCCAGCAGCTACTTCAGATTCCATGCGCTTGTTATTCGACAGAATAAAAACGGTTTTGATTCCCTGTGTTGCTAACGCCTTCTGTATCAGTTCACTGACGATACCCTGTTGTGGATTGTTCATCACATACGGTGGCAGAGGTGACACGTGAATACGCAATTCGATCGCATGCGCCTGACTTGCCAATAAAGCGGCAAGCATGCCAGGCAACCACATGAAACGCCACAAAAAAACCATACTCGTCCTGTCTGCTAAGAGCCATGAATCGCCAGGCGATACATGATGAACACATTTCCCTGTTCAAATGTTGGACGATTCAAGACAGAAATGCAACTCACAGTCCTTATTTTCAAGTGGTATGTGGTAACAGACCATCATTCTTTTATCCCTGCACTCGAACAGGGCAAAAAGGAGTGCTACATGCGGTAGGAAACAGAGCGCTGGCAGTCTTCATCGCATCATACTACGGGCGCCTGATGCACCGTCAGCATTGCATGTGCGATCAGATCAATCGCCGGTCTGGTTTTGCCCTGTTTGTCTGTCCAGACTTTAGGCGTCAGTGCACCGGATAAAGACAGACTCTCGCCATCATTCAACTGCAGCAGATGGTTGCGAACATGATCCTGAAACGCAATGACATTGCACAAAATCGTATCCCCATCTTCCGTCATGACTTTTACTTTACAGGTTACATACACCGAGCCGGCCTGCCCTGTCCGTTCTTCCGCACTGCCGTACAGACGTCCGGCAATTAATGCATCTATCATATGTTCTTTTCTCCAACGATCTCAAATAACCCTGCACACCGTTCATGCACAGGCACTATGATCCACATCACATCACATCACATCATGACGTGGCTGATGTGAATGGCGATACAAACGGCAGAATACAGCAATTGTCTTGCCTCATCCTCAGATTGTTATACTGGACAACTACTCTCGCTTATAGATCAACATGATGAACATCAATCACATCGCAGAACATTACGTCAAACTGGTACTCGCTGTCGGGCAGCATGATGCTGGCTATGTCGATGCGTATATCGGCCCATCATCCTGGCAGACGGAAGCGCAGCAATCGTCGGCAACGCCGTTGCCAACATTACTGGCACAAGCCGATACTTTATTGCAGCACGCACGCAGTTTGTCTGCACCTCCTGACGATCAGCTGGAACGCCAGCAATTTTTAGTTCTGCAGTTACATGCTGTGCGGACTTTTATTGCTCAACTCAATGGCAGCAAACTGTCCTTCGATGATGAATCAAGGGCCTTGTACGATGCAGTATCTCCGCCATTGACCCCGGCAGATCTCGATATCACGTTGGCAGAACTGGCGGCACTATTGCCTGCGGAAATTCAAGGCAGCGATCTGAATGTGCGCTTGTCTGCTTACAACAAAGCATTTGAAATTCCTCGCGATAAACTCGATGCCGTTTTTACTGCCGCCATCAACGAAGCCCGCGCCCGCACCAGACGCTATATCACCTTGCCTGAACATGAAAGTTTTCAGGTTTCCTACGTCAGCAATAAAGTCTGGAGTGCCTATAACTGGTACAAAGGAAATAGCCATAGTCTGATCGAAGTCAACACTGATTTTCCGATGTTTATCAGCCGCGCGATTGACCTCGCCAGCCACGAAGCCTACCCGGGACACCATGTCTTTAATGTGTTGATCGAAAATGAACTGGTCAAAGAAAAAGGCTGGATAGAGTACGCGATATATCCACTGTATTCACCGATGTCATTTCTGGCTGAAGGTAGTGCGAATTATGGTATCGACGTCGCCTTCCCACATACTGAACGTATGCAGTTTGAGAAGGACGTTTTGTTTCCATTAGCCGGTATTGATCCCGCCAAAGCCGAACGCTATTACCAGATACAAGCTGTACTGCAAAAATTGTCGTATGCGGGCAATATGGTCGCGAAGCAATACCTTGATGGTGAAATAGATCGTGATGCTGCGATTGCCATGTTAATGAAATACAGCCTCTCAGATGCAGACCGTTCAGCGCAGCGCATACGCTTTATCGAGCAACTGCGATCCTATGTGATTAACTACAACCTTGGACAGGATGTCGTGCAGGCGTACATAGAAAAACGCGCTGGAAAAACAAATCAGGATTTACGCTGGGAAGTATTGACTGATCTGCTGCGTCACCCAAAAAGTGCGTCGATGATGGCGTAGTACTCGCCTCGTAAATAGTAGCAGCCTTACTTTTTTACACTCATCTGAGCAGCACGTGCGGCGCATTAGTACTGTACATCAGCGCCGCACATCTCCACACTCTGTGTCTTATTGCGCCATCAGTTTGACGGCGAGAGATTGAGCGCCAGTATGTTCAGCGGCATTGTTGATCAACGTCAGCAAGCGGTCGATATTCGGATGCTTGCCCGGAAACGCTTTGGCATCCGCAGTGTGCTCCGCATACAAACTCAGCCCTTGCGTTGCCGCTGCAGTATTGATCTCGCCAAACTCCTGCATCAACGCATGATAGACACGCACGCTGCCCGCCGTGCCGGGCTTGTTTTCCAGCCGGGCGACGAGCAAATCACCGTCAAATAATTCCAGCGCGGCGACGTGATCAATGGCTGGTAAGGTGGCTAGAATTTCACTAAATTGCATGGGGTTTCCTTTACTATCAATGAACTGATTATCTAAACGAATTGCGAGTGACAATATCGTCATGCAATCAAAAAACAGCATTCTAAAGTCATATTCATATCTTGTTCAATTACATCTGATTATTGAACATGACAAGAAATATAAACGTTTATAAAACCCCCACCAAACTCCGTCCTCCCGCTGTTCTTTGCACCATGATTTTCGTTGCGATGCGTTCGGTCATTTCCTGTACGTGTGAGATCACGCCCACTTTGCGGCCTTGGGCTTGCAGGCTGTCTAAGGCATCCATGGCGACTCTGAGAGTATCGGCGTCGAGGCTGCCGAAGCCTTCGTCGATGAACAGCGATTCGACCTTTACGCGATTGCTCGACAGCGATGCCAGACCGAGCGCGAGGGCGAGTGAAACGAGGAAAGATTCGCCACCGGACAGCGAATGCACAGAGCGGTTTTCATCGCCCATATCCTGATCAATCACCATCAGACCTAAGCTGTCGCGTATGCGTTGCAGACGGTAACGCCGCGCCAGCTGATGCAGATGTTGATTGGCATAAGCGAGCAACACATCGAGTGTGTATTGCTGCGCATAATTGCGGAATTTTTTACCGTCCTGCGAACCAATCAGATCATTGAGTTGCGCCCAGATGCGCTGGCGGTGTTGTTGCTGCTGCATTTCCTGCAGCAGGTCTGCAGACTGAAGGCGCCGCGCATCGTCCTGCGCTTTGGCAAGCTGATGCTGGCCCAGATGCTGTTGCGCTTGCTGACGCTCGCTATGCAGGGTGTGCAGGCGTTGTTGCAAACGGGTGACGTGTGCCGCATTGCTGCTATCTTCTTCTGCGGCTTGTTCTGCCAACGGAGCGTTGTCGTCAACGCTGTTGCTGGTTGCTGTGGTGTTGTCGCTATCTTCGGCGTCAGCAACATCTGTCTGTGGTAACGCTGGTGGTCGCTGTAATTGATGGGCACTGCTTTGCTGGCGGCGTTCCTGCAATACCGTCGCTGCCTGCTGACGCGCATTGGCAATCGCTTGCAGTGCGCTGCGTTCGGCGCTGATCCATGTATTGTCATGCTCCAGCAGCGTGCGCAACTGCGCTTCGGTGAGGATGCTGCCAATCGATGCAGCATCCTCATCGCCATGATCACTTTCAGCCTCGCTGTATTTAGCATTGGCAGCCTGAGCGTTGTAGTGCGCTAACCAAGCAGTCAGTTGCGTTTGTGCGTTAATCGCTTCTTGCTGATGCAAGCTGCGCCGCGCTTGTGCCTGGGCGAGTGCTTCGGTGCTGCGGCTGAGTTGTTGCTGGCTGGCGCTGGCGGCGATCGTATGTTGCGCCAACTGGTCTTTTGCTGCTTGTATCGCATTGGCGAAACGCTCGCTGATCACCGAAACGGCTTCGCCCTGAAACAGCGTGCGGCGTTGCTGTTGTTTTTCGCTGAGCGCACGCTCGCTGTTGCTGAGTGCCAGCGCAATACCTTGCTGATCGTCGTTCGCCTTTTGCTGCTGAATGCGGCTGCCTTCCAGACTGATATTCAGCGTTGCAATACCGAGTTCAGCTTGCTGATGCGTTTGCTGCTGCTGTTGCCAGGCGAGGGCATTTTGTTTGCATTGCTGCTGGAAGGCGATCGCGGATGCATGCCAGTGATCGCGCCAGGAAGCTTGTGCATTGTTGCTGTCATCGTCAACGACATCTGTGACGGCAAAAGCGGCATCGAGTTCATTCAATATGTCGTCAAGCCGGGTGCGGCTGTGTATCGCCTGTTCCGCGTTAGTCGCACGCTCTGCGACGGTGTTTGCCAGCGCGTTCAATGCAACGCTGTGTGCTTCTTTTGAACTGATATATAACTGATGCCCCTTATCCCATGCGGCTTGTGCGGCATCTTTGGCCTGCAGGGCTTGATAATAAACGGCCTCACTTTTTTGCATTTCTGCAAAATGGATGTGAAGCGCTTGCTGCTGTTGTTCCAGTGATTGCCGTGTTTGCTGATAAGGTAATTCATCAGATGCGGCGAACGCAAACATGGCGTGTTGTTGCCACTGCGCCTGTTGGCTTGCGATCTGTTCGTGCAGGGTACTGAGTTCCTGCTCCAGTTGTGCAAGCTGCTGGCCGTGTTGTGTGGTCAGTGTGTGGTGGTGGCTGGCTTGTTCGCGGGCGAGCTGTTCTTGTTGACGGCAATCCTGCACCTGCGCTTGCAGTTGCGTGAGCAACGCATGCAATTGCGGATTGCTGTCGGCCTGCGCATACGGATGCACCGTCGCGCCGCACACAGGGCAGGGCGCTTCATCCTGTAATTGCGCACGCAGATTTTCTACATTGTCGGCGCAGGCTGCTTCTGCGCTTCTGAGTGCGCGTTCTGCTTGCTGCAACGCAGCGCTTAATGCTGGCAAGGTCGTGCTCGCGTGCACGCTGGCGGCTTGTGCGGCAGTGACCGCCAGTCGCGCCTGATCTGCTTGTGAATGCACGCTACGCAGACGCGTATCGAGGTTTTGTAACTGCCCCAATAATTGCATACCGCTGCTGAGTTGTTCACGTTTTTCTTCAGCGCTTTGTTTGTTGCGACGGAGTGTGTCGAAATCCATCACGGCGAATGCCTGCGCGGTTTGCTGGCGTTGCTGATCGGCGGCAACCAGTGCTTCTTCCGCAGTGTTTAGGTTGGCTGCATGCTGCGCTGCCTGCGCTTGCTGCGTCACCTGTTTTGCATCCAGTGCGAGGATATTGGTCTGATGGCGTTCGTGGTCGGCGCGGGCAACGGCGGCTTGGGATAACAAGGTATCCCATTTATCCCAATGTTCAGCGAGCACACGTAGCGAGGCGTGTTGTTGCAACCATTGCGCCGAGTTCGCCATACGCTTTTGCAACTGGCCGAGTTCGTTTTGCTTGCTTAGACATGTCGTGTTGGCGTCACCGCATGCAAGATCGGCTTGCTCTTTACTTTGCTGTAAAGCCTGATGCGCAGGCAGCATAATTTCTATGCTGGCATCCAGTGCTTTTGCCTGATCGAGCAAGACGGCAGCGGCCGCTTGCTCCTGTTCTCTGCTTTGCAATTCGTTTTGCGCGAGAAGGAATGCCGCCTGCGCTTGTTGTTGCGCCTGTTGCGCTTGCAGCAGCTGATGCTGCGCAGCTTCTATCGTCGCCTGATCTTGCACAATCTCGCGTTGCAGGCGGGTGATGTCGGCGAACAAAGGGCGGGCGCTTTGCACCTGATCAAGTTGTTCCAGCAAGCGCTGGCGCGGGATGCTGGCGGCAGAATCCTGCTCACGCTCCTGCAAATCGGATAGCGCGGCCTGCTCGCTTTGCGTGAATTTTTCAGCATCCTGATGCCAGCGCAGATGCAGTTCAATTGCGGCGCTGTGGGCATTCAGTTTTTCCAGCGTCGTTTGTGCGGCGGCGATCTGCTGCTCCAGTGACGCGCGTTCTTCATTGCTCAATGGCTGATTGTCGGCCAGACGACTGTGAAAACGTTCCAGTGCTTCGCGCTCGTCTTTGGCGCGCTGAAAAGCACGTTTCGACAGGACAGAATAAATGTCGCTGCCGGTGAGTGTTTCAAGTAATTCGCCACGTTCGTTATCGTCGGCTTTCAGGAAGCTGGAAAATTCATTTTGTGCGAGCAAAACAGCGCGCGTGAATTGTTCAAATTTAAGTCCTATGCGTTTGACGATTTCGTCTTTGACTTCGGTTTTTTTGCCGCCGATGGCCAGCATTTCCGGCAATTGATGCAGCGTCATCGTGGTCGGTTGCAAGCTGCCATTAGCCTTGTTGCGCGAGCGGCGCACGCTCCAGCGCGCACGATAACTGATGCCATCATTGCCGGTGAAATCCACTTCGGCATAGCCTTCGCCGGTGCCACGGCGCAGCAGGTTGCCGGTGTCTTGTTGCGAGATCAGTTCTTTGCCATCCGGCAGGGTTTTATTGCCACCGGCTTTCACCAGACGCGGTGTATTTTCATACAAGGCCATGCAGAGTGCATCGAGCAGCGTGCTTTTACCCGCACCAGTGGCGCCGCTGATGGCGAATAAGCCAGCGGAACGCAAGGGTTCCTGTTCAAAATCGACGACAAACTCACCCGCCAGTGAGGCCAGATTTTTACCGCGGAGTGCCAGAATTTTCATGCCTGCACCTCCGGCGTTGCCAGCAATAATTCGGCAAACGCAGTGCTGATTTCCGGCGGTGTGCCATGTTGATTTTCGTCGCCGAATTTACTTTGATACAGACGATCAAAGATCTGATCCGGATGCAGTCTTTCCAGTTCATCCAACTCGACGCGATTTGTAATGGATGATTCTTTTTGTGCAAAACTGGTTTCTATTTTTGCGAGCCGCACTGGCTTGCCTTCAAGCGCCTGTTCTATCGCTGCGCGCAAGCCGGGTTCCGGCGCATTCAGGCGTACGCGCACTTCCAGAAACGGCATGCGTTCGGCTGGAGTGTCGTGTGGAATATCGAGTGCCGTCAGTGCCACCAGCACCTGTGCCAGCGGAGCTGGTTTTTCCGGTACGCGCAATAAGGCGACTGCACGCGGCACATACAGTGGCGTGATCGCTCTGACCTGATTGTCCTGCAGATCAACGCGGACTACCTGATGGTGGTATCCGACTTCGGCGAAAGACAAGGGCAGCGGGCTGCCGCAATAACGCAGGTGTTCCTGCTTGCCGACTTTTTGTGCCAGATGCAGATGCCCGAGCGCAGCGTAAGCGACGTTGCCGTCAAAAATATTTGCCGATAAAGCTTCGGTACCGCCGATGACGATACGGCGTTCCGACTCTTCAGAAATTTCACCGCCCACCATATGGCAATGCCCCAGCGCGATGATGGCTTGTTGCGGTTCGCGTATGTTGATGGCGTGTTGCAAGACCTGACGATACAGCAGCGCTATGCCTTCCATGTACGGATCATTCGCGTTTTCTGCGCGCGGCACATCACCCGGGCGCAGGAAGGGTATCGCCATACACCACGCGGCAATATCGCCGTGTGCATTTTTCAGCGGCATCAGCAACGAGGCGACATCGATGCTGCTATCGGCAAGACGCGGCACGAAACCGGTGACACGGATATTCAGTTCATCGAGCAAAGGTGCCGGTGCTTCAAGACGTCCCGGCGAGTCATGGTTGCCCGCAATAATGACGATCTGCAATTGCGGCAGGCGCGCTTTGCTCTGTTGCAGAAAACGGTAAAACTGCTTTTGTGCAGCCGCCGACGGATTGGCGGTATCAAAAATATCGCCGGAAATCAGCAAAGCATCGGCCTGCTCGCTGACCAGCGTGTCGCTCAGCCAGTCGAGAAAAGCCTGATGTTCAACGCTGCGGTCAAACTGATGCAGAGTCTGGCCGAGGTGCCAGTCGGAAGTATGTATGAAGCGCAAGGGAAACCTTTGATGCAAATGAAAATAAGAACGAAGTGACGTTCCCGTAGGAGTCTACTGTCACTGTAACAGACTCACTATGCCCGAATTGTATTGATATCAACAGGAATCTGTAAGCCGGAATATAAGCTGAAATATAAGCCTGAATGACGCAACGTTATCCCGGCAAAGCATTGCGTGAAAGACAGTAACGGCTTCGGCGCTTGTAAAACTAGGCGCCATAATGCCGTTGGGGCGATTTTAAGTCAGTTCTATAAGAATTCATGTGATCTGTAAGGTATGGCCGATTTTACTGACTAAGCTGATATCTGTTCACTGATGATTTGCCGCGGTATCGATTGCAGATTTGATGTGTGTGGGCAATGGTGATCAACTTTTCAGGTGAAGCATATGGTGTCTGCTATTCAACATACAATTTCGCGTACTGCAATAAATACAGCCTTATCAGCATCTCCTTCACGATCGCCATCAGCCAAAGCCAGCCTTGAGGCGCAACTGGCGCAATATCAACGTCAGTTGTCCGAGTGCATCAATTGTGATTCTGCGAAGACGCTGGAAGGCAAAAATCAGATTCAGGCCATCAGCAGCAAAATTGCAGCGATTCGTGACAACATCGCACAGACAGATAAAGCAACACCTGGTTCGTCGTCAACGTCAACAAGTGCAGACGGTATACAGAGCGAGTTCGCTGTCGATAGTAATAACCCGACCAATGATCTCAATAGAGTTAATGCAACGCTGGCAACGGCTGGGTCAGTCCAGGTGACCGGAGTCAACCAAGCTAACATCGTGAATGCATCAGAGGCTAATACTGTGCTGCCGAATCAGCACTCACGACCAACGGCTGCGAATCTGACATTGGGAGTACGTTTGGATATTTATGTTTAGCGATGGTGCTGCGTTCGTATATATCGCTGCGATTTTGAGCCGGGAAAAACTAAATTCCCTGGCGTAGGAAATGAGGTTTTCTGACACATTACTTGTGTCAGTAACTCGGACATTTTTCTATTTTTATATGTGTTGCGTAAGTACCAATATAATGATGCCGTTATTGTTGATCTTTTATTCAATATCGCACCTGCTCAGTTATCTGGAGAACGCATGCAGCTTATTCGAATCGCAGTCTTTGTTTTTGCGACACAGATTCCTGTGCAAGTACTTGCACAGACTTTGGCTTACTCAGATGCCGACAATCCAAGTCAGGCGGTAGGAATGATGAAAACCAACGCTTTTTCGGCTCAGGTATTGTTGCGTGAGTGTTCGGCACGTTTACCGGCTCAAGCAGTTGAAATGGCTGGTCAGCTAAAGCGATGGCAGACGGTGGAGGCGCACGATATTGAGAGGGCTGAGTACTATTGGGCTCAAATGGCAGAGAAGCAGCCTGCTTTTCGCGAACAGCTCGTGCAGACCGAAACCTACTTAACGGAAAGCATCAAGCTTATCGAAAAAACCAACCCGAGTAATAAGGCCTATGCAGTATCTATTTTTTGCCGTCAGCATTTCGCTGATCTTGCATCTGGAGTATGGCGCCAGCGAACCCCACGCCTTTATCAGCTTTTAGATCAGGCACCATAATCAGGCACCATAATCAGGCATCATAATCAGGCATAACAAGGCCCGATCGTAGCCTGCACGCTTGCGGCGGCGCTATGCGCACAGCTTCACCCGATATCGTCATCAGATTAAGCCTAAAAAGTTGAGTTGAACGGCAGCGTACAAAGCCCGGCTTTCCTGGTGTTGTTTGTTAGTGGCATGCAGCAGTATGTGAAGACATTTCGCTACATGTGCAGAGCTGAGGCAGTACAAACTGCCGTTATAATGCCCGCAGAAATAAGCTGCCGGTTTTTATTGACATTATCGCTTTCGCAACTCCATGAATACTCTTATCTGGTTCGTCATTTTGTACTGGGTCATTTCGGTTGGCATCGGTTTGTATGCTGCCAGGTATGTGAATAACTCCAAGGATTATGCGGTTGCTGGTCGGTCTTTGCCGATGTCGGTGGTGACCGCGACTGTATTTGCTACCTGGTTTGGGTCTGAGGCAGTGCTCGGTATTTCATCGACGTTCGTCAAGGAAGGACTGAAAGGGGTGATTGCTGATCCGTTTGGTTCATCTCTTTGTCTGGTGCTGGTTGGATTGTTTTTTGCCCGCCCCTTGTATCGTATGAACCTGATGACTATCGGTGACTATTACCGTAACAAGTTTGGCCGTATTGTCGAGGTGCTGGTCACGGTCTGTATCGTGATTTCCTATCTGGGTTGGGTAGCGGCGCAGATCAAGGCGCTGGGACTGGTGTTTAATGTGGTGTCCGGCGGTTTTATTTCTATGGACACGGGCATGATCATTGGTGCCGCGAGCGTGTTGATTTATACCCTGATGGGCGGAATGTGGTCGGTGGCGATTACGGATTTTCTGCAAATGATCATTATTGTGGTGGGTATGCTGTATATCGGCTGGGAAGTGTCTGATATGGTGGGCGGTGCCAAAACGGTGATTGCTCACGCAGCAAATGCCGGTAAATTTGAATTCTGGCCCGCGCCGACCGCAAAGGAGATGCTCTGGTTTTTTGCGGCCTGGATCACGATGATGCTGGGGTCAATTCCGCAACAGGACGTCTTTCAGCGTGTGGCATCGTCAAAGAATGAGCGCATTGCTGGCAGCGCCTCGGTTCTTGGCGGGATTCTGTATTTTTGTTTTGCTTTTATTCCCATGTTTCTTGCCTATTCGGCGACCTTGATTGATCCAGGTATGGTTGCCAGTCTGATTGACAAGGATTCGCAATTAATCTTGCCGACACTGATCATGACCAAGGTACCGATGCTGGCGCAGGTGATGTTTTTTGGCGCTTTGTTATCGGCAATCAAGAGTTGTGCCAGTGCAACGTTGCTGGCGCCGTCAGTTACATTTTCTGAAAACATTCTGAAGCCGTTTTTCCCGCAGCAAAGTGACAAGCAGTTTTTGCTGATGATGCGTATTGTGGTACTGGTATTCACGGCGATTGTGACGATGTTTGCCATGAATACCGAATCCAGCATTTATAAAATGGTAGAGAATGCCTACAAAGTAACGCTGGTCGCAGCTTTTGTACCGCTCGCCTTTGGACTGTACTGGAAGCGAGCTACTGCGCAGGGGGGCTTACTCTCCATCTTGTCCGGTGTTGGTGCCTGGGTAGCGTTTGAAATAGGGGCGCCTGACGGATTATGGCCGCCACAACTGGTTGGTGTGCTGATGAGTATGGTGGGAATGATTATGGGGTCTTTGTTGCCACAAATTCATCGTCATGTCATGGCAGAATGAACCGTTCTTGATGCAATGCGCAAATTTTGGCTGAAAACCTTTATAATTCAGGGTTTTATCAGTTTTTTTAGGGCGAGAGTATGCCGATTTACGCTTACCGTTGTGACGAGTGTGGTTTTGCCAAAGATGTATTGCAGAAAATGTCTGATGCACCGCTGACTGACTGTCCTTCCTGTGGGAAGTCTGCATTTAAAAAGCAGGTGACTGCGGCCGGCTTTCAGTTAAAAGGCTCAGGCTGGTATGTTACTGATTTCCGGGGTTCTGGTGGTGGTGCGGGAACATCTGCGCCAGCGGTGGCAACAGATGCTGGCGGCAGTCCCGCCGCAGAGTCAGCGCCGACAAGCGCTGCAGCTTCTGCAACAACCGCAACAGCAGCTCCAACTTCTGACGCTGGTAAAGCAAGCTGAAACCAGCATATTCCGAATTTTGACGATCTGCTCACCAACGAATTGATCACCATGCGTAAATACTTTATTACCGGCCTGCTGATTCTGGTACCTCTTGCGATTACGCTGTGGGTATTGCACGCCATCATCAGTACACTGGATCAGTCACTGCTGCTGTTGCCTGTTGAATGGCGGCCAGAGAAATTGGTTGGTTTTCAGGTATTGGGTATCGGAACCATACTGACTTTGCTGACTATTTTTGTGACCGGCTTGCTGGCTCAGAATTTTATCGGTAAATACGTCGTCAGACTGTGGGAAGCATTGTTGCAACGCATTCCTATTGTGAATTCGATTTATTCCAGCGTGAAGCAAGTCTCCGATACCTTGTTTTCGTCTTCGGGTAATGCTTTTCGTAAAGCAGTATTGATTGAATATCCTCGTCAGGGATGCTGGAGTATCGGCTTTCTGACCGGTGTTCCGGGTGGCGATGTTGTTAATCATCTTAAAGGTGAGTTTGTCAGCGTGTATGTGCCGACGACGCCTAACCCGACTTCAGGGTTTTTTCTGATGGTGCCAAAATCTGAGGCAATTGAACTGGATATGAGTGTTGATGCTGCACTCAAATATATTGTATCCATGGGCGTGGTGGCTCCCGAGCATCTTCCCACCGAAAAGAAATAAGGCAGAATCTGCGTTTTGCAGCCTGGCATTGACTGTGGCTGCAGATCGCTGAATCTGCAAGAGAAATTACGATCTGAGCGCCACAAGCGATTTTTCAGATCTCATGATGATTAATTTTTGAATACAGACAGGTAAGAAACTATGTCCATGCGTACCCATTACTGCGGCCTCACTACTGAGGAATTACTCGGCCAAACCGTCAGCCTGTGCGGCTGGGTGCATCGTCGTCGCGATCACGGCGGTGTGATTTTTATCGATCTGCGTGACCGTGAAGGTCTGGTGCAGGTTGTGTGCGATCCTGACCGTGCGGATGTTTTTTCTGCTGCAGAAACCGTTCGTAACGAGTTCTGCCTGCGTATTACCGGTTTGGTGCGCGCACGCCCTGAAGGCACAGGTAATGCGAACCTGAAGTCCGGCAAAATCGAAGTGTTGGCGCATAACGTAGAAATTCTGAACGCTTCCGTCACGCCACCGTTCCAGCTGGATGACGACAATCTGTCTGAAACCACACGTCTGACCCACCGCGTACTCGATCTGCGTCGTCCGCAAATGCAAAACAATCTGCGTCTGCGTTACAAAGTCGCGATGGAAGTGCGTAAATTCCTCGATGCCAATGGCTTCATCGATATCGAAACACCAATGCTGACCAAGTCCACACCGGAAGGCGCGCGCGACTATCTGGTGCCGTCTCGTGTGAATGCGGGTAACTTCTTTGCGTTGCCACAGTCGCCGCAGTTGTTCAAACAATTGCTGATGGTGGCTAACTTTGACCGCTACTACCAGATCACCAAATGCTTCCGTGATGAAGATCTGCGCGCTGATCGTCAGCCAGAATTCACTCAGATCGATTGCGAAACATCGTTCATGAATGAACAGGAAATTCGTGACATGTTTGAAGGCATGATTCGTCTGGTCTTTAAAAACACGCTGGATATCGACTTGCCTGATCCATTCCCAGTGATGGATTTTGCTGAAGCGATGGGCTTGTACGGTTCCGATAAACCAGACATGCGCGTCAAGCTGCAATTCACTGAATTGACTGACGTGATGAAGGATGTCGATTTCAAAGTGTTCTCCGGCGCTGCTAACATGGTCAATGGCCGTGTAGTAGGGCTGCGTGTGCCAGGTGGTTCCAATATGCCACGTTCCGAGATTGATGCGTACACTCAGTTTGTCGCGATCTACGGTGCTAAAGGTCTGGCGTACATCAAGGTCAACGAACTGGCAAAAGGCCGTGACGGTCTGCAATCGCCTATCGTCAAAAATATCCACGATGCAGCATTGACAGAAATTCTGGCGCGTACTGGCGCACAGGACGGCGATCTGATTTTCTTCGGCGCGGACAAAGCCAAAGTTGTTAATGACGCGATCGGTGCCTTGCGCGTCAAGATCGGTCACAGCGAATTCGGTAAAGCTAATGGCTTGTTTGAAGATGTCTGGAAACCATTGTGGGTGATTGATTTCCCGATGTTTGAGCATGACGAAGAAAATGACCGCTGGACAGCAACACACCATCCATTCACTGCGCCAAAAGACGGCCATGAAGACCTGATGGAAACCGATCCGGGCAAATGTATCGCTAAAGCCTACGATATGGTCTTGAACGGTTGGGAACTCGGTGGTGGCTCAGTCCGTATTCACCGTGCTGATGTACAAAGCAAAGTATTCCGCGCATTGAAGATCGACGATGCAGAAGCACAATTGAAATTCGGCTTCCTGCTGGACGCATTGCAATACGGCGCGCCTCCGCATGGTGGTCTGGCTTTCGGTCTGGATCGTATCGTCACGATGATGACCGGTGCTGAATCGATTCGTGATGTGATCGCTTTCCCGAAAACACAGCGGGCACAATGTCTGTTGACACAGGCACCGTCGGAAGTCGATGAGAAGCAATTGCGCGAATTACACATCCGTTTGCGTGCGACAGAGCCTGCAATCAAGGCGTAATCATCAGAATTAGTATCTGAATCAGTCATTTGAAAAACGCGAAGCTTTGCTTCGCGTTTTTTATTTCTGATGACGCTTCATGTTCGCCGGATGGTTTCTTGAGCAGGATTGACGCAACAGCGCCATAGCAGCTTTATCGCTGCTTGTTGTGCAAGTTCCGTCAAAGCACTACTGCCTTCGTCAGCATGCAGTCTGGAACGCATTTTGCGCGACTTTTATTAAAATGATTTGAAATCCATTGATGCGCAGCAATCAGCAGCAATCAGCTTCAATACGCCGCATAACGACTATGCGATGCGTCTCACCAGAGTTGTAACCATGGTTACATCTTTCTTTCATCCAGATTGTTGAAATAGTGTAGATTATTGCAATTATTTTTTATTGCAAATAGTTCATCTATGTCTGATTCTTCTTTGTCCACAAATTTCCGTTTTTCTTCATGTCAGTTGACGCAATTGACAGTGTTGGCGCGCCCCTTATTGTTTGCGATGGCGGCGTCTGCCACCTTATTATTAAGTGCTTGCGGTGAAAAGAAAACCGAACTTGGGCAGGGTTCATCGGAGGTGACTGGGTCTGCCGGTCCTGCGGGTGCCAAGGCAGCAAGCAAAACACTGGTGCGTTGTGCTGCTCCTGTTGCGACACTGGCTTTAGTCGAAAATCCGAATGGTTACACGCTGCAAAGCTCCTATAATTTGCCTAGCTCACCAGTACCATTGATCCGTTTGCTGGCACAGCAAAGCGGGTGCTTTCGCGTGGTGGATCGTGCTTCAGGTCTGAAGGCGGTTATTCAGGAGCAGGATTTACAGTCGCAAGGCATTATCCGCAAAAATACGACTGTACAAAAAGGGAAAGGCTACGAAGCGCAATACACCATGACACCCAGCCTGACTTTTTCTGAAAGTAAAGCGGGCGGTGGCATCAGCGCCATCATGGGGATGATTCCCATCTTAAAAAACTTCACGGGTTATGCTGAAAAAGTCAGTCTGAAAGAGGCACAGGTCGCCTTGTTATTGACGGACAATGAAACGACCGAACAGATTGCTGCATCCACTGGTGCGGCCAAAACGACTGATCTTGGTATGGGCGGACTGAGTATCGGTGCCAACGGTGGTGGCTTTGGTGCAGGGTGGAGTAATACCAATGAAGCAAAAGTAATTGTGGCGGCATTTCTGGATGCGCATAACAAGCTGGTCACGCAAGTGCAGCAACTGCAAAGTAAAGAATTGCCGCCTGCAGTTCCTGTCAAAAAGTAGATGTATTGGCGATGAATAATCATCGTGTTGAACAAAAAGGCTTGCTGCGGCAAGCCTTTTTTATGCCTGATGAAAGTAGAAGAACGCCGATCAGCGAAGAATTGTTTTTTTGACTGTGACCGACAATGTGAATTCTTGTATCTTGCCGTTTTACGGAGTTGCCACAGTGCTATAAATGAGAAGTGTACCTCTTGTGTGCTGCTTGTGTTGACGTATCTGCGCTGTTTTCTTGATGCATTGATGCTGATCAGTATGTGCAAGTGTACTTGTCTGATACTGAAATGGCGGTAGTTGCCAACTATATTCAAAGAAGCGGAGAACATATGAAAAACACATTTCCAGGTCGTAAATTCGCATCGGCATCCTTTACTGCCCTGAGTCTGTCATTGCTGTTGCCATTGGCTCCGTTGGCGCACGCGGCGGGCGAACATGGTAGTGAAGCAGAAGCGCAAGAGATGGTAAAAAAGGGCGTTGCCCTGATTAAATCCGGTGGCGTAGAAAAAGCCTATAAGGCGTTCACGGAACATCCTGATGGTGCATTCAAGGAAAAAGATTTGTACGTCTTCGTGTATGACTTTGACGGTAACTGTCTGGCGCAGGGCGCGAATCCTAAAATGGTCGGTAAGAACCTGATTACGATGAAGGATGTTGATGGCAATGCCTTTATTAAAGGCATGATAGAGATGGTCAAAACATCTTCCAAAGGGTGGTATGGTCCCTATAAATTTAATAACCCGGCGACGCAGGCGTACGAGTTGAAGCGCTCGTACTGTGAACGCGGAGCTGGTGATACGGTGGTCTGCGTGGGAACGTATTTTAAGAAGTAATCTACGCAATTTCGCTATTGATGCATGTCATATTGATGGCGCACCAGAACATCGCTGGGGTCGTCAACGTGGCATGAACATTGTGTACGCGAGGTATTGATTCGATATGGAGCAGGCTGCTCCATATCCATATGGCACATAGCATATAGCATATAGCACCAGGCATATGCATACACCAGACTTCATCTTTATACAGGTGAGGCATCAGCGCAGCATCTGCGAGCATGGACGATGCACGTACGACACATCGATATGCATAAGCACGACATGGCTGGTTTTCAGCAGGGGTACAAGCATGATGCCATGCTGTCTTCGCTTCAGGCAGGTGCGCGGTGAGGCGGCAAACGCGTTAGAATAGTCAGCTCAATGAACTTGAGTACGGACAACATCAGCACCATGCCTTCTTTTAAAATTCCCGAATCTGTTCTTGTGGTGATTTATACGCCTGAACTCGATGTGTTACTGATGGAGCGCGCCGACAAACCTGGATTCTGGCAGTCTGTGACTGGTTCCAAAGATACGCCTGATGAACCTCTCATCACGACGGCGATTCGCGAAGTGGCAGAAGAGACGGGTATCAATGCCGATGCTGATGATGTCAGTCTGAGCGACTGGCAATTGTCGAATGTCTATGAAATTTATCCGGTCTGGCGCCATCGCTACGCACCCGGAGTGACACGCAATACCGAGCATGTGTTTGGCTTGTGCGTGCCGCGTGGAACGAGTGTGCATCTGGCGCCGCGTGAACATCTGCAATATGAATGGCTGCCGTGGCGCGTTGCCGCTGATCGCTGTTTTTCTGCTTCAAATGCCGAAGCAATATTACAGTTACCTCATTTGTTGCAGACCCTCCCCACCACTGAAGTCCCTCAGTTATAAGGCTGGCATGAAGCTACGTATCGCGACGTACAATATTCATAAAGGTGTCAGTGCTTTCGGGCGTAAGGCGAAGATACACGGCATCAAGGAAGCGATAGATCTGCTTGATGCCGATCTGGTATTTTTGCAGGAAGTACAAGGTCAGCATGATCATCATGCCGAGCAACACGCACATTGGCCGCAAGTCGGGCAGCATGAATTTCTGGCAGGAGAATCACATCATTCTGCTTATGGCATGAACGCCGTTTATGACCATGGCCATCACGGCAATGCCTTGTTAAGTCGCTATCCTATTACTTCTTCAGTGAATCACGATGTTTCCGATCACGCCTACGAGCAGCGTGGTATTTTGCATGCAGTAGTACATACCGGAACGCAGGAAGTGCATTGCTTTGTGATTCATCTTGGTTTATTTGCTGCGAGTCGGCGGCGTCAGATACAGGCCTTGATACAGACGATACAGCGTGATTTGCCACCGGATGCACCTCTGATTATCGCTGGTGATTTTAACGACTGGAGCCAGCGATTAAGCCACACGCTGTATCAGCAACTTGGCGTATTTGAAGCATTTGATGTCGATGCCCACCATGGTGCTTCCCGGTTTTCGGTCAAGGGAATGAAGCAATTATTGAGCGGCAAGCGGAATCGTCATGCCAGAACGTTTCCGGCAGGCTTACCCTGGCTGTGTCTGGACCGCGTGTACCTGCGCGGCTGCCGCGTCAGTGCTGCCGAAGTGCTGAGCGGCGCCCCGTGGAATCAGTTATCGGATCACGTACCGATCACCGCAACATTGGAATATCCCGATGCCATATCGACGGATATACCTGTAACAAGCCATGAGCAGGCTTGATTTTATTGAAGGCAATGATGTGCAACTGCTGCATGGCGGCACGGATTATTTTCCGGCGCTGATGACAGCGGTGAATGAGGCACAGCATGAAATTTATCTCGAAACCTATATTTTTTCTGCTGACAGTGTTGCTGACGAAGTCGCGGCGACCCTGATGCAGGCTGCTGCCCGCGGCGTTGTGGTACGGGTCGTGATTGATTGGCTGGGAAGTGGCAGACAAGCTGCGCAGGCATTGGCGCAGGAGTTGGTGGCTGCCGGTGTTGATTGTCGTTGTTTTAATCCCTGGTTTCATCGGGGGCTGGCGCGTACGCACCGAAAAATTGCGGTGATCGATCAGCAAATTGCTTTTGTTGGCGGCCTGAATATCAATGATGATCTGATCGCTGATGATGGAAGCCGGCAGGTGTTGCATTTTCCCCGATGGGATTTTGCGGTACGTTTGACCGGGCCGCTGGTGGCGCAGATTCATCTGGAAGCACAGGCGCAATGGCGCAAGCTGGGGCGCCTGAAATTACTGACGCGTTTTGCCCTCATGCGCCATTTGCAGACAGATGCCAAAACAGCGCGAACGCAGATGACGGCGGCGGCTTTTCTGGTGCGGGATAATTTGCGTAATCGTGCCACGATACAAAAAGCCTATCTGCAAGCGTTGGGAGTGGCACGCCAACGTGCGGTGCTGGCGACACCTTATTTTGCGCCGGGCAGAAAATTCCGGCGCGCGTTGATCTCGGCAGCCTCGCGTGGCGTGGATGTCTGCCTCCTCATCGGCGTCGGGCAATTTGCATTGCAGGATGCGGTCACGCACTCGTTTTATCCGAAGTTGCTGCAGGCAGGTGTGCGGATTATCGAATACCGCAAGACCCAGTTGCATGCCAAGGTGGCGGTGATTGATGCCGACTGGGCGACCGTTGGCTCCAGTAATTGCGATGGGCTGAGTCTGTTCGTGAATCATGAAGCGAATGTGGTCATACGGGACGCTGGCTTTGCATCGCGCTTGCTGACGCATCTGGAGCAGGGAATGGCGGATGGTGTCGAGATTTTCAGTCAGGATGAGGATCGCCATCCCTGGTACAAACGCGCCTGGTATGGCACGGCCTATCTGGTGTATCGCGCTGTGATGAGGATCGTGACCTGGGGTGGTTATTGATGGCGATGTCATGCAGGCAGTATGTGCAGCGAGACGCTCCGCGCAAAATGTAATGGATTACGCACGAATCAATCACGAATCAACAACGAATCAATCACGGATAAGTATCAATCTATGCAATCAGATCAGCCATTTGATTTGCCACTTCCATCGCTGCATGGTATCGATTTTACGTCGTCCCCCAGCCGCCGCAAGCCGATTACGGTGGCGAGCGGTGAGATGTGCGCTGGTGTGCTGCAGTTGCGGCAGTTGCGGGGTTTGCCGGATTTGCCAGCATTTGAGCAATGGCTCATGCAGGATGGCCCGTGGATTGCTGGCGTTGATCTGCCTTTCTCCCTGCCTCGGGAATTAATAGAAACGCTGGGCTGGCCACAGCAGTTACCCGCCCTCATCCGGCATTTGCAAAGCCTGTCACGCGCCGATCTGCGCCACCATTTCCGCCATTTTTGCGATGCCCGTCCTGTCGGGGGGAAGTTTGCTCACAGAGCAACGGATATTCCTGCTGGTTCTTCGCCGTCCATGAAATGGGTAAATCCTCCTGTGGCGTATATGTTACATGCCGGAATGCCGCGTTTGCTGGATGCTGGCGTGACTATTCCCGGTATGCATGATGCCGATCCGCAGCGGATTGCGCTGGAAGCCTATCCGGGAATGGTGGCGCGCAGTATCACCCGTGCTTCCTACAAAAGCGATGATAAAGCCCGGCAGACCGCCGAGCGGCGCGAGGCACGCAGCAGCATCCTGCAAGCACTGGAAAGCGGAGCGACTCCCTGGGAAATTCCGGTGGCGTTTGGTGAGTGGCGCGAGACGGTGCTGGACGATGGCAGTGGCGATTGGCTGGATGCGGTGCTGTGTATGATGCTGGCGGCGTGGGCCTGGCAGCGGCGTGATCAGCGGTATGGTTTGCCCGCCTTTGACGCCCTTGAGGGCTGGATCGTCGGTACCATGCTTAAATAATACTGAGGGGAGTATATTTTGAGCGCCTTTGTTTATGCTGTGTAACGGTGGTTTTTATAAAATTAAGGGGGGGAGTATCGTATTGTTGAGCGTTTTCATGCGAGATTGCCACTGGTTGCAGAGCGTATTCCGGCGATGATGAAGTTCACCAGATACGGTGCCGCAAGATCACCCTGATGTGCCGGACACAGACCTGCCGACAAGCGTTCGGTGCGTGTATCGAGCACATGATGCAACAGCGCACCGAGTGCGAACTGATAGCTCCAGTGAATACTTTCCGGGCTGGCATGCGGTAGTGCCTCTTGCAGGGCTGCCATGAACTCCCTTGCCATCGGATCATAAAATTCCTTGCTGATCCGCTCACTGGCTTCATGCTGATCAATCACGCCACGCATCACCATCCGCGAAAAATAATTCCCTTCTTCATCGTCTTTCAGCTTCAGCGTTGGCAGGATATACACATTAACGATGTTGCTTAATGCGGTGGCAGGATCGCTATGTTGACGAGCCTGACGCAATGCCGCCAGACGTTCAGAAATATAGCTGCTGTGATACTCAAAGATCGCGTGATACAACTCGTTTTTTGCCCCAAAGTAATACCCGATCAGCGCGATAGGCACCCCGGCCTCGTGAGCAATATCCCGGATAGAAACGCCCTCATAACTTTGGGACGCAAAGCATTTTTCTGCTGCAATCAGAATTGCCCGCTTCTTGCCGCTCAGGTCATCGACAGAACTCATACAGTGCCTATATAGGTAAGTCAGTCATTCGCTTGAGAATAGCAGTGAGACCGACCTGCACGATCAGCACCACCCGCTTTGCTGCTTGGTTTCTGGTCATGACATCTGCCGGATAACGCTGGATATTGTCAGATACCGTTGAATATAGTCCGCCCCGATTTGTCGCCATCCGTTCTCATCCATGCTGCGATCAGATCGTGATGTCAAGATGACATAATATGACGTGGAATTGTACGGTCGTTCAGTTTAATGTCTATGCGCACTGCAACAATCGCAATGCAGCATTCATTCTCTGCCACAAACAGACTAAATGCCTTGTCATTGCGATGCTCCTGCAATACATTGCTTAAAAATAGTACGACTGGTGATAAATCCCTGTGTTGCGCCGCATTTTGGCAGGTGCATCGCAACTTGTAACGGTATGTATCACAGACGCTCTGTATCGGCAGGCAATCGTGGGATGCCGTGAATCACAGTCATCAGCAATGTCATCAGTAATGTCATCAGTAAAAAGCAGAACATGAACACAATCAGCAATACGATGGAAAGTACACGGATCGATAAATGGTTATGGGCCGCCCGTTTTTTTAAAACCCGCAGCCTGGCAACGCATGCCATTGAACTGGGGCGTGTGCTCCAAAATGAACAAAGAGTTAAACCGGCACACAATGTCAAAGCGGGTGACATGATCGAAGTGCATCTGGCAGAACAAGTCTGGACGGTACGCGTACAGCGTATTCTTGATAAACGAGGTTCTGCCAGTATTGCCCAGACCATGTACGAAGAAACTGCCGCAAGTAAAGCGTTGCGGGAACAAGTTGCAGAGTCTAAAAAATACTATCGTGAACCGAGTGCGCAGCTGACTGGTCGTCCTACCAAGCGGGATCGTCGCCTGATTGATTTCACACGTAGTTAAATGAAGACGAATGAAGACGGATGAAGACGGATGAAGACGATCAGGTTCAGCAGACCTCAGCAGAGAGCAGAAAACATCAACACGAACAAACACGGAGCAGCCAGCAATATAACAACATCAAAATCAGGACGGATGCAAAATTGTCCCAGCAAGGCATGGCAATGCGCGGAGACGCAGGCAGTATGGGCTGCGGGCTTGTGTGGCCAAGAGCCAAACGTCGCTGGGGGCGGCTGCGGTAGTCCCGGGCATATAAGAATGTCAGCGCCGGTTGGAGGATGCCAAGCAATCACTCAATTGTATGGTTAAACTGCTGGCGCAGATGATGTTCACTGCCCCTTCAATCAGGATAAGAAACGACCGATGAAAATACCGTTACTGCTTCACTTATGGCCTCATTCAGGAGGGTTCTGCAAATAGATACTCTCCTCTAAAGACCGAATCTGGTTTGACTTTTCATGCGCTGTGCTTAATAGTACGAGCGTTCGATTAATTCACTTGTTTGTATCAAATAAGCTTTGATGTGAACATGAATCATTTCAATATAAACAATGTAATATGAATATGACATCGAAATTCATGCGTAAAGGGGAACTCACCCGCGCTGCCATCCTGGACGTGGCGCTTGATGCCGCCAGCCGCGACGGTATTGAAGGCCTCACTATCGGTTTATTGGCCGACAAGATGAACATGAGTAAATCCGGCGTGTTTGCGCACTTTGGCTCACGCGAAGATTTACAGATCGAAGTGTTGAAACTGTATCACCATCACTTTGAGCAGGAAGTGTTTTATCCCAGCATGAAAGAAGCACGCGGTTTGCCGCGTTTGCAGTCGATGTTTGCGTTATGGGTCAAGCGTGTCACGGTGGAGATTGCCTCTGGTTGTATCTATATCAGTGGCGCAGCCGAATACGATGACCGTCCTGGTCTGATCAGGGATGAACTGGTCGGCATGGTACATGCGTGGCAGGGAGCGTTGCACAGAGCTGCGCTCCAGGCGATAGAACTGGGACATCTGCGATCCGATGTCGACGCAGATCAGATTGTGTATGAAATGTACGGCTTGATACTGGCATTGCACCACGATGCGCGTTTTTTACGCAAACCGGGGAGTGTTGAAAGAGCAGAAGTCGGTTTTGAACGAATGATCGAATATTACGCGCCGGTAGCCGATACGAATAAGGCACCGACGTCATCCCCGCAGTCAGTTTGAAGTATCTGTTTCTAAATCTAACGTTTTAACTTTGCCGTCAGGAGAAAATTATGGGTCAATATATCGCTCCATTGCGTGATATGCAGTTTGTGTTGCACGAATTATTGAATGTTGAGTCCGAGCTCAAGCAATTGCCAGCCCACGCTGAAGTCGATGCTGACATCATTAACCAAATTCTGGAAGAGGGCGGCAAATTTACCTCTGAAGTGCTGTTCCCGCTGAATCACTCCGGTGATCGCGAAGGCTGCCACCACGATAAAACCAATCATACTGTCACCACACCAAAAGGCTTTAAAGAAGCCTACGATCAGTATGTGACAGCGGGCTGGCCTGCACTGTCCTGCGATCCGGAATACGGTGGTCAGGGCTTGCCGCTGGTCGTCAACAATTCTTTCTACGAAATGCTGAACTCAGCAAACCAGGCATGGACCATGTATCCGGGTCTGTCCCACGGTGCTTACGAGTGCATTCATGAACACGGTACCGCAGAACAAAAAGCGCTGTATCTGCCTAAGCTGATTTCCGGTGAATGGACAGGCACTATGTGTCTGACTGAGCCGCATTGCGGTACGGATCTGGGTCTGCTGCGCTCCAAAGCAGAACCACAAGACGACGGCTCTTACAAAATCAGCGGCGCGAAAATTTTCATCTCCGCAGGTGAACACGACATGTCCAAAAACATCGTTCATCTGGTGCTGGCACGTTTGCCAGGCGCACCTGAAGGTTCCAAAGGTATTTCCCTGTTCATCGTTCCGAAGTTTCTGCCGAACGCAGATGGTTCCAACGGTGCACGTAACCCGATTTTCTGCGGCGCGATCGAAGAAAAAATGGGCATCCACGCGAACTCCACTTGCCAGATGAATCTGGATGGCGCGACTGGCTGGTTGATTGGTGGTCCGCACAAAGGTCTGAACGCGATGTTCGTGTTCATGAACGCTGCACGTTTAGGCGTGGGCATGCAAGGTCTGGGTCTGACCGAAGTCGCTTACCAAAACGCGCTGGTCTATGCAAAAGACCGTATCCAGATGCGTAGTCTGTCCGGCGTAAAAGCACCGGACAAGGCAGCTGATCCTATCATCGTTCACGCTGACGTACGTCGCATGCTGTTGACCGCAAAAGCTTACGCTGAAGGCGCGCGCGCTTTCAGTTCCTACGTTGCTTTGCAACTGGATAAAGAACTGAATCATCCTGATGAACAAGTACGTAAAGATTGCGCTGACGAAGTCGCACTGCTGACGCCGATCATCAAGTCCTTCATCACCGACAACGCATGGACAGCCACCTCTGAATGTATGCAGGTCTACGGCGGTCACGGCTTTATCTCAGAATGGGGTATGGAGCAGTATGTTCGTGATTCACGCATCAACATGATCTATGAAGGTACCAACACCGTACAGTCACTTGATTTGCTGGGACGTAAAGTGCTGATGGACAACGGCGCAAAATTGCGCAAATTCGGCGCTAAAGTACAGGCATTTGTAGAAGCGAATGGTACGAATGAAGCGATGTCTGAGTTCATTACTCCGTTGGCAGAACTGGGCGATAAAGTCACCAAACTGACCATGGAAATCGGCATGAAAGCGTTCCAGAATCCAGATGAAGTCGGCGCAGCAGCGGTACCTTACCTGCGCGTAGTCGGTCATATGGTGTACAGCTACTTCTTCGCACAAATGGCAAAAATCGCACTGGAAAAAGAAGCCTCCGGTGACACCTTCTATAAAGCGAAACTGGCGACCATCCGTTTCTACTTTGCTCGTCTGTATCCAGAAACAGCGATGCTGACACGTCAGGCACGTTCTGGCTCCGCCAATCTGTTGTCGCTCGAAGCAGATTTGTTCTGATGTAAATCGTCTTCGGGTGCGCTTGCGCACTGCTGCTGTCAAGTTTCACGCAGTGTTTCTGGTTTTCCTGGTGTACAGGATGCATACCAGAGGCATGACAGCAGCAGGCATATCACTCCGTCCCGCTTTCTTGCATGTTTGTTCAAGAGAGTGGGAGTTCGAAGATCATTTGCTTTTCGTTGCTCTACGTTGCTTTTCGTTGCTTTAAGAATTTAACCGAGGTTAAAAATGACCAATTTCATCGTTAAAAAAGTCGCCGTTCTCGGCGCTGGCGTGATGGGTGCCCAAATCGCGGCACACTGCATCAATGCCAAAGTACCTGTTGTCTTATTCGATCTGCCGGCCAAAGAAGGCCCAAAAAACGGCATCGTTCTGCGTGCCATCGAGAATCTGAAAAAACTCAATCCTGCACCGTTTGGTAATAAAGACGATGCTGCTCTGATCGAAGTCGCTAACTACGAAGACAACCTCGACGTGCTGGCTG
Organism: Undibacterium sp. SXout7W; assembly: GCF_049339385.1. Classification (NCBI taxonomy): domain Bacteria; kingdom Pseudomonadati; phylum Pseudomonadota; class Betaproteobacteria; order Burkholderiales; family Oxalobacteraceae; genus Undibacterium; species Undibacterium sp. SXout7W. The sequence continues at coordinate 5,527 of NZ_JBMPPF010000009.1, read as the reverse complement.
GCTGTGATCTGATCATCGAAGCGATTGCTGAGCGCATGGACTGGAAACATGACCTGTACAAAAAGGTTGCTCCACACATTGCGCCAAACGCGATTTTTGCTTCGAACACGTCAGGCTTGTCAATCACTGCTTTGTCCGAAGGCTTTGAGGCAGAACTGAAAGCACGCTTCTGCGGCGTCCACTTCTTTAACCCACCACGCTACATGCACTTGGTTGAGTTGATTCCAACTGTGGCGACACGCCCAGAAATCATCGATCAACTCGAAGGCTTCCTGACGACTTCGTTGGGTAAAGGCGTTGTCCGCGCGAAAGACACACCAAACTTCATCGCGAACCGCGTCGGTATTTTCGGCATGCTGGCGACGATGTACGAAGCCGAAAAATTTGGTCTGACAGTGGATGTTGTCGATGATCTGACCGGTAAAAAACTGGGTCGCGCTTCTTCTGGCACATTCCGTACTGCTGACGTGGTTGGCCTGGACACGATGGGCCACGTCATCAAAACCATGCAAGATAATCTGGCAGATGATCCTTTCTTCCCAGTGTATAAAACGCCGGAGGTACTGGCAAAGCTGGTGGCTGCTGGCGCACTGGGTTCCAAGAGCGGCGCTGGTTTCTACAAAAAAGTAGGTAAAGACATTCAACGCCTCGATTTCGCCACAGCACAATATGTTACTGGCGGTGCGAAAGCTGACGACGTTGTTGCCCGTATTCTGAAAGAAAAAGATCCGGTCAAGAAAATGAAGACCCTGCGTGAATCGACCAACGTACAGGCGCAGTTCCTGTGGGCGATTTTCCGCGATGCGTTCCACTACATCGCCGTGCATAGCGCAACGATTGCAGACAATGCACGTGATATCGACTTCGCGATGCGCTGGGGATTCGGCTGGAATGTGGGTCCGTTCGAAACATGGCAGGCATCCGGTTGGCAGGAAGTGGCTGGCTGGGTTAAGGAAGATATCGATGCTGGTAAGGCATTGTGCAATGCACCGTTGCCAGCCTGGGTATTTGATGGCCGCACTGGCGTACACACAGCCGAAGGCTCATGGTCGCCAGCAAGCAGCACTTATGTACCGCGTTCCAAACTGGCTGTGTATGACCGTCAGGCGTTCCGCGCACCTGTACTCGGCACTGGTGCTGCGACTGGCGCAACAGCCGGTACTACATTCTTTGAAGACGAGTCCGTCCGTATCTGGCATCAGGGAACTGAAGCGCAACGTGACGATGTGTTGATTCTGTCGATCAAAACCAAGATGCACGTGATTGGCCCAGGCGTCATCGAAGGTATGGAAAAAGCCATTGCCGAAGCCGAGAAAAACTTCAAAGGTCTGGTGATCTGGAGCGCCGATGCAGCTGACGGTGGTGCGTTCTCTGCTGGTGCTGATCTGCAAGCGATGCTGCCATTGTTCATGTCCGGTGGCGTCAAAGCAATCGAACCCGCTATCGCTCGTTTGCAACAGGCACATCAGGGATTGAAGTACGCCAATATTCCGGTCGTTGCAGCGGTCTCCGGTCTGGCGCTGGGTGGTGGTTGTGAATTAATGATGCATGCGGCAAAACGCGTTGTCTCCATTGAGTCGTATATCGGGTTGGTTGAAGTTGGGGTGGGCTTGATTCCTGCTGGCGGTGGTCTGAAAGAAGCCGCAGTGCGTGCTGCCGCAGATGCCAAAGGCACCGATTTATTGCAATTCCTGAAGAACTACTTCACGAATGCAGCGACGGCAGCCGTCTCCAAATCTGCGCTGGAAGCGAAGAAAATGGGTTACCTGTCTGAGAACGACGTGGTCGTCTTTAATCCATACGAATTGTTGCATGTGGCAAAAGTAGAAGCCCGCGCGATGTTCGACGCCGGTTACCGTGCACCAATGAAAAAACTGGTACCTGTAACAGGTCGTCATGGTATCGCGACGATCTCTGCACAATTGATCAATATGCGTGACGGTGGTTTTATCTCTGCACATGATTACAAATTGGGCCGCATGATCGCTGAGATCGTCTGCGGTGGTGATATCGACAACGGTAGTCTGGTCAGCGAACAGTGGTTGCTCGACATGGAACGTAAAGCGTTTATGGAATTGCTGAATCATCCAAAAACACAGGAACGTATCATGGGCATGATGCAAACTGGCAAACCAGTCCGCAACTAATCAACTCGCATCAGGAACGATAGCTTCGTTGCGCGATCTTGCCGTACTAAAGTACTGTCTTCGATCGCGCGCCTTGCTCTCCTTCCCGATGCAAATTGATCTTACTCAAAAGGAGTACTCAAAATGACTAAACAACTTCAAGACGCTTACATCGTCTCTGCGACCCGTACCCCAATCGGTAAATCTGGTCGTGGTATGTTCCGCAACACACGTCCAGATGATTTGCTGGTAAGAGTCATGCAATCAGCATTGGCGCAAGTGCCGAATCTGGATCCTAAACTGGTAGAAGACGCGATTGTCGGCTGCTCGTTTCCAGAAGGTGCGCAGGGCTTGAATCTGGCGCGTATGGGTGTGTTGCTGGCAGGTTTGCCTAACACCATCGGTGGCGTCACGATTAACCGTTACTGCGCATCTGGTATTACCGCAGTAGCGATGGCTGCTGATCGTATCCGCGTTGGTCAGGCAGACGTGATGATTGCAGCGGGTGTCGAATCGATGTCCATGGTACCTATGATGGGCAGCAATCCATCCATGAACATGGCCATCCTGAAAGATGAAAATGCTGGTATCGCTTATGGCATGGGTCTGACTGCGGAAAAAGTCGCACAGCAATGGAAAGTCTCCCGTGAAGCGCAGGATGCGTTTGCATTGCAATCGCATCAACGTGCGATCGCTGCACAGAACGCGGGTTACTTCGATGCAGAAACAACATCCGTTGACATTATTGATCGTGTGCCGAATCTGGCGACTGGCGAAATCGAACTCAAAACCCGCACTGTGACACGCGATGAAGGTGCGCGCCCTGATACATCAATGGAAGGTCTGGCAAAACTGAAAGCTGTGTTCGCCGCCAAAGGCAGCGTGACTGCCGGTAACAGCTCGCAGACTTCCGATGGCGCTGGCGCATTACTGATCGTTAGTGAAAAAATCCTGAAGCAATTCAACCTGACACCGCTGGCACGTTTTGCGTCTTTCGCAGTACGTGGCGTACCACCGGAAATCATGGGTATCGGCCCGAAAGAAGCGATCCCGGCTGCTTGCCGCGCCGCTGGCATCACGCAAGATCAGATCGACTGGTTCGAACTGAACGAAGCGTTTGCAGCACAATCGTTGGCGGTGGTGCAAGACCTTGGCCTTGATCCTGCTAAAGTCAACCCTATGGGCGGCGCGATTGCATTGGGTCATCCACTCGGTGCAACCGGTGCAATCCGTTCCGCAACCACGATCCATGCATTGCATCGTAACAACCTGAAATACGGTATGGTCACGATGTGCGTTGGTACCGGTATGGGCGCAGCAGGTATTTTTGAACGTTGCTGATCGTCGTATTCAGCTGATGTTTCGTGATATTCCGTGATATTCCGTGATATTCAGTTGGTGTAAAGCAAAACCGCACAAATCTGATTTGTGCGGTTTTTTTTAGGAGATCATATGGAGACGATACAGATTCTGACGACAGATCAGAAAGTATTGACCGCTAAAAAATATACCCCCGCTACGGCGGCAACGGCAGTCGTGTTGATTCCGGCGGCGATGGGGGTGAAGCAGCAATTTTATACGCCGTTTGCGGAATTTCTGTGCGAGCATGGGATGGCGGTACTGAGTTTTGATTACCGTGGGATGGGCGAATCCCTGCCCGCAGAATATCAGAAATCTTTGCGCGGATTTCAGGCAACACTGAACGACTGGGCAGAACTCGACTATAACGCCGCGTTACTGACTGCGCGTGCCTGGCAACCGAACGTACCTCTGTTAGTAGTCGGTCATTCACTGGGTGGACAACTGGCAGGTCTGACGCCGGACAATCACCTGATCGATGGCTTGCTGACGGTTGGCTGTGGAACAGGCTACTGGCGTGATAACGCGCCGCAACTGAAGCGTTACGTATGGCTATTGTGGTATTTTCTGGTGCCGTTTTACACATCGATTTGCGGTTACTTTCCCGGTAAAAAACTGCGCAAGGTCGGTAACCTGCCGAAGGGCGTGATTTATCAATGGGCACGCTGGTGCCGCGACCATCGTTATTTCGTCGATAAATCCGGCCAGGCAATGCAGACCTATCATCACCAGATGCGTGCTCCGGTGCTGAGCATGAGTTTTACTGATGATGAAATGATGGGACGAAAAAACATCGACAGCCTGCATGATTATTTCTGTCACGCTCCCGTTGAGCGCCGTTATATTCGTCCTCAGGATGTCGATGCGAAACGGATAGGGCATTTCGGCTTTTTCCGTAGCGAGTTCCGCGACAGTCTTTGGCAACAGGCTTTACAATGGTTGTCACAGCATCAGTCAGTGCAGCAGACACCGCCGCAGTCGGCACTGCTCATGTAGTATCCGTAACAACTGTGCAGGCATATATTTCATCATCAATCATCAACTTAACACGCACAACATGTAGTGCATTTAAAACATAAGAGACTAAGACTATGGATATTCAGACCCACAAAGACAATGGCATTCTGACGATTAATTTTAATCGTCCTGAAAAGAAAAATGCGATTACTGCTGCAATGTACCAATCCATGGCTGATGCATTGCGCGATGGCGAAACGGATGTCAGTGTCCGCGCGATTTTGTTGACCGGAAAACCAGAGATTTTCACTGCAGGAAATGATCTCGAAGATTTTATGAAGAATGCCCGTAGTCTCGCATCCCCAGATGTACTGCCTCCGGTGTATCAATTTATGCAGGCACTGAGTACCTCGAGCAAGCCAGTGATTGCAGCCGTATCCGGTGCTGCAGTTGGTATCGGTACGACCTTGCTGATGCATTGCGATTTGATTTATCTGGCTGACAATGCCAAATTGTCGATGCCTTTTACACAGCTTGGTTTATGCCCTGAATTTGCCTCCAGTATGGTCTTTCAGCAAATTGTCGGCTATCAGCGTGCGGCTGAAAAACTGATGTTGGGCGAGCCTTTCAGTGCGCAGGAAGCCTATGAAATGGGCTTTGTGAATAAAGTTTTACCATTGGATGAGCTGTTACCTTATGCGCAGCAAGTTGCTGCCAAGCTGGTCGCTTTGCCTGCAGCGTCCATTCGCGTCACCAAGCGGTTGATGAAAGCCGCGCAGCCAGAAGCTGTCAAAGTGAAAATGATGGAAGAGAATCAGCATTTTTCTGCCATGTTGAATGCACCGGAAGCAAAAGAAGCCTTCACAGCCTTTTTCCAGAAACGTAAGCCGGACTTTTCACAGTTTAACTAAGACGTTGCTCGCTGGCAGTCCGCATTTATTTAGTATGAATTAAGTACTAGAACTCATTTCATAAATATCTTCGAAGTAGAATCATAGAGAAAGCCAGATGAACAAAGCCTGTATATCGATCAGCGCAACGGTCCCAACGAGTGAGAACACGTTTGAATTTGTTGAGCCAGGCAA
>NZ_JBMPPF010000008.1:0-191412 GCF_049339385.1 Undibacterium sp. SXout7W | reverse complement strand
GGCTTTCAGTGCAACTGCTTCTGTGCGTAATTCCGCTGGCACGTATTGCAGGGCACCGCCATCGCTTTCAACGGCTTTCAGTGCAACTGCTTCTGTGCATGATTCCGCTGGCACGTATTGCAGGGCATAGCCATTACGTTCAACGGCTTTCAGTGCCACCTCAATAGTTAGTAATCCTTGAAATTTGATTTTCATCGCCGCTCCTGTTTAATGGGTTGACCGTGCTTTCCGGCCTGTCAAATCCAACTCAGATTAAGAGGCATCGCCCGATACAGAGGTCAGAGTTTTAGAGTGTCTGCACACTTGTGCCAATTCGCTCAGGTAGGTCGCCCCTTACAGCTTTTCAGTCAGCCACTTTTTAAACAGCCGACCAAAACTTTCAAATTTGTTTTCATCCAACATCGTTGCCAGCTTGTCGCATTGCTCGATGCTGAATTCTGAAAACAGATCATTCATCAATTGACCATCCACTACTTTTTCCTCTATTTCTCCTGCTTGTTGAGCAAAGTAAGAGAGTGGTAATCCGCAATGCATTACTTCCATGTTGGCTCCTAAAAAACAAACTAGCTTTTGGCTAGGGTTGTTTGCTGCGATGAATGAATAATAGAACTTCTTATAAATAAAAGCAAGAAATTCTAATAAAAAGAATATAATTCCTCATCGGCTGCTTTTAAATCGAGCAGCCTGGATTAATTAAGTCGTTTTAAAAGGAGGGGGTATGAACTACGAAGAAATTAAAGAGCAGTGCGCAAAGTTCCTGGAAGATCAAGATTGCGCTCATGGCTGCATGGTCGGAAAAGAGCTTGCGGATAAGTTAAGGGGGATGCCGCTGCCTGAAGTGGGCCAGGAGCCAGCCGCATGGTTAGATGATGACTCAGAGCCGGTGAGCAATGAGCTCAAGGCTGCATTCCCTGACGGGTTTGAGAGCTACACAACACCGCTTTATTTACTACCGCCCGATGCAGAAGACCTGCGCAAAGAGAACGAGCAGTTACGCGGTGCACTCACCGCGATGATGAAGATGAAAGTTAAAGGCCATCAACTGCAAGACCGATTGCAGTTTTCGGATGATGGGCGCGAGATTCTTAACAAGGTGAATGCAGCACTGAAAGGCGGTGCAGCATGATAACCCCCACCGAACTACGCACCTACCGCTTTCACCCGCAGGGACTAGACCCTGTAACCGTCTATGTCGAACAATACACAGCAAAAGCAAGCCGTATCATAGTTCAGTGCTACGCACAGGCATGGACTGCGTACTGGGGGAATTATGGCGGGGGAAGTGTAGAGGAATTTATCTGCAATTGCCACCCTGAGTACATTGCAAGCAATCTCAATTGGGGCTTGAACGGATTAATGCTCAAGCGGGTAGAGAAGCACCAATATGCTTATTTGCTGAGAATTGCAGCCGCAGTCAAAGAGCATTTTTTAAGTTTGCAAGGAAATAAATCATGAGCCACACACCAAACCAAGCCAAGACGCTGTGGCGTCCGATGGTGCGGGTTGTACAAATTGGCGCTATTGAGACGCCGTCAACATACAACCGCGTTTTAGCAAAGCAGCATCAGGAACAGGCAAAATAAAACCCGCCGAAGCGGGTTTTTATTCGTCTTAATATATATTAAACATCTTCAAGTATTGCCAACAAGGAAAACATCCCGGCAACTGAAAGGCTCATCTTACTGGCCTCAACCAAACTTTTCACCAAATCAGAGGATAGCGCGCTACACGCAAGAATGAGAAGCGGGAAAAGTGCAACTCCGTTTGCAAAATCTAAACCGGTCTGCTTAGACAGTACGCGACATTTATTTTCATCATCACGGCGAACTCTTTGTGCGACGATATATAAAATTCCTGTAATGGCGGAGCTGACATCAATCCAATTACCATCAATATGTATGTCTGGAAAAACCACGAATACTATGCCCAGTGAGACGACACAGTTCCAGCCAGCGCACCAACGCTCGCACCAATAATTCGTAAATCAAAAGGAATAGGAATCCAACTTAACAATGCACCTGTCAAAACAGAGCCAATTAAAGCGTAACCAACTATTACGCGAAGTTTGTGTATATTTGTATTTTTCATATTTTGCTCCACTGCATTAGAAAGCAGCAATCATCGCTAGCGCACGGCGCGCTATTTTTCGAATCAATCCAAGCCATTCACATTAATGTATGAATTTTGGAAGTGGCAGCAAGTTCACTAAAGCGCCGTTCACGGTGAATCAGCTAGAGAACATGGCGATAGTATACAACAAATATTATTGATTTTTACATTGACAAATAAGGAGTGAATTTTCCAGCAAAAATATTCGCCCCGTTTCACGTGGCTAACATTTGAACTGTCGCAAATTTTGCACTAGTTCATATCTTTTAACCTACTACTTTTGAGAGTGCATCCTGAACTCGATTAAAAATTACCTCATCTCATAGTTTAAATTTCAAATATCACCGTTCATGAGCACCCGTACTGCTTCCGCCCATTCACAATCCGGTACCGACCACCTCGCGGCCCGGTGAAGCATGTTTGATCAGATGATGCGTGTCGGATATGTGACTTTTTAACGCCTGTCTTTTTGTGCATTGAAGCGCGGTTCATTGCGCACTCCCGCTTTTCTTGGGTATCTTTTATCCGCGAATCTTCGACTGTTTGCCACTGCATATTGTCAACGGAGTCAGTTCCGCCAGCACATAGTGATTTGATATGGTCTTTTACTTGCCCAGGACATGCCCCTGTTGTTTTCCCGGTAGTGGGGCAGGGGTTTTGTTTTTGAAAATCGCGAGTGACTTGTGAGCTTCTTGGGATTTTTGCTTCTACGGAACCTGACAGCATAACCAGTAGAAATAAAAAGAATGATTTCATGGGTTATTGGAGTGTTAAATTTTCTGGTGCGCCAAATTTATCTGGATAAGTTGGTAATTTCGGCATAATGACGCACTCTTGGCATGCCGTACCCGTCAAATTGTCATTGGCTAAATAAACCGTGACTTTCCCACTCTTTTTGGGACTTGCCCATACTGCCCACTGATAACGCTCAGTTGAGTCTATAACTTGACGACTTGTTTCTGCAACTAAGGCCACTTTCTGATTTGCTGGTATCGAAATAGCAAATTTCCCATCAGCGTCTGTTTTAACCGGACCAGATGACTGCGATATAAGCAACGGGACAATAGCATTTTTAATATTCTCTATTTCCTCTCGATGCTCCTTCATCAAAGAATACAATTCTCTGCGCATTGAGTTAACAATCTTAAACTCTTCCTTATATTTCTCTTGGATCTCTTTCATTCTTGGAGTGTTTGATTTCCACTCAGGAGATTTAAAACATTCCTGCAGTGCCTTCCCAATTGGAAGCGGCATGCATATCCCCACCATTTTTTCCATTTCTAAAAACGGATTAATGCCCCCGTCCGCAGGAGACGATTTGTCTTTTTCAGCATTAATTGAATTTCTTAGTGCATCTATTTTTTCGACTAATGCATTATTTTTCGTTGCTCGTAAAAAAACCTCATTCAGCGCAAGTTTTACGTTTTTTTCACTAATAACAGATACATTGACCAATGCTAGCTTTATGGGCTGCTGACCTTTCGTGACGATGAATACTTGTCCATCAATCTGAACAGAAGGCCCAGGCGCAGCAAAAGCGCTGCCAACCATAAAAAGACTGGCAATTAATGTTACGAATATTTTTTTCATGTTGAAACAAGCTTTCTGCTTAGGAAAATGACATAAGAAAAAATTATCTTTCAAAGATTCTTAGCAAAACCATTAATTTTTTGTCTTTATTGGCTTAGCGTTCGACCCTATCGATATACTTGTCATCTTGAAACTCAGATGTGCTGCAAAACATAAGGATATCATTGAGTTTTTTATGACCGATTCCCTTCATTGCAAGTAAGTGAGGGGATCCTTCATCCAGAATTTTACGTGGCGTTAATAAATCAAGATCTATCATTTTTTTACGGTGAAGCTCTGTCAGTCCTGGCAACGTATAAATAAATAAAGGGAAAAAATAATCAATAACAGCAGATATGCCACCGCTACTGTTAATCGGGTCAACAAATATTTGCTCTGCCAGTAGAGTCTTGAGCTCTGCAATTCTCCACTCAACTGAGTTGACAGTTTCCACTATCTCTCTGACTCGAATCAAAAATGGAAGGTAGTATCCGCCGTTTGATGGGATGTAGCCAATCTGGCTCGCCATTATTCCTTCTGGCTCTAGCATATTGATGCCTAGTTCACTGAAGGTCTTTGTCGCTGGCAGCCAGATGCCCTCCCATTGAGAGCGGATGATGATGTCATCAGGCATCTTTGAATGTATCTCACCGTGATGCAGCAATACTCGTAACGGTGTTCGCAGTTGCATCGTTGCGCTGAACTGTACCCCGTTGAATATATAGTCACTCCTCTGAATTTCAGCAATGTTTGAATATACGAAGATACTTTTTTCTGGCTGATGAAATTCAGTGTCTTTTTCAGTCCTAGCAATGGCTTTACTTATTAATGGAGGAATGCCACCGCTCTTGAGTTTCCATACCTGCATATAGCATTATGTTGCACTTGTACTCAGATCAGATCCGCAATGTTTGCACTTGATTGCCTCGACCCTGATTTCTTCAGCGCAGAACGGACATTTTTTTAATTCTGGCTTTTTATCGGGATCCACCATTGCCTCCGAATTTTCATCTTGCGATGGAACTATCTTGTGATTTTCCGGTTCAATATCTGACGTAGTGTTATCTGAATACGACCATACTAGTGCGCCTATCCACCCAAGAATTGTCCATCCCAAAAAGATGTTAAGCACGGTTATTGACGTTGTGTTTTTATGATTGCGTAAATAGGAATTTATCGATGGAGAAAAATAAATGAAAATCGAATTAGCTACAAAGAGAACTGCGCAAACAGCTGCTATGCCATTGGTGCCGTTTCCTACAGCAAAAAACATCACATTTAAAAAAATCATTATGATGATGACAAATATCGGCATACAAAAACTTTCTTAGGTTATTGAATAGCGTGGTTTGCTAGGATGTACTGTTATACAAATTAACGGAAACGTAACCTGTAAGGGCGCTTTGGTAGCTTAATTCTTGCTTAAATCAATAAAGTTAAGCATTTTTAAAAATATCTTAAATTCCAAGCCGCAATGACTTTTGCTTGGATATTCAACCCCTCAAGCTCTTCTGTTCTGAATGTTTCAGGCGCACTTCCATCATTACTTTCGACGAAAACAAGTTTTTCTTTCAGGGAAAGGCGTAATCTTTTTACCCTTACCAAGCCGCTAACAGAGATAACGTATAGCCCATCTTGCGTAAAAACATTAGTTGGTTGCACAAATAATAGATCTCCATCTTCCACTTGTCCTCGCATGGAGTGGCCTTTGGCCGTGATGATCTTTAATTGATCTGGGCTTAAGCCCTGGAGCTTATCTCGGACAAACTCTCGCGTAACCTCTAACCTATCAACTACTTCAATTTCCTCCGGTGCAACTGAGCCGTATCCACCTTGAGCCACGACATTGAGTCTTTCAATTCGTACATAGTTATCATTTTTTGCTGCAACTATCCGGGCGGGGGTATCGCCAATATGCTCCATGATTTCCTTGGAAATATCATAGGGTGATACGCCGATCAAATTTGAAATAGACATTAGCGCTTTGACATTCAGAGGAATAATGCCATTCAGATACTGCCCAATTAAGCTTTGTGATCCTAATTGAGTTTCTGTGGCTACCCACTCTTGCGTGTATGGCTTCCCACCACTGTCCCTATTGTTTTCTTTGAATTTTGTCCATGCGAATTTTAAGCGCTCAGCAGCTGAGCGCTCCTCGGGTGTTAGTTCTCTTTTTTCAACAGTAGCCATGAGCATATTGTAAATAGATTCTCTAAATTACTAAAATAATTAGAAAAAGTGTTGATTTCTAATACAAGAAGTTCTAATATAAAAGTATGCAACTTCAAGAATACTTAACTCAAAAAAATATTTCTCAATCGAGCTTTGCGGAACTTCTTGGGGTTTCTCAAAGTGCATTGTGGCAATGGAGCTTGTCTGGAAGAAAAGTTCCTGCTGAACATTGCCCAACAATTGAGCGCCTTACCGAGCGTGCAGTTACATGTGAAGAGTTGCGCCCAGATATTGACTGGGGTGTTCTTCGAGGCACGCATGACATTAAGGAGTAACCCATGTGATCTCCCAACCTCGCCACTATCAATCAATTTCTTAGGATCAGAAAGCCAACTTTGACTAACGAACACATTAAATCAGCAGAGCACTTTGGCATTGCTATGGCAAAAAGATTTCAGCAGTCAAAGCAACATGCATCAGGAATAAAAATGAACCAATTCTCAATTTACCCAAAATGGCGCATTCAAGTGATTCATGTGATTGCGAAACTGCTCGGCGTCCTGGTGCATGTTGATGGCTTGCCTTTCGGATCAAATCGCACTTATTTGCAATCAATTCAAGGCAGGCCACGTTTGATGGCCGGAGCTACTTTGTCCAATAGTTCAACATTTGCTTTATCACCACAGGATCAAGATTGAAGGAGTGAAAACTATTGTTCGTCGTGTCAATGACGATCAACTTGTCATTTTTGTCCATGACTGAATAAACGGCATTTGCGACAGCTTCTGATCCAAGAGCGCTCTTTACATAAAAAAGTGAAAGTTCGACTTTTGCCCATGCACCAAGAGATTTGATTTTTTCAGAAACCTGTTCGTAATGCTGGCCTGGCGCAATTAAGTCATAAGAAATAAAAAGATTATTCATGGGAAATTTCTTTCAAGTTAAACGATGTGTGGGAGCTGAAATTTAACATGATTGGAATATCCCACCCTTATTTTTGATGTGAATTAGTAAATATTTTGGAGCGGCCCATGTGATCCCTCATTAGCAACTTTCCTCCCTGTAGCACCGCATTAACCAATCGAAACACCGCATTAAATGGAGAACTAGATGAACACCAGTACACGCAATTTCCCAATCACGATGTTGTTAAACGAAGAAGAATTTAACGACTTCAAAAGCACTTGCAAACAAGCTGACGTAAAGCACTCGGCGCAACTGAGAACGCTGTCACTTGCTTGGATGTATCGACAAAAGAATGGTAGCCGCCAGAAGCGCCGAACGGAATACACAGGACGTACACAGAATGTGTCTATTCCAGCAAAAGGTGGCAAAGGTATTTTCCATGTCCGGCTTTGATCGTGTGAAAAGGAGAGCGCAATGAGAAATCTAAAGAAGAAAGGGCGCAATGAGCAACGATTTACAAACTGCGCGATTGGTGGCACTGACGATGAAAAGATATGACGCACATATAGAAGTTCTGGGCACAAAGGGCGATGCCATTAAAAATAGTATCGCCCGCTCACGACTAAAAGTGGCTGAAAACAATCTCAATCAAGCATGTGAGACAGTCAAGAAAAAGGGGGCTCCAACATGACATATCTGTCCCCAGCCGCTATCGATAATATTCATATAGCCAATCAAAAAGCGTCTGTCGTTACTCAATCGACAGCGCGCAGATTTTGCCGTGGACCACATTGTAGAAACGGAAAATGGCGATCCATCAACCAATTCTTTAATACATCTGGCGTACCAGTGCATCAGTTTTGCAAATTGTGCAGGTGCGGAAAATGACTGACATCGTTCTCACAAAAACAGCAAATGGCGCATTAGTCGCGATTGACCCGCAAGCGGTTGAATTTATCGCAAAGTTGAAATTGGGCGCGGCGGTGACTGCATCAGTCAAGAAGCACAACAACCCTGCATTTCATCGCAAGATGTTTGCATTGTTTAATTTGGCTTATGAAGCATGGGAGCCAGTGAGCAAAGAATATAAGGGGGAAATCGTCCAGAAAAATTTTGATCAATTTCGAAAGGATTTGACGATTCTGGCGGGATATTCCGACACTGTAATCAATTTCAAGGGTGATGTGCGCGTCATTGCGAAGAGTCTGAACTTCAGTGCAATGAGCCAAGATGAGCGCGAAAAGCTGTATAGCGCGGTGATTGATGTTGTCCTGGCACGCATATTAACTAACTACACTCGTGACGATCTTGATGCCGTAGTGGATTCTGTGTTGAGGCTTGCATGACTCTCAAGCGCACTCCATTCAAAAGAGTTACCAAAGCCCCAAAATGCAAAGTTTGTAGGGTTGAATTTGCCCGTAAATTACCTGGGCAAAAAGTCTGCGGGCAACATTGTGCGATGGCGCTCGCAGTTTCTACACGTGAGAAAGAAGCGCGAATTGAAGCCAAACGTTTTGCCGCAGCCGAACGTGCAGATCATATTAAGCGCCGGGACGCTCTGAAATCACTTAAAGAGTGGATTGCAGAAGCGCAAGTTGTTTTCAATCGCTACATCCGCGCGCGCGATAACGGCTTGCCTTGCATCTGCTGCGGACAGCTCCCAAAGTCAGATTCGATTATGGGTGGCTCATGGGATGCGGGCCATTACCGAAGCCGTGGAAGTGCAGGGCATCTTCGGTTTAATGAGGACAACTGCCATGCGCAACTCAAGCAATGCAATCGTTATGGCGCTGGTAGGGCTGTCGACTATCGCATTGGACTGATTGCACGCATCGGTCTGGAGCGTGTTGAAGCGCTGGAATCAAACAATGCAGTTCACAAATGGACTATCGCTGAATTGCAGCGAATCAAGTTCTTATATCAACAAAAACTCAAAGCATTAAAAGCAAAAAGCCCAACTGTTACAGCAGTTGAGCTTCTTTAATCACGACTGAAAGGACAGAAAGTGATATCCCCGATTTTAACAGACAAATTGCAATCAGCAATTAAACATGCACTGAATAATTCAGACAGACGTTTATTAAATCGTATTGAACTTGAATTAATCCGTGAGCTTGGTATTCGACCCACTACGGGTTGCAAAAGAACCGCCTATGCCATTGGTCAGCACGGAAGGCAATTATTGGTGCTCTGGCGTGATGCAGATGCTCTTGACTGCAAAGAATGTGATGGTACCGGTATTTTGTATGCGGAAGGCAGATCCAGAACTTACGAGATGGAATGCCCGAATTGTGGCGGAGAGGGAATTGATGAAAATTCCGAGGCTGATCCTGATGCCATTGTCATTACTGATATCGACGGACAGATAGTGAGTGATATCGCTGTTGAAGATTTCCCGTGGGATGACTACGCATATTTCGACCCACTCAAAAATTATGAAAAGCAACAAATCAATGTATCTAAAACTACGGAGTCAACAACATGACTCGCCGCAAAGTACTCACAAAAGACCAAGTGAAACAAATCCGCTCAGAGCATTCAAATAAGCGTGGGTATGGCTACAAGTCACTGTCTGAAAAATACGGTGTCGGTTTGTCGACGATTCGCGATGTGGTGAAGTATTACACGTATGCGGGGGTGTATCCATGACATACGCAATCACGCAAATTATCAATGGCGAACCGATGACAACGACGCTGACTATCGCAAGTCAGACAATGAATGATCATGCCAGCGTCATTAAGCTTGCCCGCACCTATCAATCTGACCTTTCGGAGTTTGGCTTGGTCGGATTTGAAATCCAGCCAAGATTGTCTGGTCAGCACGGTGGCGGCGATGCTGAATATGCCTGCTTGAATGAACAGCAAGCGACATTGTTGCTCACGTACATGCGCAATAGTGAAATCGTCCGTAACTTCAAAAAAGCGCTGGTAAAGGCTTTTTATGAAATGCGGAAGCAGGTTTCTCCTCCGTCCGCCATTCCTACAAGTTTCTCTGCTGCGTTGCGCTTGGCCGCTGAACAGCAAGAAACCATTGAACAACAAAATGCAAAACTCGAAGCTGCAGCTCCAGCCGTTGAATTCGTTGAAAAGTACGTCGACTCCACAGGCCTGAAGTCTTTCCGGCAGGTATGCAAGCTGCTGAACGTCAAAGAAAACGACTTCCGCGCCTTTCTAATGGCTCGCAACATCATGTACCGGCTGGGTGGTGAGTGGGTTCCGTATTCACACCATATTGACGCTGGCCGCTTCGTTGTGAAGGCCGGTACCGCCGATTCAGGCCATGCATTCAATAGCGCGAAATTCACAAGCAAAGGTATCGAATGGGTCGCGGGTGAATTCGCAAAGTTTCAGGTTCATGAGTGCGAGGCAACAGCATGAATCTGAATATACATCCCAAACCGGTGCTTGACGCCTGCTGTGGCAGTCGCATGTCTTGGTTTGATAAAGCAAATCAATTAACGCTCTTCGGTGATATCCGCACAGAAACACATACTTTATGTGACGGAAGAACTCTCAATGTTGAGCCTGATATTCAAATGGATTTTAGAGATATGCCGTTTGATGACGGCTTATTCAAATTAGTAGTCTTTGATCCTCCTCACCTTATTAATGCTGGAAAGCGCAGTTGGCTCGCCCTCAAATATGGCGTTCTTGGTGAGCATTGGAAGGATGATTTGAGAGCTGGATTCTCTGAATGCTTTCGTGTTCTTGCAGATGATGGAATCTTGATATTCAAATGGAATGAAATTCAAATTAGCACAAACGAAGTCCTTAAATTGACTGATCAGACGCCATTGTTTGGACATAAATCAGGAAAACGCTCAGGCACGCACTGGATTACGTTCATGAAGCAAGGGAGTCTATGATGGCCAGAATACGATCTATCAAGCCGGAGTTTCCTCAGTCTGAATCAATGGGGGCCGTATCGCGTGATTCGCGTGGGCATTTCAAAAAACGATCTATACCGGCAAAGATCCGGCGTGATTTAGCGCAGAAGCACGGATGTTCCCCTGGTTCATCTGTTAAGACTCCCTGCGCTTATTGCGGGTTTGTTGGTGAGATTCATTGGACTGTTCAGCCAACTGATAGGGGGCCTGGCTGGGTTTCTTTCATTGGATTGGAAATGGATCATGTCATCGCCGAACTATCGAACGGTGATGCAACAATTGAGAACATTGTGTTGGCATGCCTTCCGTGCAATCGATCAAAAGGAGCAAAGTCTCTTGCGCAATGGAAGGGTAGGGCATGAATTACTACAGCCACCACATTGGCGATTTCAATAACGCCACCAGGCATCTGACACGCGTAGAGCGCAGCATCTACCGTGACATGCTCGATATGTACTATGACACCGAGCAGCCTTTGACTCTTGATTTCAACACATTGTGCAGAAAGTTACTTGCCCGTTCCAACGAAGAGTCAACAGCTGTTGAACAGGTGTTGAACGAGTTTTTCATCAAAACAGAGTCTGGATGGTTCCATTCTCGTTGCGATGAAGAAATTGCAGAATATTTGGAGACCAATACCGCTAAATCGAAGGCCGGCAAGGCGAGTGCTGCAAAAAGAGCCGAAGAGAAGGAAAGAAGGCTTGCTGAACTCAACAAAACGTCAACAGAGAATCAACAGCATTCAACAGATGTTGAACATGTGTTGGATTATGTTGGTAGCTCTGTTCAACGAACCAATAACCAAGAACCAATAACCAATAACCAAGAACCAAATAAACCAAACACCACGCCTCCGGCGGCCGCTGTCGCTCCAAAATTTGATTTTGCGAAATCGTTGACCGAGCTTGGCGCAGATCCCAAAGCTGTTGCCGATTGGATGAAGGTTCGGAAAACCAAGAAGGCCGATAACACCGAGACTGCGCTTGCTGGCTTCTTGCGTGAGGCGCAGATAGCCGGGCTTACGGTTGCCGATGCTGTGCTCCTGTGTGCCGAGAAGAGTTGGCGTGGTCTGGATGCGACTTGGGTTAAGCCGAAAGTTTCGACTCAGGAACCCAGAGCAGGGCAGCAACTCGGTAAGCACGGCCAAGCGACTGCGGAAAATGCCCGCCTTTGGCTTGAAAGTCAAAAGAAACTGGAAGGGGTGCAAGCATGAATGCAAACGATCAGGGACGTTTTGTCACGATCCTCACCGGAGTGGCCGACTACTACGAAAGAACGCTGCCAGCGTCCGTTATCTCGCTTTACTGGGCAGGATTGCGGGCATATGACCTTGCCGCAGTTGAAAAAGCCATGTGGGAACACACGCAGAGTCCGGATGAGTCAGGGCGTTGGATGCCGAAAATTGCCGACATCAAGCAAAAACTGGAAGGAAGAACGCAGGATCAGGCGTCAATAGCCTGGGCGAAGGTCGATTCCGGAGTTCGCAAGGTTGGCACGTACCGCGACGTTGTTTTTGATGATGGAATGATCCACCGCGTTTTAGCGGACATGGGTGGATGGATTGCTCTTGGCAGAAAAACTGAAGTTGAATGGCCGTTCATCGCAAAGGAATTTGAAAACCGGTACCGAGGCTATCGGCTACGTTCCGAGGCGCCCGATTTCCCGCCAGTGCTGATCGGCATATCCAATGCTCAGAATGAGCACCAAGGCTTCCAGAAGCAGGAGCCAGTTTTGATTGGAGACGCGGAAAAAGCAAAGCAAGTCATGCTGCTAGGCACCACCAAGCCGCTAATAGCCATGCAGTTACTGAGCGCCGCCGCCAATTCCCAAGAGCAAATGCGGAGGATTGCTTGAAATGCGCTCATTGTCACCACTTCGACATCAGTTCGCACCCTGGTCACCGCGCAGTAAGTCTCGGTCTGTGCACTGGATTTCCAAAGCTACGCGCCAGATTTGTGACTCTGAAAGCGGATAAGGACTGCGAAAAATTCAAGCAAGAAACAGAAGAAATTATTCAGAAACGCAGAGAAATTTGGAAAAGAAAATGAAGAAACGCAATAAAAAATATCAGCCGAAAACTGTTGTGCAGAATCCGTTGAATTTCTTTCTGGGTGGGCTGAAACGAATTGATGCAGAACATCTTACCAATCTGAACGTCAAAAATCATGCGGCGATGTTCAAAATGACGACGGGGATAGGTGAGCGCACCGATTGGGATTTACTCGTTGGCGCTTCAAACATGTCTGTTGTCATCTGCGAGCTGCATTTCGATAATCAGTATCACGAAATGCTTATCACAGGAAGAGACGCATTACATGCGATTGGCAAGCGTTATTTGACCAAACAAAAATTCATTATGACTGGCGATGAAATGCAGTCACTGAACAATATGCTTGAAGTACATGAAGCTCAATTAAATGCACTTCGCATCATAGATGTTGAGCGAGCATACGATGAGGTACAGCGACGCTTGCGCCATCATATCAACACAAAGAAAGTAATGGAGGTTACAGTATGAAAAGAGACTTGCCACAATCTGTAGCTCAAGAAGAAGCACTGTTCTCCAGTGCGCATGCAGCGCTGACATTTGCGCTCAATTTCTCCGGCCAGCAATTCGGAAAATCAGCGGTCGCTGCATTGGCGGCACCAGCAGGCGGCGGATCCGGTAAAGGTCTTGGCGGATTGGATGGTGCAGCACAGGCTGGAATGATTCGCCAGGAGCTAAAGAGCTGCGGACCGCTGGTTGAGGCATTGCTGATCGCGCGCGTGGCGCCGCGTTCGAAGGATTGCCACTGCACGCATGCCTGCTGCTCTGGAAAGATTCCAAACGATGAATATACCGGCGCGATCGCACTGCTATGTCGCGAGGCAATGCCGTTTGTTGCTGGTTCGCTCAGTCACTACGCGCTGCGCCGTGGAGTCATAGCTCGCTATTTCGGCGAGAAGGTCAAAGTGGGCGAACTGGCTGATCTGTGCGGCGTGACCGAGAAAACGGTATTCAACCACAACGAGAAAATCATAAGATGGCTGAAAGGAGAAAATCGGGACAGCCCAGGCGCAGAGGCACGAGCGTGGGTGACTTTTGAGGAGACTTTGAGCCGCTCTGGGATGGTATGAATCGCAGTGCTGGTATTAGGCCCATTTATCCTGTTGCTCTTATTTTGCTAATGCTGTAAGTTGCTAATTCCATAATTTAAAATATAGGAGAGGTTATGATTGATAGTAAGCATATGCACGGAATACCAGGAATCGTACTGGACGCAGTAAGAAAAGTCGTTCAGGAAATGAAAATTGACAAAGATGAATTTTATGAAAAAATTCAAACTTCAATTATTAGTCACGGTAGTGGTGCTGGAACTACACAAAAGACTGAGGCGGTAGAATTGGCAAGAGCGATTTTCCAATAATCAAATTTTCATAAAAACTTGTTGACAGAAAAAAATCGGTAATTTATGCTGTTTTTTGATAGACGTGATTATTGCGTCTAAAGCCCGCAAGCAGAAATGTTCGCGGGCTTTTTTACTTTCTGCCTCCGGTTTCGGGAGCTTTTTCATTTAAGGCTCCTGAATGCAAACTTACATCGGCACCAAGATCATCAATGCCAAGCCCATGACCCGCGGCGATTACAACCAGTTGCGCGACTGGACAGTCCCCGCTGACGAGAATCCTAATGATGAAGGCTTTCTTGTTGAATACCTCGATGGCGGCAAAGCGAACGTAGAAGGTTTTAAAGGCTATGTGAGCTGGAGTCCGAAGCCTGTATTTGAGCAAGCGTATGTCTGCGTGGGGAGTGTTGAAGGCCTCCAGCCTCATCAGCAACGTGTTGCCGCTGAATATTCTCAGTTGTGGGATCGGGTAGCAAAGCTGAACAGTTTTATCCTGACTTCGCCGCATTTCCCAGCATTGCCGGAGGCTGAGCAGGCGCGCTTGGAGCGTCAGCGGCAATGCATGAGTGATTACGCCGCAGTGCTGCTGGAGCGCATCTCGGCGTTTTCTCAATAATTTCACACACTCTGAAGGTCGGGCTTAGCACGGAGTTGGCAAGCGATGGTATTCCTCCCCGGATGCCCGATATAGGTGCTTACAGACGCGTAGGTCGTTGACTCACGAAACGAGTCGCCTTTTCTTTTTGAAAGTGAGAAAAAATGTTTTCACTCATTTCTGGGCTCACAAAAGCAGCGGTATCAGTCGCATTATCGCCAGTAGCCCTCGCTGTTGACATTGTTACGCTTCCAGCCAGTTCTGAGCATCCGACAAAAGGCGCGTTCGACAACACTGCAGCATTGCTGAAAAACGCAGGTAAGCATGTATCGGAAGCGGTTAAGTAATCTAACAATTAAAGAAAGCGATCAACTATGAACGATCAGCAAATTGAATCAGAAATTCAAGCAAAAGGACTGACTGCGCCGCGTGTTACGCCCGCAGATATTGAGGCGAACATCAAAAGTGATCATTACTTTACTGCTGAGCAGGGTGCAGCTATGGCAACTGCTGATGCGAACGGAGATGCGGCGCACTCGCAGCCGCTAGAGCTTGGTTTGTTGACCTTCTGCGTTCTGATTCTGAAAAATGGCTTCACAGTCACAGGTGAAAGCGCATGTGCATCGCCTGAAAATTTCGATGCTGAGCTCGGCCGTAAGATCGCCCGCCAGAACGCAGTACAGAAAATATGGCCGCTGATGGGCTATGCACTGAAGCAAAAGCTGCGCGAACAAGCGTAATACCCCACTGTTACTAGTAGCGCACTGTCATTCAGTTGGCAGGTAGCAGACAGTGGGGTGAAGTTATTAAATCGGCCTGAAGATAAGCAGGACGCGGGAGTCCATCACCCGCTGCGAGAAGTCCCCCGCCTAGTGCGGGGTTTTCTTTTTGGAGTGTTTATGTTTCTAATTATTGATGAGACGGACGCCAAAGAAATAGGAATGACGCACCACGGGCGCATGTATGGCGTTCCTGTTTGGACGGTTGATACTCCCGGGGATATTTGGTGCGTTCCGAAGGTATGGGCTGCGCGCCACTATTTCACCGTCTGCGAGTTGCTGTTTGACGCAGCACATTTTCTTTTCCCATTTGCTGATTTCTCTACTCCATATGAATTGGGTGAGCGGATTAAGTAATGGCATTAGGCCTGCCCACTTATAAAAGACCATGATCGGGAACCGCTTAACGCGGGCGAGTGGGCAAACTTAATGATAGACAAAAATCAATTAACCCCATGAAAGCGGTCAAATTATGGCTCTCTGCGGCGCAAAGAACCGCAGCGGGGAACCATGTAAGAAACACGCATTGATTGGTTCCAAGCGCTGCAAATTACATGGTGGCGCGAGTAAAGGGCCACCCAAAGGTAGTGCAAACGCGATCAAGCATGGGTTTTACTCTGATGCATTGCAGGCTGACGAGTTGGAGCTTTACCAGCGCGCCGAGGTTGGCTCTCTGGATGATGAGATCAGGCTCGCGAAAGTGAAGCTGTTCCGCTACGTTAAGGCTTCCGGAAGCACAACCATGAGTGAAATGGTCGACGGTGCGCTGGAAGTCATTGCAAAGCAGGGCACGGACATGCGCGACATTCCGTATGACAAGCGTGAGTTAAAGGCTGCGGCACCGAACTATGCCGAGCTAATCATTAAGACGCTGGACCTTATTCGTAAGCTTGAGCAAGCTCGCATCGAAATGGAATTGAAGCGTCTCACGATTCTGAAGGTGGAGCTTTCCGAAGGTGCTGGCAATAAGCCAGGCGCTTCCAGCGATGGAATCCCAGCTGTACCCGAATACGTTTTAAGGCCGGATGAAGATGTCCCAGAACAACCAATCCTCTGAGCAGCCTGTGGAGCTGACGCCAAAGCAGGCGAACATCTTTGTTTGGGGCTGGCAGAAGAACTCCCGCTTTAGGGATGCTGTTTGCGGCCGTCGCTTTGGTAAGACCTTCCTCGGTAAGGCCGAAATGCGCCGGGCTGTCCGACTTGCTGCCGAATGGGGAGTGAGCATTGAGGATGAAATTTGGTACGGAGCTCCAACGTTCAAGCAGGCAAAGCGCGTATTCTGGCGCCGCTTGAAGCAGGCAATCCCTCCCAGCTGGCGTGCTGGTAAGCCGAATGAATCAGAGTGCTACATCACAACAAAGGCCGGACACGTTGTCCGCATAGTTGGCCTTGATACATACGATAACCTGCGCGGTTCTGGATTGTTCTTCGTTCTGGTCGATGAATGGGCTGATTGCCCCTATGAAGCATGGGATGAAGTTCTGCGTCCGATGCTTTCAACCTGCAAATATGACGTAAGGGGAGAGCGTCGCGTCGGCGGTCATGCGCTGCGAATTGGGACGCCGAAGGGATTTAATCACTGCTATGACACATACCTTGATGGACAGGGAAAAGAGCCAGACCATAAAAGCTGGCTGTACACATCTGTGGATGGTGGGAATATCCCAGCCGAAGAGATCGAAGCCGCTCGTCGACGGATGGACCCGCGCACGTTCCGTCAGGAATATCTTGCCAGCTTCGAAAACTATCAAGGCGTTATTTATTACTGCTTCGATAGAAGAAAGAATCATACAGACGACACGGTTAAGCCTGGCGATACGCTACATATCGGCATGGACTTTAACGTCAGCAAAATGGCAGCGGTTGTTTTTGTTATTCGTGACGATTTGCCGAGGGCTGTTGATGAGTTCGCGGAAGTATTCGATACCCCGGCAATGATTGAGAAGATAAAGACTCGGTTTGGTGGGCATGTGATTTCGGCGTATCCAGACGCTTCTGGACAAAACAGGAAGTCAAGCAATGCAAGCGAATCTGACTTATCGCTGCTGAGAAAAGCAGGATTTCAGGTAATCGTCGATTCGTCAAACCCATCAGTAAAAGACCGAATCAACAGCATGAATGCTGTGCTATGCAACGCATACGAAGAACGCAGATTGTTGGTGAATGCCAATAAGTGTCCCACGTACACGCTTTGCTTGGAGCGCCAAGTCTACGACGATAAGGGTGAACCAGATAAAAAAGGTGGATTCGATCATATGAATGATGCAGGCGGTTATTTCATAGCTAAACGATATCCAATCCAAAGCAAACAGCTTCAAAAAGTACAAATTGGCGGGTCCTAATGAGCGTATCTACAAAACACAGCGACTATCTGAAGTATCAGAAGAAGTGGGAGCGATGCAGAGATGCATCAGCAGGGCAGGATGCCGTCCATGAAAAAGGCGTTAAGTACCTTCCTCGTCTGAAAGAGCAGTCTCAGGACGATTACGACGCATACAGGGATCGCGCTGTTTTCTACAACGCCACATGGCGCACGATCACCGGACTGCAAGGCATGATGTTCCGCAAACCGCCAAAAATTGAAGCTAGTGAGACTATCAAAGAACTATTTAAAGATATAACAGCAACTGGGATCAATCTGCAAACATTCGCTCTGGACGTGGCGGAAAACGCGTTGATGGTTGGACGACATTGCGTGTTTGTGGACTATCCGAAGTCTAATGCGAAGACGCTGGCAGATCAGAAAAACCTCGCATTGCGTCCAAATCTGGTGAGTTACAAAGCAGAACAATTCATCAACTGGCGAACTGAACGAGTCGATAATGCTACGGTCCTATCACTGGCTGTGCTTGAAGAAAAGGCGGAGGAAGTCGATAGCGTGGACCGCTTCACCGTGACTGAAAAGATGCAGTACCGTGTTCTTGAACTGGTCAACGGCATCTATAACGTCAGCGTCTATGAGAAGGATAAAGACGATAAGGATGTGCTGATCGAAGGGCCATACCAGCCGCAAATGAATGGCAAGCCGATGAATTTCATCCCGTTTTTCTGTATTGGTGTGGATGATACGGACACGGAAATTGACGAGCCGCCACTGATTGACTTGGTGGATATGAATCTCGCTCATTACAGAACGACTGCCGATTATGAGCATGGTTGCCATTTCACAGGGTTGCCTACTCCGGTGGTAACCGGTTACACGCCTGAAACGGCTGGCGAAAAGTTGTACATCGGAAGTCAGGCTGCATGGGTATTCCCAAGTCCGGACGCTGATGCGAAGTATTTAGAGTTCTCTGGCGGCGGACTCACGTTCTTGGAAAATAATCTCAAGAACAAAGAAAACATGATGGCGGTGCTGGGCGCACGTATGCTGGAGCAGACAAAACGCGGCGTCGAAAGTGCTGAAGTCGCGGCAATTCACCGGTCCGGCGAGCAGTCAGTGCTGGCAAGTATTGCGCAGACGATTTCTATCGGGTTGGAATCTGCGCTTGAAGTGCTCGCGCAGTGGGCGGGATCAGAAGAAGACATTGAGTTCGAGTTGAACCGTGACTTCCATCCGATGCCGCTCGATGCAAATATGCTCAATGCATTGGTCAACTCTTGGCAGCGTGGCGCGATTAGCTATCCGAGCTTGTTCGCTAAGCTGAAAATGGGTGAGGTCATTGACGCAGACGTGACGGTCGAAGAAGAGCAGGCCAAGCTCTCCACACAGGAACCAGTATTAACTGGCGGTGCCGGTGGACGCTCTGCTGATCCTATTACCGCTGATACTGGCGGTGAATAATGGGGGCGATAGATGCTGCCATCTGGGCGGCATACATTGCCCAGGCGCTTGACCTGCTCAGGTTCGAGGCAGGTATCAGGGTAAAGGTACTGAAACTGCTGGCCGACATGCAGCGCGAGCTGGTTGCAGAGTTGTCTCAGTACGATCTGACTGACTTTGGGAAGGCTCGCGCCAATGCGCTTTTGCGTGATTCAGCGGAAATCATCAAGGCCTACTACAAGGACATTGACTCGATGATGGCTGGAAAGCTGTTTGGCATGGCTGACGTCGTGATTCATCACACAAAGCAGACCGTCATCAGCGCGCTGAACGTCAATATTAAATATGGGCTTCCTCCTGAGAATTACCTGAAGAAGCTCGTCAGCGATGTTCTGATTCAAGGTGCGCCGAGTGCCAAATGGTGGGAACGGCAAAGCGGTGATACTGCATTCCGGTTTGCGAATGAAGTTCGGCAGGGCTTGGCTCAAGGGCAGACAACGCAGCAGATTGTGTCGCGCATTGTTGGCCGAGATGGCGATCCGGGAATTATGGATATCGCCAGGCGTAACGCTAATTCACTGGTAATCACCTCAGCGCAAACGGTAGCGGCCGCAGCGAGACGTGAAACATATCAACGCAACAGTGACGTAATCAAAGGCATTCGTCAGGTTTCAACTCTCGACAGCCACACGACAGCTATTTGCATGGCGTATGACGGTGCTGAGTATGACTTGAACGACGAGCCGATCAACGGAACGACCCTGCCATATAACGGCGGGGTGCCTCGGCACTGGGGCTGCAGATCGACTGAGGTGCCAATCACCAAGACATTTAAGGAGCTTGGCATCGATATGCCAGAGCCAGACGGCAGCACCCGCGCGAGTACCGACGGTCAGGTCAGCGGCAAGATGAAGTTTGAGGATTTCCTTAAAACCAAGTCGGCTCAATGGCAGGACGAGAAGCTGGGCAAAGGTAAGGCTGAACTCTGGCGCGCTGGGAAAATGTCATTGACTCAATTATTGGATCAGTCAGGTAACCCGTTGACGCTCAAGCATCTTCGAGAACTATACCATTAACAATAAACAAGTGTTTCAACACAAGCCCGGGCTAAGTCCGGGCTTTTTCATTTCTGCGGTCAGGCCGCTATTTTTAACTTTCCCAAGGGGATAAACGATGTTCATTCGCAAATTGATGGGTCACGCAGGCATTTACATGAATCAAGCTGGCGACGATGGTAGTTCAAATGGTGGCGGTAGTTCCGGTGGCGCAGCAATCACACCTGAAGTTCAGGCAATGATTGATGCTGCTGTCAATAACGCAGTCACTGGGCTGAAATCAAAGAATCAGGAGTTGCTAGGCACCCTGAAATCTCAGAAAGAAAACCTTGCTCGGTTCGATGGAATTGATCCTGAAGCCGTGCGGGGCATCCTTTCCAAGTTCGCCAACGATGAAGAAGCGGGGCTGATCGCTGCGGGGAAAATCGACGAAGTTCTGAATAAACGTACCGAACGCATGAAGGCTGGCTTTGAAAAAGAAACCCAGACCGAGCGCCAGGCACGTGAAGCAGCTGAAGCGCGCGCAAACAAGTTCTCTCAGCGGGTTCTGGAGAATGCGATCCGTGCGCAAGCAGGTGATGCAGGTATTCATCCGCATGCCGTGGAAGACGCGCTGTTCCGCGCAAAAGGCACTTTCACACTGGATGAGGATGGCAATGCTGTCGCGACAGAAGGTGCTTTCGGCAAGGATGGTAAGCCGCTGACACTCAAAGAGTGGTTCGGCGACATGAAGGAAAAGGCACCGCACTGGTTCCCTGCAACGGGCTCAGGAAGTGGTGCACAGCAAACAAAAGGCGGTAGTTCTGGCGGCAAGACAATTACCCGCGCTCAATTTGACGCGCTGTCTCCGGTAGAGCGATCTAAGGCAGTGCGAGAGAAAACCTTAATCACTGACTGATCATCCCGCCACTCAAAACATGACCCGCTTCGGCGGGTTTTTTCATTTCTGAAAGGTGAAAAACAATGGGTGCATTAACTCTGACTGGTCTGATCCCTACGATTTACGAATCTATGGATTTGATCTCGCGTGAAAAAATTGGCTTTATTCCTGCTGTTTCGCAAGATTTCAGCGCAGAACGAGCCGCCCTCGGCCAATTAATCTCTTCTCCTGTTGTGGGCGCCATGGCGGCAGAAGACCTCTTGTCCGGGGCTTATCCAGCAGATACGCCAAACCAGTCAATTGGTAAGGTCGATATGACCATCTCCAAGTCCCGCTCTGTTCCATTTGGGATTACCGGCGAAGAGACAAAGGGCTTGCAGTCTGCTGGTACGCTGCAAAACATCAACCGTGATCGTATCGCACAGGCTTTGCGAACTCTCACGAATGAGGTCGAGGCCGATCTCTTTCAAGAAATTTGCCGTTCCGCTTCACGGGCAACCGGAACTTCTGGAACGACTCCGTTCGGCATTCCAGGCGACTTCTCCGACTTCGCTACCAGCAATGAAATTCTTGACGAAAATGGCAGCCCTGACTCGGATCGCCATATGGTGCTCGGCTCAGCTGCCGTCCGAAACATTCGCGGTAAGCAGTCTGTATTGTTCAAGGCGAATGAAGCCGGGACAGAAGACCTCCTGCGCCGTGGTGTTATCGGTCAGGTTGAAAGCTTCGACATCCATCAGTCTGCCGCAATCAAAGGAACGATCGCTGCCGGTTCCGGTGCTTCAGCAACAACGAATGCTGCTGGCTACCCGATGGGCGCCACAGTAATCACATTGGCGTCGGCTGGTACCGGAACTGTTATCTCTGGCGATTTGGTCAGCTTTGCAGGTGACCCTCGTAAATATCTGGTCGTGTCCGGTGATGCGGATGTGTCCAACGGCGGAGCGCTGACACTTGCAGAGCCAGGACTGATGCAAGCAATACCTGCCGCAGCAACCGCAATCACTGTGATGCCGGTCGCTGCGCGCAACGTGTTCTTCCATCGCTCAGCGATTCAGTTAGC
Organism: Undibacterium sp. SXout7W; assembly: GCF_049339385.1. Classification (NCBI taxonomy): domain Bacteria; kingdom Pseudomonadati; phylum Pseudomonadota; class Betaproteobacteria; order Burkholderiales; family Oxalobacteraceae; genus Undibacterium; species Undibacterium sp. SXout7W. The sequence continues at coordinate 169,246 of NZ_JBMPPF010000008.1, read as the reverse complement.
CACTCGCGCACCGGCAATGCCTGAAGGTGGCGATTGTGCTGATGATGTGATGTTGGTGACTGATCCAGTTTCGAACATCACGTATGAATTTGCCCTGTATCGCCAAAAACGCCAGGTTCGCTATGAGGTGAATCTTTCTTGGGGCAAAAAACTCATTGCCCCTCGTCATACCGGTATTTTGCTGGGCTAATCCTCAACACACAAAGGAGGGCTTCGGCTCTCCTTTTTCATTTCAGGTGCATACATGGAAACAGTAAAAGTGAAGGCGTGGGCCGCATCACAGGGCGATTTTGTGCTGATCAACAAGGATGAGTTTGATCAGGATAAGCATGAATTGTTTGATGACGCCGGTGCGAAAAAGGCCGATCTGAATGTCAATCAGCTGAAAGAAGAGCTGACTGCAAAAGGTATTGAAATTCCGGAAGGCGCGAAAAAGGCCGATCTGGTTTCGCTGCTCGAACAATACAAGTAACAGATAAAAGGTGACGCATGGGTTTAGTAATCGAAGATGGCAGTATCGTCGCCGGTGCCGAGGCTTACATTGATGTGGCCTATGCGGACACCTATCACGTAAACCGTGGCAACGATGCCTGGATCACGCTGACAGTGCCGCAGAAAGAAGCTGCTATAAGGCGTGCGACTGATTACATGGGCGAGGCTTACCGACTGAAATGGGCTGGTAAGCGGGTTGGCATTACGCAGGCATTGGACTGGCCGCGGCTGACGGTGCCACGCAAAGACGCGATAGGCTTTCAGTACTCGACGCAGGTTTATTACGACCACAAGTCTATCCCTGAAGAAGTGAAGAAGGTATCTGCTGAGCTGGCTCTTCGTGCCATTGCAGGTGATCTAGCGCCAGACCTAAAGCAGGGTGTGCGTAGCAAGAAAATCGGACCGATGGAAACGACCTATGACACATCCAGCCCGCAGTCGAAACGCTACCGTGCAGTCGATATGATGCTGTCGGTGTTCTTTTCTGGCGGTGGCGCAACAATGGGGCTTTGCCGTGTATGAACTTCTACGAAGAAGCTGCGAGTGATGCGGATGAATTGCTTGCCGAGTTTGGTCAGAGGGTGACGATTAAGCGCATCACCTCTGGCGACTATGACCCGGCGACAAGTGCAGCATCGATAGCGACGACACTACAAATGGGGACTGCGGTAATACTTGACTTTGGAATCAAGGACATTGACGGCACTCTTATCAAAACTGGTGACAAGCGCATGCTGCTTTCTGCTATCGGGATAACTCCGCCGCAGGTCGATGACATCGTGATGTTTGGCGCATCAACATGCCAGATTAAGAACACGAACCCTCTTGATCCAGCTGGCATCATCGTTTTCTATGACGTTCATTTACGAGGTGTCTAATGAGCAATTTTGCACTTGATATTCGTAAGTTTGCCGAAAATTCAAAAGTGAAAACTGATGCAGTGGTAAAAAAAGTGTTGCTTGATGTAACAAAACAAGTTGTTCAGATGTCCCCAGTTGGTGACGGTACTTTATGGAAAACGCCTCCGCCTCCTGGATATATTGGAGGCCGATTCCGTGGAAATTGGCAATTTGGAATTAGTGCTGTGCCATCTGGAGAGCTTGATAATCTCGATAATGTTGGCGATGGTAGCAAAACCTATGAAGGGATTTTCGCTTCCATACCTGACAAAGCAGCAGGAAATATCTATTACTTAGCTAACAATTTGCCATATGCGCAGAGACTGGAAAATGGATGGTCAAGTCAGGCGCCGGTAGGCATGGTCGCTTTGACGGTAGTGAAATGGAATTCGATTGTTGATCAGGCGGTGAACGGCACTTATGACAGATCGTCTCCTGGCCTGGCTGCAGGGTTTAAGGCATATAAAGTATGAGCATCATAAAGATCAGAGCTGCGCTTGAAACGGCACTAGCAGCAATTGACCCAACGTTTGCAACCGCATATGAGAATTCCCCCTATACACCGGTGAATAACACGCCATACCAGCGTGTTTATCTAATGCTGGCCACTCCGGATAATCCAACCATGGGCGGCAGCTTCTTTCGTGAGGTTGGGATCTTCCAGATAAATCTTTTTTACCCGTTGCAAGGAGGTACTGCTGCGACTGCCGCAAGGGTGGATGCTATACGCACTGCGTTTAAACGTGGGAATTCATTCATCAAGGATGATCATATCATCACCATAGATAGAACCCCAGAAGTGCCGCAGGGCATAGTCGATATTGATCGATGGATGCAGCCGATAAAAATTCGATTTTATTCAAACATGATGTCGTAGCACAAAAAGTTCACTACCAAAAGCCAGCTAATTGCTGGCTTTTTTCATTTGTACCCGCCTTGCGCGGGTTTTTCTTTTTTGGAAGGGCTAATATGCCAAATATCGCACAAGGTATTAATAAGAAAGTCGCATTTAAACGTCAGACAGGCGTTGGGGTACAAGCATCAACAAGTGCGGCCCAGTATTTACGCAGAAAACAATCTATTTTCACATTAAAGCGTGATACGTATAACACGCAAGATGAAATCGCGAGTCATCAACAATTAATTTCTGAACGCCTTGGCGCTCAGATGGTGGATGGCAAGTTAAGTGGGCTCTTATCGCCTGGTACATATTCGGATTGGCTGTCAGCATTATTGCGTCGTGACTTCACTGCGGGAGCATCTGCAACAGCAGTATCCATTACGGTAGCGGGAACTGGCCCTTATACTTTGACACGCGCTGCCGGTTCTTACCTGGCTGATGGCTTCAAGATCGGCGACGTGATTCGCCTGTCGGTTGGCAGCTTGAATGCCGCTAACATTAATAAGAACTTCCTTATTACTGGGCTGACGGCACTTGTTGCCACTGGCATTCCGCTGAATGGCGTATCGCTAGTTGCTGAAGGACCGATCACTGGTTGTACCGTAACCACGCAGGGTAAAAAAACATTTACCCCGGCAGCAGGTCAAACAAATATCTATTACACGGTAGAAGAATTCAACACTGATATCTCGACATCTGAAGTTTCAACAGATGTGAAAGTCGGTCAAGTTGCACTCAAATTGCCTGGTACAGGGAATGCAGAGGTTGATTTCACACTGGTTGGTTTGAATCAGACGTCTGGTGCTGTACAGTATTTCACGTCACCCACTGTCGAGACAACATCGAATGTGCTTTCTACTGCAACGGGCGCATTGATCTTGAATGGTGTTCAAAACACGATTGTGACCAGCATTGACTTGACAATCAATGGTCAAGAAACTCCCATGGATGGCGTTGTCGGATCAAATTCACGTCCTGATATTTACCGGAAAAAATTGCTTGTTTCAGGTTCGTTCTCTGCGATGCTTTCCGACTCAACGATTGATACTCTGTTCAGAAATGAAACTGAGACAACATTGGTCGTCGCATTAACAGCTGATCGCACCAGCAATGCCGATTTCATTTCCATCGTTTTGCCGAGACTGAAAGTTAAATCTTCGACGACTGATGATGGAGAAAAGGGGATTGTGGGTACTTATGAATTTACTGCGCTTTATAACTTTTCCGGTGGCGCTGGTACTAACTCTGAACAAACAACGATGTCAGTGCAGGACACGTTAGCGTAATTCAGCCTTCGGGCTGTGTCTTTGCCCCGCCTAAACAGCGGGGTTTTTTTATATCTAAAAATCAAAAGGTAATTCTATGACACAAGCAAATTCTTTCGTTGATATCGACGCACTGACTGGCAATGATCTGGCGGTCGCAGATGTTCCCTTCGTATTTGATGAAGATGGCAACCCAATCGCCGGGGTGAAAATAGTCAGCAAAAACTCGAATCAGTATCAAGAGGCGCAACGCGCTATTGAAATGCTGGCGGTTAAACGTGCAGTAATCAAAAAGCAGCAAATTGATGTAAAAACAGATGAAGGTGCGGCTCAATACGTAGATATCGGCAAAGTAAATCAGATCAAACTTGCCAGTGCCGTTGTTGTGAGCATGTACGGCTTCAAGGCAGGCGGTCAGGATGCAACTCCTTCACCTGAGCTACTGAATAAGATTTTCACAAGCAAGCCAACCTGGTTAACCCAAGTATCGCTCAAGCTGGAGTCTGATTCTGGTTTTTTGCCGGCTTAATTGAGCAGCTATTGCGATTTGCTGAAGCTGAGTTCTTCCTGTCTGCACCTAAAAAAGATGGGAAGCCTTTGCGATGGCATCTACAGATAGTCCATAACGCTATCGGACAATTTGGCGAATCGCAAGCTCAGCACATACCGGAGGAGTATCACGAGGCGTGGGATATGTTCGTCAACTCGCCTCAGATTCCTCTTGAGTTGGAATATCTCTGGAAGGGTTTTCTTGAATTGCACAATGCCAGAGGCGCTGGTATGGCACCTGAGTCTCTTTCGTACTCTGATGTAGATGCATGGGCGAGACTAAACCGAATAACGTTACAGAAATTTGAACTCTCTACCATCTTTGCACTTGATCGCGTGTATTTCAAGTCGATGGAAAAGACGAGTAAGAAGTAAATAACCCCTGCATTTGCGTGGTTTTTCAGTCTACGCCTATGTCCGCCGAGTGCGGGTTTTTTATTGCCAATCGTGTATTATTCCAAAGGTCGATAACTTTGGGGGCTGTATGGCACTGATAAATTGTAGTGAATGCAATGCAGAGGTGAGCGACAAGGCGGCTGCCTGTCCAAAATGCGGCAATCCGATTTCAAAAATCCCTGTGGTTACAGAAAAATCCACGCCATGGGTACTTTATACGCTTGGAGGTATTGGCATTTTGTTTGTCTCATTTGTGATAGTCGGTTCAATCGGAAATGCTGCAATGAACTCGCCAGAAAACCTTGCAAAACGCAAGCAGCGGTGCACTGAGGCAATGATGTCAGGGATTGGCAAGTCTGATATGTACAAGTATTCTCAGGAATACCGAGATAATGTCAAAGATGCCTGCGAAGGCATGGAAATAAACGGCGTAAAGGTAGTGCCGTAGGTTTACAGAATTTTCCAATTGAACCCGCCGTGAGCGGGTTTTTTTACGTTCACAGCCAGCCTAATCGCTGGCATTTTTATTGGAATTCAATATGTCAGAAGTTGCAAACCTTGTCATTGCTATTGACTCTACCAGTGCCAATAAAGCGTTTGTTGACGTTGATAAGCTGACTGATGCATCCGAAAAATTAGATAAAGCCACTGACGATTTAGGCAAAACATCAGAGCGCACAAGTAACCTCATTGGCCGTCAAAACGAGCAGATGACGCAAAAGAGAAAGGTTACTGATGATGTCACCGACGCTGGGCAGCGTTATATCAAAGCCTTGCAACTCGAATTTGACATGCTGGATAAAACGCGTGCGCAGATTGAACGTGCTAATGCGATCGCTCAGCAATTTTCTCAGTCTGAAGTAAATAAAGCAGCGGCACTAGGAGCGGCTATTGAAAAATTTCAAGCGCAAGAGCGAGTTGCAAGTGAATTTGCGAAGTCTCAAGACTCCGCTACTCGTAAGGCAGATGAATTCATTGCTAGCCTGAAGCGTCAGGCTGAAACGCTGAATATGACTAAGCAGGAAATGCTTGCATACCAAGCTGCACAAATGGGTGTGTCCAAAGAAGCTGCGCCATTTATTGACAAGTTAGGCGGTGCGGAGCAGGGCATGCACAAGATGAATTTTGCCACTGCCGGTGCTCGGCGCGAGTTGCTAGTCCTTGCACACGAAGCTAGCCAAGGTCAATGGTCTCGCTTTGGTGGGTCACTTATGGTTCTGGGTGAGCGTACTGATGCTCTAGGCCTACTTTTTAGTAGCACTGGTATGGCAATCGGTGCTGCGGCTGTTGCTGTTGGTGCATTTGCTGTTGCTGCTGTAATGGGAGCAAAGGAGACAAGCGAATTCAATAAGCAACTCGATATTACTGGTGGTTATGCTGGCATTACTAAAGGTCAGTTTGATGGAATGGCTGCATCTATCGCTAATTCTGCGCATGTCGGAATTGGTTCCGCAAAAGAAGCTATGCAAGGTTTGGTTAGCACAGGCCGGTTTACTGCAGATAGCTTTGATCTTGTCTCAAAAACTGCGATTGATTTTGCGCATCAATCTGGCAACTCCACGGAAGATGTTATCAAAGATTTTGTGAAGATGACCGACGGGGTGACGAAATGGGCATCTGAACATAACAAGCAGTACCACTTTCTCTCTGCTGCACAGTATGAGCATATAGCTGCACTGGAAAAAGAAGGTAAAACCAGTGAAGCAATCAAGATAGCTATGCAAGCACTTGATGATCAAATGAAGACTCAAGTTCAAAACCTAGGATTACTTGAGCGGGCATGGGACGCTACAAAAGGGGCGATGAGTTCCTTTTGGGACGGGCTTAAAAGTATTGGGCGTGCCTCAACATCAGAGGATGTAATCGCATCTGCTCAAAAAAATATTCAGGCTCTTAATAATCAACTTCGCGATGGCGATCAAAGCAGGACAGCACAATTAATAAGAGCGCAAATTGCCGAGCAACAAGCTGTTATTGATAACGCCAACGAAACAAAGCGATTCGCAGAGAGGGCTGCACTTCTAAAATCAGAAGTTACGCAGCGTCAAGATGCTGGCATCAAGGCGATAGAAGCAAGTAATAAGTGGAAAGAAGCGCATCTTTCTCAAAGCGAAACAGAAAAAAAATTAATTAAAGAATATGAAGATGGACAAAAAGCAATCAGAGCGGCTGGCGGACTGACAGCGGACACTGATGCAGAACGTACTGCGCGCTTATCTCAAATACATGAAGAAGCATTTGGCAAAGAGAAAAAGGCAAGGATTGCTGGCATGGATGACCGGGCAAAAATCCTTGCTGGGCAATTGGCAGCTGATCAAGCGCAAATTGAAGAGGCTAGAAGTCAAAATACTGCATTGCAGAAGTTGGATGATTTGCGCCATCAATATGGTGACTTATCAGATAAGGACTACTACCAAAACAAAACGGAGCGTGCACTTGCATATGAAAAAATTCAGATTGATGGATATAACAAACAATTAGCAGATTTAGCTGCATTTAACGCAAAAACAAAAGTTGAAATCCAGGATAAAGCGAATAAAGAATTTGAGATTCGAAGAAGCCTTAGCGCGGCTGAGCGAGATTTTGCAAATCATGAAAAATTGTTTGCAGAACAAGCTTTATATGCAGAACGAGCAGCGACAGAAGAAAAACTTGGCATTACTGATAAGCAAATCGATTCACTCAAAAAGTTAATTGATACCGAAAAGCAAAAGCTTGATCAAATCGGGATGAGCAAGTCTCAAGTTGAGGCGCTTGCATCAGCAAAATACCTTGATTCAGCAGCGTCAGATGAGCAAACAGCAGCTGTATATCGCTCAATCATTGGCGATATGGGCTATAGCGCTGAGCTGGATAAATTAGCTGCAAAATTAGAGGCGTCAGCAGCACTTAAGCGCGGCCTTGCTCAGGTAAAAGAAGACCAATCGCTTAAACAATCAATTATTGACGCCGGTAACGAAGCATTAGCACAAGCCAAAAAAGCCGAAACAGCATGGGAGACATCAAACAAAGCTATCGGCGATGGCTTGTATAACGCATTGGGCCGTGGCGGAGAGACGGCGATCAAAAAGCTGATTCAAGATGCTAAATCATGGTTTGCGCGACTTGTTTTAAACCCGATCATTGCACCAATCTCTGCATTCGGGGCATCTATTATCAATCCTACGGCAGCAAGTGCGCAGGGTGGCTCTGCCCAAAGTTTGGTGTCTGGCGCTGGAAATCTGTATGGCTTAGCAAACATTGGCACATCAATTTCAGCAGGATTTGCAGGTATTTCTCAAGGCATCGGCACAGGGCTGGAAGCCATTGGCACCAAATTGGGCTCGACGCTGATTGAGAATTTCGGCATAGGTATGCAAGTTGGGCAAGGTGGACTATCAGCCTCTGCCGTGAGCATGGGATTGCCAGGTGCTTCTGCCGGTTCTACGGTAGCTAGTGCATTGCCATACGTCGGTATTGCAGCCGCAGCTGCTGCGATTCTGTACAAAGGCTTATCAATGGGTGACAAGAAGATCACCGGTCAAACCTTGTCCGGTACGCTCGGTACGCAGGACTTGTCCCGTAATGTCAACTGGTCACAATCAGGCGGCTTCCTACGCTCTGATCGTTCTGGTACGTGGTCTTATGGTTTAAGTGATAACACCGCCATTGCGGATGGCGTGAAATATACAGACCCAGCAAATGCAGCCGGTGATAAAAATTTATTGAAACTCATTACTGGCACGTATGACTCACTAAAATCAGCCAGCGCAGATTATGCAAAAACACTAGGTATTGATGGGGCATACCTTGCGACTCGCACGCAAGAAATCAGCGGCTCTCTTGGGAAAACAGCAGACGAGATTAATAAAAATCTGACCGAGATTTTTGGCAATGTAAGTAACGATATCAGTACTGAATTACTTAATATTGATAGTAATGTTGGTGGCGGCCTGAAGGCATTGGCGCTGGATGGGGAAAGTGCATCAGTAACACTGACACGTCTTGCCACTGATCTGACTCAAGTCAATGCTGTATTTTCAATGCTCGGCGTATCTGCACTTGATGCAAGCGGCAAAGGCGCGGCGGCAGCTGAGTCACTGATCAGCGCTTTCGGTAGCCTGGCGACAATGCAGACAGCAAGCAAATCGTATTTTGACAACTACTACTCTGACGCAGAAAAGCTGGCGCTGACAACGAAGCAAGTTAGCCAAGCATTTGCAGATGCAGGCGTAGCTATGCCAAAAACGCGTGAAGAATTGCGCGTCATGGCAGATGCGGCGATGAAGGCTGGCGATGATAAAACCTACGCGGCCATCATCAAGCTGTCCGCTGGTTTCGCCTCAATCACACAGACAGCGACAGCGGCAGCAGATGCAGTTGCTGCTCAGGCCGTAGCGCAGGCATCGTCTGAGCGTGCGTTTTATGTCGCGAATCGCCAAGCCGCTGACGCGGCAACGGCAGCAATCAAAGCGGCATCTGATGCGGCATTTAAAACACTGTCTGACAGCGTAGCAGCGGGGATGCAAACAATGATCCGCGCTGGTGACGCTCGCGCTGCAGTTGCGGCGCAAATGTCGGTGACGCGTATCGATCCGGGACAGTACACGCGTCAAGATGGCTCATTCAATGCTGGTGCTTACAACGCATTGGCAGCAGTCAATCAGGCCAAGATTGCAAAAGAACTGGCGAACGCTGCCAGTGCTGATGCGATCAATGTGCAGGATGTGACCAAGTTCTTTGGCGCGGCCTACGCTGGTATCGATTGGGATTCGATACGCGGTAGCATCGGTGGCGGTATCGCTGCTGATGCTGGCGTAAAAATGGGGACGTTAGTATCGCAGATACTCACGCCGCTGATTAACGTCGGCATCGATAAGGTAGTCGAACAGCAGTACATGCCAAACGGCGCTGGCATCGCTGGCGTGGGTGCTGCTACTCGTAGCTTGGATTTTGTGAGCCGCGACGGGCAGGGCGCAGATGTCATCGCATATAAGCAGGCCATCGACGGTCTGACAGGCGCGATGCAGAATAGCCGTATCACTGCTGACGACTACGCCTCCGGCATGAAATCCGTTAATAAACTGATGGGTGATGCCATCACGTTAGTGACCGGATCATTGGCGGAACGCGAAGCATTGCAGCGTGAGCGGGTTGCAGCAGCGACAGCGAATCTGGAGCATTCCGGACTCGATAGTATTGCGTACTACTTTAGTCAAATCGGCAAATCTGTCAGTGACATGGCAACGGCAGCAGTAGCAGCAGTCACGCCACTGGCGCAAGTCAATGCGTCGATTGGTCGACTGACGTCGTTATCTGATGTCATGCGTATTTCTGCGGATGCTGCGCTGGTGAGTGGTGGGAAAGACTTCACTGCAGGGCAATCTACCAGCGTGCAAAACGCTCAGATCGTGGCAGCGGCAGCAGCAAAAGCGGCAGCGAGTATTACTACTGCAGATGCAGCGGCAGCGGCAAAAGCATTGGCGAATAAATCCAGTTTTTCTAATGTCGATGCTACGCAGCTGCGGGATATCAGCATGCTGCTCGATGGCCTGAAGCAGTTTGACAGCAATTCATTCGAAGCATCATTTTTACGCATGAACGATGCGCTGAATAAAGGTGTTGTCACTGCTGCACAGTATCAAGACTTGTTCGCACAGGGTTTGAATACGTATAACGGGCTTGATTCTGTCACGCAATCGTTGACAACCAGCATGACAGCGTTGCGCGATGCGATGAGTGGCTTTGCCGATTCTTTGCTGATCAATCAAGGAAAAACAACGCTGACGACAAATCAAACGCTTGACGAGTTGATGCGACAGTATGAGGTCGCTAAGACGAGCGCGATGACTGGTGATTCAACATCGATCAATAAATACGAGTCACTTGCTAACAGCCTGCTCAACAAGAGCATGTACGAGAGCGAGGCGTCATACAACGTCGCATTCGGGAAAGTAGTGGGTGATGCGCAAAGCCTTGAGTCATTCGCAACAAACACGATTGCATCGACGAATGGACAAAACGTCGTTGATGAACTTAAACGTAACAACGATGCACTGTTGTCGCGTGTCGACGAGTTAGAAAACATGCTCATGACAGGGCTGGCGCAAATCGCACGTAACACTGCAAAAACCAGTGCAGGCATTGATCAAATTAATATCGCGGGTATCCCAACATCATGAAATTAATCAGACCAATTGCCATTACATCTGGGATTGTCACAGCAAATACAGCGACAGATGCTTATGCGGCATACGTTGCTGGTACTACCTATGCACTGGGCGATTTCGTAACGTACAGCAAGCGATCGTATCAATCGCTGCAAGCAACAAATGCCGGCCATACGCCAGGTATCGCAGCATCAGCGACTTGGTGGGCAGATGTTGGTCCGGCGAATAGCTGGGCAGTGTTTGATAACCAAGTCAGCACACAAACAGTCGCAGCGAGCCCTTGGAGCTTCACGCTCACAGGTGTGACTGCTGATGGACTCGCGCTGCTAAACATTAATGCCACCAGCGTCAATGTCACAGCAACAAAAGATGGTGTAACGATCTATAACAACACCGTTAACTTACTCGATACAAGCGTTGTGACGAACTGGGCAGAGTATTTTTTTAATGCACCCGAGTTCAAGACGGAATTGATGTTAACGGATATTCCACCGCCGCCAGGGCTTGTTATCACAGCCACGGTATCGCGCACTGGCGGCGGAAATGTCAGCGGTGGGCTAGTCAGTTGCGGGCGCGTACTTGATGCTGGAAGTGAGCAGCATGGATTAAAACGCGAGGGTATTGACTATACCAAAGTCACATTTGATGAATTTCAAAATGTGACAATTGGCACTCATCGATATGTTCGCAAATTCAGCACACAGGCTGCAATCGACAATGGGAAATTTGATGCCATAGCTAACAGACTCGATAGCTTGGCTAGCACTCCATTGGTCATTTCCGGTGGTAATAGCCTATATAACTCACTCATTTTATACGGCCTGCTGACGTATTCGATTGATCTAAAAACACCCAAATATTCGTATGTCACCTATGAAGCGAAAGGCCTGATATGACAATCCCAGCAGTACCGGTAGTGCCCAACCCAAACACATCAACATTTGCGACAGATGCCTATGCCTTCACAGTCTGGATGGCTTCTGCAGCACCAATGTTCGATGCGGCGACCACGCAAGTCAATCAAGCACTGGTGCAGTCGCTACTTGGCGTGACAGGTACAAGTACGACATCGAACACGATTGGCACTGGAGCTAAGACGTTCACGACGCAGACAGGGCTTGGTTTTCCTATCGGCATGCCCGTTAAATTCACTGATGTGACGAACGTCAGTAACTACATGAAGGGCACGATTACCGGCTACAACTCTGGCACTGGCGCATTGAGCGCAACTATTGCAACAACCAACGGCAGCGGAACGATCGCAAATTGGCAGATCGCGTTTGATGTGCCTTCAGGTAGTTCTGGTTATGTTCCTGTCGGTGGATTAGTACCATTCAAAAACTTAGGTTCTAGTTTTACAGATAATGGGGCTACATGGTTGAAAGCAGGTGTAATAGCCACTTCCGCAACTTATCCACTTGCGCCAAGCGTCACGATATTGGATGGAACAACTTGGGTGGCTAAAACTGGTGTAAGCATTACTGGAGGACCGGTAATGGCTTCTTCAGGTACCGGTACGGTCATAGCTACTAATGCTGCATCTTCAGTATCCTCATATATTGTATCTACGGACGGAGGGGCAAGTTGGGCTACGCAGACCTTACCTGCGTCAGGCATATTTGCGGTGGTATGGTGTGGCACTTACTTCTTGCTTATCAACTCTGGTGGAAGTTCTGGTAGCTTCTATACTTCAACTACTGGACTTACTGGTTCGTGGACATTATTCAGCGTCCCAGTAGCTAATTACAGAGGTTTCGCTTACGGTGCAAACGGTTGTGTAGTCACTACTGATACCACAGCTGGAATATTGATAACCTCAAGCACCGCCTACACTAACATCACCTTACCAGTTGCTCAGTTGACTGGAGCTTATGGTAATGGCATGTATCTAATGTACACACAGACTGCATATACCAGTACGATGTACAAGAGTTTCAACGGTAGTGTCTTTTTCAGCATCACCGCTCCTCAAGTGATTTACGGGGCATTCAGCATATATTACCCACCTAGTCTGGTATTTGGTAACGGGGTATTCATGTACCTATACCCGCCGCAGGGAGGTTCATCAGGTTTTACCACGCCTGACGGCATTACATTTTCGACCTTTAACTCTGGTCTACCATCTAACGCAGCATACCTACTATTTGGTGGTGGATCATTTGTCCTGATTAATAACTTCGGTACTGTAATATCGTGGGTATCCAAAGATAATGGTGTTACCTGGACAGCCGGCACATCTGTGAGTGGTAATTCCTTCATGGCTAACTACACTGGTGCAGGTTTTGCGTGCCTTGTTCCTAACTCTACAACTGCGTACCAATCCGTCTCTGGTGGAACCTACACAGATACCGCTAAAGCCTTGTTCGCAGATTCGCCAGCAAACACCCGCCCTTACTACATGAGAGTCGCATAATGACACACTTAATTGAAGTCGATACCGGTATCCCCGATACACCAAGAGTCCCTGAAGCCATTGCGATGTGGCAAGCTCGCACAGTGCTTATTGAAGCCGGCTTGCTTGATGATGTAAATACTTTCCTAGCCAACATTCCTGATGAAGTTGCTAGAAAGAAAGCGCAGGCGAAGTGGGAATTTTCAAACACAGTACGCCGCGATGATTCTCTGCTCTCTGCTGTCGTTGCATCGATGGGGATCACTAATGCGCAGTTAGATTCATTATTTATCACTGCCGCCGCGCTGTAATTTCAAAATAAATTTTGGAGAGTGACATGCGAATTGCATTCTATGCGGCAAATCATGATGGCTTGCCCGGTATTTACAATCGGCTCGTGAAATGGTGGACGCGCGGACGGTATTCACACGTAGAAATTCTGTTCACTGATGGATTATGTGCATCGTCATCGTTTATGGACGGGGGAGTCCGATTCAAGCATATCGATCTGGATATTAAAAAATGGGAGTTCATCACGGTGCCCGATGAGCTTGAGCCAGCAGCACGGGCATGGTTTGAGCAACATCAGGGGCAAAAATATGATGTATTGGGGAATGTTCATTTTATTTTATCCATTGTGGTCGGTGAAAAACGCAAATGGTTCTGCTCAGAAGCTGTGGCCGCTGCGCTTGGTATCAGGGAACCCTGGCGATTCGATCCAAATAGATTAGCTGCAATACTCAGATCAATGCCGCCCGAGGGCGGTTTTTTTACGACTACGAAAAAGAAGAGTGCGCATGGACGAGATTAAACATTACATCGATCTAGCGTCCATCGCTGCAACGATCGGGTCACTCGCTGGTATGTTGCCGCCGCTAGCTGCGCTGGCATCGATTTTATGGATTGCATTTCAGTTTTATCACTCTGCCCCTATGAAAGAGTGGCGGGCAGAGCGAAAGGAACGGTTAAAAAATGAGCAAATTTGATGTTGTGATGGATGAGGACGTTCTGCCTGCAGAAGGTGGCTACGTGAATGACTTACGTGATCCTGGTGGTGAAACAAAATTCGGGATTAGCAAACGTACATATCCAAATTTGAATATTTCTGGATTGACGCTTGATGATGCAAAGCGAATTTATAAGCGCGATTTCTGGGATGTATTGCAACTCGATGGCGCCCCACTTTCAATTGCTCGACACCTCATGGATGCCGCTGTTAATTCAGGTGTGCAGGGAGCAATTCGGATGCTGCAACGAGCCGTTGGCGTTGCTGATGATGGCCATGTTGGCCCCGTAACACAAGCAGCAATTGCCAAGATGCAGACACATGACATTGTGATGCGGTTCGATGCCGAGCGGATGGAGTACATGACTCGATGTTCTGGATGGCCGACGTATGGCAAAGGGTGGGTTCTCCGTATTTGTCGGTTACTACGTAAAGGAGCGCAAGATGTTTGAAAGGCTATCGTCGTTTTATAACGTGTTCCGTGCTGGTCAGTCTGTCGCTGATGCAGTGAAACTGAAAAACAAGCAGCTGATTCTGAACGCACTGGTTGCATTGTTTAGTGGTGTTATCGGGATCGGGAAAATATATGGCTATGATTTTCATCTCACGCCGGATGATATTACGCATATCGCTGGTGTTGGTGCTGTGCTTATCGGGCTGTTCAACGCTGGCGCCACTGTTGCATCAACAGACAAAATCGGCATTCTGCCAGCCCGACAACCCGATCCAGCAGAGCAGCCAGCAGTGCCAGACGTGGTTACGACTACATCACCAGAACCAGTGCTCAGTGAGTCTGCGCCCCATCAGTACAGGTCTATCTGGGATAACCCGGGCGGCTGACTACATCGAGTCCATAGATGGACTACAAATTTCAACGAAGTGCCACTATTGAAAGAGAATGACATGAATACATTTATGATTTTTTTACAGCTGCTGACGTGGTTGGAGCAGAACAAAGACACGATTAAAAAGATTGTGCTGCAAATCGAAGCGCTGATTCCTGATGCGCCGGGTAATCAGAAGGCCGCAGCAGTACGTGGCGCTATAGCGTCTGCGATGAACATTGAAAGCGGTATTGAGCAAGCCTGGCCGCTGATTCAGCCGATTTTCAATCTGATCGTCGCGAGTGTTAAAAAGCCAGTTGCCTGAGTCCATTAACAGATACTGAGAGTATCCGGGGAGTAGTTTGTTGAAAAAAAATGTACAGACGTTTGCAATATGAATAAAGCCCGGATCTACCGGGCTTTATTATTTACGCGAAGCTGATTTCTATCGTTTTTCCAAGTGCTTTTGCGGCTGACTGGATTGCGTCGATTTTTGTCACGTGATGCAGATCAACAAGGCGATTTACAGTCTGAGGCGAAGTATCGAGTCGTCTGGCCAGCTCGGCTGGTGTAACTTTCTGATGCAGCATTTCATTCAATAACAGCACTTTTGCTGCTGCGGACAGCGGCAACTCGATTAAGTATTCACCTGGTAGCGGTGCTGATGGCAACGTAACTGGTCGTGAATCTTCAAAATAAAAGTCCATCGCGCTGAGTAATACCTCGGCAGCCATCTCACTGGCTTCTTCTAATGTTTCGCCTTGTGTGATTGCTTCAGGAATATCTCTGAATGTAACGACATATCCGCCGTCCGTATCCTCTGCAAATTTTGCTGGATATTTCATATGGGTTCCTAATAAATAATTGGTGCAGCTTGTGAGTCGAGGATAAACCCCTTTCGGGGCTTACCTTATTTTATGTTCAGTTGTTTTTTAACACCTTCGACCAACCCCGTTTTTAATTCTTTGCTCGGGTGTCTTGGTAGGTGACTTTGCTTCCCGTTCAAGTAGACTTTTAAGTGATTCGTTCCATCTTTAAAAGTTGCTCCCTGATCTTTTAGCCACCGCACAAACTCACTTTGTTTCACTGCACCTCCATGTGTTGTTTCGATGGAGTTAATTATAAACATAAATGTTTATAATATCAATGTATTTATAAACTAATTTGTTTATTTAAATTCAGCATTGACGCAAAAAAGCCTGGGCATCCGGCCTTTAACGTTTCAGTGGCAATTATCTTGCGAATATAGGGATTTATACGGCGACAAACATTTTGCAAACGGGGGACAAACTTGGTGCGCCGTTACAGAGGGGCATAAAAAAAGCCCAGATTTTCATCGGGCTTTTTTCATCGCGTTGTAAAGTTTTAATTTTCGTTGTAAAGTTTACGAAAATAAGTTATCCACAGCGCGTAAGTACTTGATACTTATAGAAATAGTGGGGTGGACGATGGGGCTCGAACCCACGACAACAGGAATCACAATCCTGGACTCTACCAACTGAGCTACGACCACCACTGAAATCTTCTCTTGCTTGATCAGTAAGAGAGCCACGAATTATACGAGCATTTGCAGTTTCTGGCAACTGCTTTCTGTCCCGCACGTATCATTCGCCCGGCTAAGCGGTGTTGATGGTGCTAATACCGCCTCATTGTTATTGCGATGGTGAGTAAAAATGATGCTTGTCAGCATATTATTTTTTTATTCGCTTTGCTTTCTGCGTACTCATGGTGGTTTTGTTATGGATCATTTTATTTACAATGTCAACCTGCTGTACGCTGGATTCTGCTGCTGTAATGAACTCTTCAAGTTCCTGGATTAAATCGAGAATACCTTGTTTGCCTATCGATTTTTCTATGTGCTGGTATTGGCTGTCTATCATGGGAGCAATTTCGGTCATCAGTTCTGTACCGTGCGGAGAGAGGCTTACCAGTACGCGCCGCTGGTCGCCCTCCATGGGATTGCGGTGAATTAAATCGATTTCTTCCATTCTGGTCAGCACACCCGCCATGCTGGGGCTGAGTATCTGAGACAGCTCACATAACTCGCGCGGCTCCAGTTGTTGGTGTTCCGCCAGCAAACGTAAAATCCGCCATTGCTGATCCGTTAATCCAAAATGACTAAGAATTGGCCGAAAGTGTGCCATCAGTGATGCGCGTGCGCGTAAAAACAATTGTGGGAGGTTGCGGTTGGCGATTTTGTTTTTCATAGCTTTTTCCATTTTATCCTGTGCTTTAACGTCTTTATTCCATGCTGTCTTAAATCAATTTTAAATTCAAGTAAATTATACGGGTTGACTTACTTATATATTAGTGATTTAATTAGGTATATATTAGTGATAAATATGGGGTTCTTAACTTGATGTATTTATTGAGCTTGCCTGGGTTGATCTTGCCTTGGTCATCGTTATCGGTTCGTCTGATTTGGGATTGTTGTTGTGATTATTCGTGATCGTCCATCCGGCTTTCGTCTTTTTCTGCTGTTACGAGGTTCAGTTATGCCTCGTATTTTGCCGACATTGATCGTGAATATTGTGATTGCGACGTTAGTCACGTTGTCTCATGGTGATTTGTTTAAGCTCAAAATTACGCTGACAACGATTCCTTTCACCCTGATCGGTTTGCCCATCGCGATTTTTCTGGGTTTCAGGAACAATGCTGCTTATGACCGTTTCTGGGAGGGCCGGAAACTTTGGGGGGAGCTGGTATTGAGGAGTCGTAATTTGTCGCGTCAGTGTCTGACGTTGATCAGCGACCAAGCACCGGCAGCGGCGCAGAATGGTCTGAGCGATATACGTGTTCGCATGATTTATCGTGCAATTTTGTTCGCATATGCATTGCGTGACCTGCTACGGGAACAGGCCATCTCCCCGACATTAGGTTCTTTAGTCAGCAATGCAGAATGGCTGGGTTTGCAGAAGGCATTTAATAAACCAGATTTTTTGATGCGGCAGATGGGTGCTGATCTGGCGCAGTGTCTGAAAGAATCTCGTATTGATGCTTGTCTCGCAGCTTCTCTGGATGCAACCTTTTCTGCAATGACAGCAGCCTCTGCTTCTTGTGAGCGTATTAAAAATACGCCGATTCCATTTTCTTATACGTTGTTATTGCACCGTACCGCGTACATCTATTGTTTTTTATTGCCATTTGGTCTGGTGGATTCCATTGGTTTTATGACGCCTTTTGTGGTGGCAATTGTTGCTTACACTTTTTTTGGTCTTGATGCGTTGGGTGACGAGATCGAAGAACCTTTCGGCCTTGAGTCGAATGATTTGCCTCTGGATGCGATTTGTCGGGCAATCGAAATTGATTTGCGTGAAGCGTTGCAGGATCCTTGCGTGCCTGAACCTTTGCGGCCGGTCAATTATTGTCTGAGTTAAGCATTGTTGTGAATGTTGTTGCCAATAACGGCGCATAAAAACTGATGCTGATAAGTAGTGCTGAATCAGAACAGATAGGGTGAGCCTGTGTTCAATGCGTGAAGTTGTATTGAGTTACCGAGAACTTCACAGATTGGCTTAAGTGCGCGCTCTTGAATACATATCCGATTTTTGTGAGACGACCGAAGGCGGATATAAGCAGGGATTGATCAATCGTTTATCAGGTGAGGAGACCAGGATGTATAACAATTTTGAAGACCGTATTCGTCGCGCGGATTTGCGCCAGCTGATTACCAGTCCGGCAGAAGCCGCAGCCTGGATAGAAGATGGTATGACTGTTGGTATGAGTGGATTTACGCGGGCGGGCGATGCTAAAGTCGTGCCACTCGCGATTGCTGAGCGGGCGCGTCACGAGTCACTGAAAATCACTCTGATGACCGGTGCTTCCATGGGAAGCGATGTTGATAAAACGCTGACAGAAGCGCATGCGATTGCTCGCCGGATGCCATTTCAGGCTGACCCTGTGCTACGTGCCGCAATTAATCGTGGCGAAGTGATGTTTGTCGATCAGCATTTGTCTGAAACGGTAGAGTTATTGAGATCAGGACAGATTGCCCCTATCGATGTCGCCATTATTGAAGCGATTGCCATTACTGAAACAGGTGCGATTATCCCGACGACATCGGTCGGCAATAGCGCAAGTTTTGCGATACTCGCCGAGAAAGTCATTGTGGAAATCAATCTCACACAATCGCTGGAACTGGAAGGCTTACACGATATTTTTATCCCTAAACATCGCCCGCATCGTGAGCCGATTCCGCTGATTTCTGTCTGCGACAGAGTAGGTACAACCAGCATCAATATTCCACCAGAAAAAATTGTCGCGATTGTGATTACCGAAAAACTGGATAGTTCTTCGACGATTTTGCCACCGGATGAAGAAACGGATGCAATCGCACAGCATCTGGTTAATTTCTTCAAAAAGGAAGTGGCTGCCGGGCGTTTGACTAATAGTTTGTTGCCAATGCAGGCAGGTATCGGAACGATCGCGAACGCGGTAATGACGGGTTTTATAGACAGTCCTTTTGAGCATCTGACAATGTATTCAGAGGTATTGCAGGACTCAACATTTGATTTATTTGATGCCGGTAAACTCGATTTCGCCTCAGGTTCGTCAATCACGTTGTCGGCCCAAAAACATCAGGAAGTTTTTTCTGATATTGCCAAATACAAAGACCGCCTGGTATTACGTCCACAAGAAGTGAGTAATCATCCTGAACTGATCCGCCGTTTAGGGATTATCGCGATTAATACAGCGTTGGAAGCTGATATTTATGGCAATGTAAACTCCACGCATGTATCTGGTACACACATGATGAACGGTATCGGTGGCTCCGGCGATTTTGCCCGCAATGCCTATTTGTCCGTATTTGCAACCAAATCGACAGCCAAGGGAGGCAAGATATCCAGCATCGTGCCAATGGTGTCGCATGTCGATCATAATGAGCACGATGTCGATATTATCGTGACAGAAATTGGTCTGGCAGATTTGCGCGGGCTGGCACCACGCGAGCGTGCACAGGTCATTATTCGCCAATGCGTCGCAGAACCTTATCGTGCGATGCTGCTCGCGTATGTTGCTGAAGCGACTGAGCGTGGTGGTCATACTCCGCACGTACTGGAGAAAGCATTTGCCTGGCATAGCCGTTACCGTGAAACGGGTTCTATGTTGCCATTGGAGTTTGAATGCGTAGATGACGACGCCACTGCTTCGGTGATGGCTTAACGTAACTTTGTAGTCAGTCTCTGGTATTGATTTGCATGTTGGTATTGCTGTTTATACCACTCAATGTAAAGCAAGTTTTTTATGCCTGTCTTACCTGAGCAATATATGTAAAAAGTCACCGCATCTGATCGAAAGACAGATGCGGTTTTTTGATGAAGTGAAGGATAAGATTTATTGCTGTAATGAAAAGTTAAAAAGAAATGCCTTTCTGATTATCCTGTTGTTATTTTCTTGATTCTTGCACATCGTTGGTTCCAAATAACAATTGTTAACGGTTTTGTTTGGCTGAAAGTGTGGTTTTGCTCTTACAATTTGAGCTAATTACTTAAATTCAGATACCAATCACCCGATCAGTATCTGAAAACCCGAGGGCAAACTTGCTGAAAAGCGAGGACGCAAAACTTCCGGCCTACAGCGCTTTGCGCCACGGTAGCGGGGTCGCTAATCTTACTGTCTGGTGAGATTATCTGAGCAGCCCTCATCCTTATTGGAGCCTGAGGCTATGAGCAGAACAACTTCCTTGAACAAATTATCCCTTCCTGCGAAGAACTATGGCTGGATGACTGGCGTATGTGCAGCGCTGGTGTTGAGTGCTTGCGGCGGCGAGCAGACGGCTGAGCAAGCGCTGCCTGCGCTGAAACCGCAGGCAGAGATCGCGACTGGAACCACGACTTTTCAGATTGATGTGCCTGTTCTGCCCGCAGATGTTGCCGCGCAAATGGTGCAGCCATCATTTCATCTGGCTCCGGCGTTGCTGGCAGCACCAGACAATGCTGATGCGTCCAATAACACGGCAACGGCACGTATGCAGCCGCATCATCAGGAGTTGTCTGCTGAATTAAGAAATGTTTCATCCCGTCGTCTGAATCTGGCAGCGATTGAAGCGTTGCAGGTATCGGAAAATGTTGTCCGTCATCGTCGCATGCAAGCGGTTGCTCCGCAGGATACTGTGACGCCCATGGCAACAGGTGCTGTTGTAGCAACATACTCTCCTGCACAAATCAGAGCCGCTTACGGCCTGCCTGCTTTACCGGCGAGTTTTACAGGTTTGACGTCAACTCAGGCAGCGCAACTGGGCGCTGGTCAGACGATTTATATTGTTAACGCTAATCACGATCCAAGTCTGGTAGCGGAATTGACTGCGTTCAATCAAAAATTTGGTTTGCCAGCGTGTACGCTGAAGGCCATCGCAACCAGCACTACTCTGCCTTTGCCCGCAGCGTCGGCCACGACATGCGAATTGTCGGTCGTGTATGGTACGGCGAGCGGAACCATGATTGCTACTACGCCTGCTTACGATGCTGGTTGGGCTTCGGAAATCGCACTGGATGTGCAATGGGCGCATGCAACCGCACCCTTGGCACGCATTGTACTGATCGAAGCGCCTGATGCTTCCATGAACAATATGTTGGGTGCGATCAAGTTGGCGAATACGATGGGTCCCGGTATTGTCTCGATGAGTTTTGGTTCATTAGAGGGGAACTGGACTGCATCGGTGGATTCTACGTTTACTTCAGCGAAGATGACTTATCTGGCTGCAACGGGTGATACTGGTGCATCTGTGCAATGGCCTGCAGTGTCACCAAATGTGGTGGCTGTTGGTGGAACAAGCTTGACTTACTCAGGGTCTGGCGCTCGTACTGAAGTCAGTTGGTCGGGTACTGGCGGTGGTATCAGTTCTTACACACCTGTGCCTTCCTACCAGACAGCATCGGTGCCCGGAATGGGGACGTTAGCGCGTCGCGCGGTAGCCGACGTGGCTTTCAATGCAGATCCGTCTACGGGTCAGTATGTGGCGATGATTTCTCCGGGAAGCGCTACTGTGAACTGGGTCAGTGCTGGTGGCACGAGTTTGGCAACACCTCAGTGGGCAGGGATTATCGCGATCGCGAATGCATCCAGAGCCTTATCTTCTAAAGCAGCCTTAGGTACGCCTCATGCTGTTTTATATGGACAGATATCGACAGTGCCAGGCACTTATGCAGCTGCTTTTGCGGATATTACCAAGGGTAGTGATGGTACTTGTACCACTTGTACTGCCAAAGTTGGCTATGACCCTCTGAGCGGACTGGGAACGCCGAATGTCAGTAGTTTGCTGTCAACGCTGACGGGAGCATCGACCGCACCCGTCGTAACGGCGCCGGTTGTGACTGCAGCAGCGATCAGTGGCAAGGTCGGTACGGCGCTGTCATTTACCGTATCAGCCACTTCTGCCAACGCGTTAACCTATAGTCTGACAGGTGCTCCTGCCGGCATGTCTATCAGTACAGCCGGAGTCGTCAGCTGGGCAACACCAGTTGCTGGTACGTATGCGGTGACTGTGCTTGCCAAGGATAGCGTAACGGGTTTAACTGGTCAGGCAGTATATACCGTCACTATTACAGCAGCGACTGCACCGGTGATTACGGCCACAACAGTCAATGGAACCGTGGGTACGGCATTGTCGTTCACTGTTTCAGCAACGTCGTCGAATCCTTTGACTTACAGCCTCACTGGCGCACCTGCTGGTATGGCGATCAGTACCACAGGTGTGGTGACTTGGGCGACGCCTCTGGCCGGTAGCTATCCGGTGACCGTGGTGGTCAAGGACAGTAAAACTGGTTTGAGCAGTCAGGCCGTGTATACCGTTGTGATTGCTGCAGCGACTGCGCCAAAAGTATCGACGGCGAGTATTTCTGGTCAGGTTGGTGTTGCATTGTCCTTTACCGTGACTGCAACGTCAGCTAATCCAGTGACTTACAGTCTGACTGGTGCTCCAACTGGGATGGCCGTCAGCACTGCAGGTGTGGTCAGCTGGGCATCGCCTGTTGCCGGAACATATGCGGTGACCGTGGTCGCTAAAGATAGTAAAACTGGCCTAAGCGGGCAGGGCGTATATACCGTGACAGTAGTGGCTGCAGGGCTGACCGTCACTGCGCCGGCAATGACAGGTGTGGCTGGTAAAGCGATGTCAGGCAGTATCACGATTTCTGCTCCTGGAGCCACTGGTATTTCATTGTCTATCTCGAATGCCCCACTGGGCATGACATTTTCGATGAGCGGCTTAACTATTAATACCTACTGGGCCAGCCCTGTGACCGGTACTTATAGTATGGCAGTATCGGTAGTCGATTCGCTGGGTCGTAAAGCAAATGTGACTGTGCCAATTACCGTGACAGCTAAATAACGGGTAGCCCCCTTGTGGGGATTGCAGCAGAATCAAAAGCGACATCGGATGGTGTCGCTTTTGACTTTTGGAGCAAGGACGTTGAAGCCTGACTGCGGAGGGGCATTTGATTTGATCTGCGTCATACAGCAGTCATATACTTTTGATATGATTCTTCCTAGCTGCTGTACATGCAACCGATATGCCTGATGGTAGCGAGGTGTGCTTGGCTCTTACTCTCGAGAGCAAGCCCACCGACCAGACATAGATGCGCTCACTCTTACAACTGGAGTGAGCGCATTTTTATTTGTATGGCCTCTGCCTCTGTTGATGTTGATCCGGCTCCATATAGCCGCCGTATCTTGATCCACAGATATGTTTGTTGATGAGTCCCTGTCAGTGAAATACTGCGACGTGCCGTCTCATTTGATGCGGTGTTGGGCATGCCTGCCCGTTACTGCCCCTTGCTAATAATCTGTCAATGATCTGCCAGGCATTTTCTAATGCCGGCACGGCTGGTGTCGTTTTGTGTTCCTTCTTTCCTTTGGGTAATACGTTTTTCTTCTGTTGCACAATTTCAGGGCGAATGTCGCACTGAAAAAATGTTTGCAGCAAGGATTGCAGAAGCGAATGACATATTTTCACTGTTTTGGCTCATCGCCTTTTTTTTCTGGATGTACGTTCTGCCCAGAATGGTCTGTGGGGAGATCTAAGACGGGATTTTTTCACGGCAGAAGCATAATAAATACTCCCTGGTGTATTTATTAATCGCCTTTATTTACGTAGTCTATAAGGGTAAATAGCTACATACTCCCCATTTTTTCTATTTTTCTCAGATTATTTTTACTCCGCATTCCATGCTTTTGCTGGCTTGGCACGCTATCTGCTATCTCACTGATGAAGTCTTTGTAATCAACCATGATCAGGAGAAAACATGACACGTCGCATCGTTTTGAAAGCAACTGCACTTGCAGCAATCACACTGGCAACCTCTGGCCTGATGTCGCAGGCAATGGCGGCCGACACCATTAAAGTGGGTATTTTGCACTCCCTCTCCGGCACGATGGCGATTTCTGAAACCTCGCTCAAAGATGTGGCGCTGATGACCATTGATGAAATCAATGCCAAAGGCGGCGTAATGGGGAAAAAATTGGAAGCGGTGGTCGTTGATCCTGCCTCTAACTGGCCATTATTTGCAGAAAAGGCCCGTCAACTGGTCTCGCAGGACAAAGTCTCAGTCGTCTTTGGTTGCTGGACGTCCGTTTCCCGCAAATCCGTTTTACCGGTTTTTAAAGAATTGAACAGCCTGCTGTTTTATCCAGTGCAATACGAAGGTGAAGAGCTGGAAAAAAATGTTTTTTACACTGGCGCTGCACCGAACCAACAGGCGATTCCAGCAACGGAATACCTGATGTCCAAAGAGGGCGGTGGTGCCAAACGCTTTGTCTTACTGGGTACGGATTACGTCTACCCACGCACGACCAACAAAATTCTGCGCTCCTATTTGCATAGCAAAGGCGTCAAAGACAGCGATATCGACGAAGTTTATACACCGTTCGGTCATTCTGATTATCAAACCATCGTTGCTAATATCAAAAAATTTGCTGCCGGTGGCAAGACCGCTGTGATCTCCACAATTAATGGCGATTCAAATGTGCCGTTTTACAAAGAACTCGGCAATGCTGGCCTGAAAGCGACAGATGTGCCTGTGGTTGCTTTCTCTGTGGGTGAAGAAGAGTTGCGTGGTGTTGATACCAAACCATTGATTGGACATCTGGCCGCCTGGAACTACTTCCAGTCAGTGAAAAATCCTGTGAATACGGAATTCATCAAAAAGTGGAAAGACTATGCAGCCGCTAAAAAATTGCCAAACGCTGCCACCGTCGTCACCAACGATCCTATGGAAGCGACGTATGTCGGCATCTATATGTGGAAACAAGCTGTCGAAAAAGCCAAATCCACTGACACCGATAAAGTCATCGCCGCTATGGGTGGTCAGACCTTCAAGGCACCATCGGGTTTTGAGTTGATGATGGATAAAACCAATCATCATCTGCACAAACCAGTCATGATTGGCGAAATCAAGGCGGATGGACAATTCAGCGTTGTCTACAAAACCAAAACGCCAATCCGTGCTCAGCCCTGGAGCCCATACATCCCAGGCAACGAGTCCAAACAAAAACTGTAAATCTGTTGGTGACGGTCTGCTTGTGGTTGCTATGTTTTTCATCAAACGAATGGCATAGCGCGATAGGTCAGACCGATACATCAGATATCAGATATCAGATAAATCAGATAACGCTGGTTGTTGAAATTTTCTGAAATTTTCTGAAATATTTTTGCACAGGACTGGCAGCTCCTGATTGTTCTGACGGAGCTGCCGGGAGAGTTGCTGCCCCTTTTTATCGTTCCAGCACTATTCCCTTTTCGCTACTCTATCGCGTCTGCCACTTTATGATATGTCAAAAAATTGTAGGATTGATGGCCGCACTCTTGTTCAGTATCAACGCCCATGCGGCGCTGGATGCCAGCTTGCTCAAGGCGCTGGCTGGAGATGATCCGGATGCGCGGATAGTCGCTGTCAATGATATTGCAGCATCGGGTAATCAAGAAGCCACGCTTATTTTAAATGGTCTGAAAAACGAAACCCTGTATGCCAAAGACGATGCAGTCTTTTTACTGGAAGGTGATCAGGCGACCGCGTTGCTGGATGGACGGCACGGCCCCTTGCCTGATGGTGCGGAAGTGATCACCATCAATAATCGCTTGCGCGGTGCGCTCGATAGTGCACTCTCAGGGTTGAAATTATTTTCCGCAGAACGTGCAGTGCGCCTGAGTGCAGCAGTGGCATTGCAAAAAGAAGCAACGCCGGAACAGTTGCCTTTGCTGAACAAGGCCTATTTGAAAGAAAATGATCCCGAGATCAAATCGCTGTTACAAATGTTGATTGCCACAGCCAATCTGCAATCATCTGATCCAGCGTTGCGCAAAGCCGCAGTCAAAGCACTGGTCGATAGTCCGAACGCGAATCTCAAGCCAGTGTTGCAGAAAATGCTGGCGCAAAATCCGGATGGCAGTTACGGTGAGCCAGACGAAAGTATCAGAGTGGAAGCGGTTGCCACACTGAATGCGATTGATGCCCGTATTTCCCGGACCGAGTTCGTCGGCAATTTATTTTATGGCATATCGTTAGGCAGTGTTTTGTTGCTGGCTGCTTTAGGGCTGGCGATCACGTTTGGCCTGATGGGCATCATCAACATGGCACATGGCGAGTTGTTGATGATCGGTGCTTACACCACATATGCCTGCCAACTCCTGTTTCGTCATTTTTTCCCTGGTGCGCTGGATGCGTATTTATTGCTCGCATTACCTGCCGCGTTCACCGTTTCTGCACTTGTCGGCATCGTGCTGGAACGCACCGTGATTCGCTGGCTCTACGGTCGGCCATTGGAAACACTCTTGTGCACCTGGGGCATCAGCCTGGTACTGATGCAGGGCGTACGGTCAATTTTTGGTGCGCAGAACGTGGAAGTCGCTAATCCAGCCTGGATGTCGGGCGGTATCACCGTTATGGGATCATTGGTCTTATCCTATAACCGCATCATCATTATATTTTTCTCGCTGGCCGTGGTATTGGCGGTGTGGCTGATACTGAATAAAACACGTTTGGGATTATTTGTTCGTGCTGTCACACAGAATCGCCGGATGGCTGACTGCGTCGGCGTCCCAACCGGAAAAATCGACATGCTGACATTTGGTCTGGGCTCTGGCATTGCAGGTCTGGGTGGCGTTGCTTTGTCACAGCTGGGCAATGTCGGGCCTGACCTTGGACAGAGCTACATCGTTGATTCATTCATGGTCGTCGTTCTGGGCGGCGTCGGACAACTCGCAGGAACCGTGATTGCCGCTTTTGGGCTGGGAGAAGTGAATAAATTTCTGGAGCCGGTCGCTGGCGCTGTGATGGCAAAAATCGTGATTCTGGTATTCATCATTGTTTTTATTCAACGCAGACCACAAGGCTTGTTTGCACTCAAAGGAAGGAGTGTCGAATGATGCGCCATTTATTTTCTCGCCCGGCATGGACTGGCATTCTGGTTCTGACTGCACTTGCGATATCACTGCCAATACTGAATCTGAGTTTTCCTGAAGGCCATACCCTGCATATATCCGCCTATGCGATTGCCATCGTCGCCAAGTTTATGTGTTATGCACTGGCAGCGATGGCACTGGATCTGGTGTGGGGCTATACCGGAATTCTGTCTTTAGGACACGGTGTTTTCTTTGCGCTGGGTGCTTATGCCCATGGTATGTATCTGATGCGTGCTATTGGTCGTGATGGCGTATATCAAAGCGATTTGCCGGATTTTATGGTGTTTCTCGACTGGAAAACCTACCCATGGTACTGGTCTATGACAGATAACTTCTGGTATTGCATGGCGCTGGTGGTGCTGGTACCAGGCATGCTGGCATTTGTATTCGGATTTTTTGCCTTCCGTTCACGTATCAAAGGTGTGTATTTCTCCATCATCACCCAAGCCATGACGTTTGCATTCATGTTGCTGTTTTTCCGAAATAACACTGGCTTTGGCGGTAATAATGGCTTTACCGATTTCAAGCGTATCCTCGGATTCAGTGTGACCGCGCCGGGTACGAAAGCAGTGTTGTATCTGATGACCCTGGCTGTGTTGCTGGGTGCCTTATTGTTGTGCCGCTGGATTGTGACGTCAAAGCTGGGAAGGGTGTTGCAGGCGGTGCGGGATTCAGAATCACGACTGATGTTTATCGGCTATAACCCCTTATGGTTCAAATTATTTATCTGGACTTTATCGGCAGTGCTTTGCGGCGTTGCGGGGGCATTGTATGTACCGCAGGTTGGCATTATCAATCCATCTGAAATGTCGCCCGCCAATTCCATAGAAATGGTGATCTGGGCAGCTGTGGGTGGAAGAGGTACTTTGCTTGGCCCGATCATTGGCGCCTTTACGGTGAATGGACTGAAGAGCTGGTTTACAGCGGCATTCCCGGACCTTTGGTTGTATGCACTAGGTTTGCTTTTTATTCTGGTGACGCTGTTCATGCAGCAGGGAGTGCTCGGCGTCATCGGTCGGTTGAAAAAAAATAAGGAGCCAGCATGAGTACCGTCATGAGTGGAGTATTGCGTCCTGGTCAGCAATATGAGGGCGAGACGGGCGATCAGGGTGTCTCCTACGGACGTATCAAACAGGAAGGGCTGGATACTACGCATGGCGCGATTCTGTATCTGGAAGACATCGTCGTTTCGTTTGATGGTTTCAAGGCGATTAATCAGTTGACTCTGGATATCTCGGTCGGAGAGTTACGTTGCATTATCGGCCCCAACGGCGCCGGAAAAACCACCATGATGGATGTGATTACCGGCAAAACCCGGCCTGCATCGGGCACCGCATTTTTTGGTCAGACCATGGATCTGAGCAAGATGAATGAAGTCGAGATTGCACATGCCGGTATCGGCCGTAAATTTCAGCGCCCCACGGTGTTTGAGCAACACACCGTATTCGACAATCTGGAACTCGCCATGAAAATGGATAAGCGGGTCAAGACGACTTTATTTGCCAGATTGAATAGCGAACAGCGCGACAAGATCGCGGCAATTTTGCAACTGATACGTTTGCAGGGCGAAGAAAAACGGCTTGCTGGTTTGCTGTCGCATGGGCAAAAACAATGGCTGGAAATCGGCATGTTGCTGATACAAGAGCCGCAACTGATTTTGCTGGACGAGCCGGTGGCAGGCATGTCCGATGCCGAGACCGCACGCACCGCCGAATTGCTGAATGAATTGCGCGGCAAACATTCGATCATGGTGGTGGAACATGACATGGGATTCGTGACCGAGATTGCACAGCAGGGTAAGGTCACGGTATTGCACGAAGGTGCCGTGCTGGCTGAAGGAACGATGCAACAGGTGCAGGCAGATGAACGTGTGATCGAAGTGTATCTGGGGCGCTGATGTTGATCAGCTTTGCTCATCGTAGTCAATGCCGGATTCAGGTCGTGGTCGTTTTCATTCAGGAAAATCATGCTAGAAGTTAATCAACTCCATCAATATTACGGCTCCAGCCATACGCTGCGTGGGATTTCGCTATCGCTGAAAAAAGGCGAATGCCTGACCTTGTTGGGGCGTAACGGCGTCGGTAAAACCACCTTGCTCAAATGCCTGATGGGCGTGCTGCCTGCGTCGCAGGGCGAAGTGATGTTTGAAGGACGCAATATCAATAAGCTGACACCGCATGAGCGGGCGAAGGCCGGTATCGCCTATGTGCCGCAAGGGCGCGAGATATTTGCCCGTCTGACGGTGGAAGATAATCTCTTGATGGGCATGGCAACGCTGCCAGCGAAACGCGCCAAGACGATCAAAGGCGAAGTGTATGAATTATTCCCCGTGTTGAAGGAAATGCTGCACCGGCGCGGCGGCGATCTGTCTGGCGGTCAGCAACAGCAACTCGCCATCGCCCGCGCTTTGCTGGCGGAACCCAAGCTGATTATTCTCGATGAGCCCACCGAAGGCATACAGCCATCGATTATCAAAGACATCGGTCGTGTGATCCGGCTCTTACGTGAACGCGGCGATATGGGCATTCTGCTTTGCGAACAATATTTTGATTTCGCACGTGAACTGGCCGATCAGTTTGTCGTCTTGTCACGCGGTGAGGTCGTCGCTTCCGGTTCGCAGGAGTTAATGGATGGCGACGATATCAAACGCCATCTGGCTGTATAGTGTGGTTCTTGTTTTTTTGTTGTGAGCCTGCATGAGTTTGCCCATTTCTGTTACTGCACCTGACGCTGAACCTATCACCGAAACTGCTGCAGTATCTGCACCATCAGCCCCAGAGAAAAGCCACTGGCAGGCACGTTTGCAACTCGGTTTTACCAAAGATGCGGCAACCACACGCCTAACTGAGCGCCAACACAGCGGCCCGCTGCGGGTGCAAAAGCCTTTGTATCCCGAAGGCGCAGAGATTTGCCACGCGATCATTATTCATCCTCCCGGTGGAGTGGTCGGTGGCGACCAGTTGCAGATCAGCGCAACGCTGGGTGAGGGAACCCACGCACTGATCACCACGCCCGGTGCCGCCAAATGGTATCGCGGCAACGGTTACACATCTAAGCAAGCTGTGGTGCTGCATGTGGCTGATGGCGCGGTCATGGAATGGCTGCCGCAAGAAACCATATTTTTTGATGATGCCTGTGTATCCTTGCATCAGGACATCCACCTCAGCGGCAATGCCGCCGTCATCGCGTCCGACATTTTGTGTTTTGGCCGCACCGCTGCCGGTGAAACCTATACCAGCGGCAACATCTGGCAACACAGCCGTATTTATCGTGACGGCAAACTGATCTGGTTTGAGCAAGGTTGTCTGGAAGGTGATGGTGAGTCCATGCAAAGCCCACTGGGGCTCGCTGGTCGCTCCGTCAGTGGCATGCTGCTGGCGGCAGGAGCCATGCTCAGCAGCGCACAGCTTCTGCAATTACGCGAAGAAAGCCGCGCCTTATTGGATGCGCGCGAGCCCCAGGCTTTATGCGGCGTCACGCAAATGAAGTCAGTACTGGTCGCGCGTTATCTCGGCAACTCCAGCGAAGTCGCCCGCGCCTGGATGCAACTGGTTTGGCAACACTTACGCCCCGTCGTCGCCAGACAACCCGCACGCATACCGCGCATTTGGAATACCTGAGTAGCTGATTTTCCCTATTTTTACGTCGTTTTTGAAGTGCTTACTCGCCAAAAAAACAAGCTGAAACAGCGTACTACTGTAGGGCGAAATGAATTGTGCTGCGATATGTTGATCGAAGGACGTCTCAGGGTTTTTTAGTCACCGAGGTTGATTGTATTTTTTAGTGGTACTCCGGTTGGCTCTGTATACATCGCCAATATCCAGGTGCGGGAAGGATCGTCGGCCGCTTGTTTCAACAGGCTCTGGATAAATTGTATTGAATTTTTGTCCAGTGCAGCAAACGGATCATCAAGCAAACTGACGGGCGCGTTGGCGGCGAAGGCAGCAGCCAGCCACACCTTGCGCTTGCTGCCAGTAGATAGCATAAACAATTGTTTGTGTAGATGTAGTGTTAATCCCATGCCTTCGGCCAGTTGGGGAATTTGATCGGCATCGAAACCCGGGTAGCTGGCGGATAATGAGGCAAAAAATTCCAGTGCCGTCATGTGGTCGAACATATCGCTCGCGGGGTCAATCCAGAATACCTGCTTGCGGTAAGCATCAGGTTGTTCTTGAAGAGAAGTGCCGTGTATCAGCAGTTGTCCGGTATGTGCATGCAAAACACCCGCTAATAATTTCAACAAACTACTTTTACCTTTGCCATCCCCCCCAAGCACCAGGTTAATGCCAGCGTGAAAATCAAAATTGCTCTGATCGAACAACGGAAAATCAGAATAAGAAAAAGTCAGGTTCTTAACCTGACAAATGATGTCGTTATCGGTTTTCATGATGAGTTTTTTAGTCTAATGCTGAAGCAGTGTTTTTTTGCACGATAACCCGACATGTTATCTCGCATCTCAACAACCTTCAATATAGCTACGCGTATCGGGTTTTCAGTCACTGCGTGAAGGGAGCATCTTGTTTCGTTCATGATCGCCCGGTATATACCAAAAACTTCCGAGGCGTGCATGACTGGTACCCGCATTCAGTTTTCGGGTGCGGACAGTTATATCATTGTCTCTGTCAGCAGGAGGGGGAAGTCGCTTGCCGTCCCGATGCAGGTTATCCAGGGTTGCTGCGACGGAGTGATCTGGACACTTTTTAAGCCATTAATTTTCGATATTGAATGAAGCCACTTTTGTCAGCGATCTTGTCGTACAGTTTCATGGCGTCAGTATTGCTCTCATGTGTGAGCCAGTGTACCCGGCTGCAGCCCTGCGCTTTAGCTGCGGTGTAAACATGTTCAATCAGTGCCCGTCCTATACCCTTTCCGCGTAAGTCAGGGGCGGTAAATAGGTCTTGTAAATAAATGTAGTCTCCCTCTGTCCAGCAACTACGGTGCCGGATGTAATGCACCACGCCCACCAACACACCATCTTGCTCTGCTACGGCGCAATGCATGGGCTCGTCGGAGTCTAAAAAGCGTGCCCATGTTTTTTGCGTTACCAGCTCAGCGATACTGGTTTTATAAAAGCGTTGATATGCTTCCCAAAGTGGTAGCCACTGCGCGTAGTCCTGTGTTTTTACAAATCGAATTTTCAATTTTGTTGTCCTTTAAGTGTATTGATAGGCTGGTTGTTGTTGAGAGGCATCATAAAAAGCGGTCAACAGGGCAATGAAATCAGTACATAACATTCTGAGATGAAACAACATGTTAAATGCAAGTTTGATCCATCTCACTGTATCAGCGATGGGATTGGTCTTGCCTTAGTTCAAGTCTTAGTTCGAGTGCTCAGAAAATGGCATCTCTTGCACTGGGAAGCAGAGCATAAAAAAAATTGTGCATGAGATAAAGCGCCACATTGCGTTTTTTTCATGGTGCCACCATCCGATGAAGGCATTTTCTTCTTTGCCGGTATTGCTGGAAGCATCTTTGGTCGAGCTAATGGTGAAGTTCTCCTGACTACATTCGCACAACAAGGAAGCGGTACATACAGCGCAATAGGTACCTAGTCAGTCTGGGGAGCGGTAAGGATGGAATCAGGCTGATATTGTGTGCGTAAGAGTTAGGCTCAGGCGCAGACCAATAATCCTGGCTGCATCGTTGCCTGACTATGCCAGGCTTCAAATCCTCCGGTGAGCGGACGCACATCCTGATAGCCCATTTCTTTGAGGGTGTGCGCTGCGTGTATCGCCCCTGCATCACCGGGGCAGGCGCAGATGGTGACGATTAATTCTTCTTTGGGCCAATGTGCCGCCACTTGCGCGAGTGTTTTTTGATTGCTGATCACAGCACCGGGAATGCAGCCTGTTTCCGCCGCCAGTGTGCCGTTGCGCAAATCGATGATATGTGGTGTTTGATGTTGTGTAAAACGACCAGCCAGTTCTGCGACACTAATGTGTGGGATACCACTGAGCATCTCAAAGCGCCTTTTTTGCCAGAATTTCCATCCCAGCCAGCTCATCAGAATGATTGCAACGATAAATATCATTCTGATGCCATACGCGGAAAGTAAAGCTAGTGCTGCGTCAAACTGTGCCTGCAATGCATAACCCGCCAACAGTGCAAGACCGGCCCATAATCCTGCGCCAGCGGCAGAGGCGAACAGGAACGCAGCACGTGGCATGCCCATGGCGCCTGCAACAGGCGGTGCAACGGTGGAGAAGCCGGGGATGAATTTGCCAAAAATCAGCGACCAGACTCCCCATTGAAGAAAACGAGCTTCGGTCTGATTAACGCATGAGCCTGGATTAATCGACATTTTGCAGAGAAATTTCAGGATTTTGTAGCCATATATTTTGCCCGCCTGATACCAGATCATATCAGCGACCAATGAAGCTGTGACGGCAGCGATTAATAAACTCAAGAGTTGCCCTGCGGATGTCATCTGACTGGCATTCCACATCATCGTCGGAACCGCAGGAACGGGCAGTCCTAATTGCTGTAACAGGACATTGCCAAATACCAGCAGGCTGCTGTTATGGGCAAAAAAATCGGCAATCGAGCTGGTATCCATAGAGGTCACTTTTCATTTTTGAGGTGCGTTGCTACCTGCATCAGCACAACCCCTATTGTATTCGACTGCCTGCATTTTGGCTGGTCTGGCCATCAGGTACATCATCCGGTCAGGCCAGCCAACAAAGTAACTGATGTAAGTGTGACTATCAGTACGATGAACAGTGCGATGAACATGCGATGAATTCGCTGCATGCGGCCTCAGCTTCATCTGGCAACTCATATCCCAGCTTGATATTGCAACTTCATATTGCCGCTTCATATAACAGCATCATGCAGCCTGTAGCAATAGTTCTGTAAAGCGAGCTGGATCGACATTGGAGCCGCACACAATGATGCCAATCTTTTTGCCATTCAGTCGCGTTCGTAAGGGGCCAAATAAGCCCGCAGTGGCAACCGCTGCTGCTGGCTCCGCGACCAGTTTGACATCTTTATATAAATACGACATCGCATGGCAAATATCGTCGTCGCTGACACGTACGATCTCATCGACAAATTGTCGGCACACGCGATAACTGTATTCCATCGTATAAGGTGCGCATAGACTATCTGCCACCGATTGCACTGTTTCCAGTGTTTCAGTATGGCCGGATTCAAAGCTGCGATACATGGCATCTGCACCATAGGGTTCTACGCCATAGACCGCGCATTCGGGGGATAATTGTTTGACGGCTGAAGCGATGCCAGCGCAAAGTCCGCCTCCTCCGATGGGGACAATGATTGCATCGAGTCCTTTGACTTGCTGCATGAATTCCAGCCCGACAGTTGCGGTACCAAAAGCGGTCAGAGGGCCATCATAAGGATGAATCATTGTGCGGCGTTCTTGCTCCATGATGTCTTTTCCCCACGCAAATGCATGGTGCATATCTTTGGCGAGCAGGACATGAGCACCGTCCGCGCGACACGCCTCAATTCTGGCAGGGCTGGCAAATTCTGGCATCACGACAGTGCAGCTGATGCCGGCGAGTTTTGCCGCATACGCGACCGCCATCGCATGATTACCAGCGCTGACCGCGACCACACCACGAGATCGTGCACTGGCATCGAGACTGGCCACACAATTCAGCGCACCTCTTACTTTAAATGTTCCGGTTTTTTGAAATAATTCCAGTTTCAGCCAGACTTCTGTAGATTCGGAAAACGCTGCGTTGACGGCGCCAGTTTGCCATTGCCATACAGGTGTACGCAGAATCTGAGTCGATAACTTTTCTGCAGTAGCGCGTATCTCATTGAGTGCCGGAAATGGGTAACCATATCGCAGGCTGGTAAATACAGGTGTCGATACCGTTGATGCCGGGGTTGGAAATGTGGGGGCGTGCGTGTGCCTGTCATGCATAGTGTGTGACATAAAAATCCTGATAAAAAATGGTAATAATCAGCTCAGTTGATATCAGTCCGGCAGACATCGGTTCAGTCCATGAAGCGCACAGTCAACACACTAGTTCTGCCATGATGATGGAAACGGTGTTGCTGACAGAGGTAATGCTTACGAGCTGACTGCTTACGACTGATGAGGTATTACTGACTGAGATACTACTGAGTTGACGAAGAAGATTTGATAACGGGACGCCAGGCATCGGCTTGCAGCCGTAGCTTAACGCCCCCTGATAATTCGAATCAGGGAAGCGTGAGGAATGGAAATAATGGAAGAAGTGTGAGATGAAAGATCAGCGCCACTCGTCAAAGCGATACGCAACTCGCCAGCACGTAAAGCGCTGGAGAAAGTGTTGGTATCTGTGACGAGAGCGGAATTCATAAAAAAACTATACGCAATTTCGGTAAAACTGACAAGCGTTTTATTACGCCTGCGAATCTACATTGTGTATCTCAATTGCATGCTATATCGCTGTATTGCTTTATCCATAATCAGACAGGGCTATGGATAAAGCACATCTTAGGCATGATGCAAAATACCACTGTAACCCTGATAAGCAACATAAACTCCTACCAGCATAATCAGTGCGCCAGAAAAATAAGGTGCACGTTGTGCGATTAAACCAAAGCCTGACCAGCGAGTAGATAAATGCCGGACGCTAAGTGCTGCTATGACGCCCGACATCACCATCGTCAGCGCCAGTCCTATGCTGAAACACAACACCAGACTCGCTCCCAACGCTACTTTTTTCAATTGCAGGCATAGGAGTAATACCGTGATGGACGCAGGACATGGAATCAGGCCGCCTGTCAGTCCAAACATGATGATTTGTCCGGTGGTCACATCACGTGTGCTAAAGCGTCGACGGATGTCTTCTGCATGCGCACGCGCATGGGCATCCTGATATTCTCCGTTATTGATATCGAGCCCATGATCATGATGGTGATGCTGATCGTGATGACTATGATCATCTTCTGAATACATCAGTTCATAACTGTGTTGATGGTCGCCATGTGATGTGATGATCCTCAGCGTGAATTCATGTGGTTCCGGGATTTCTTGTAGAGACTCCAGCAGATCGCCATGTTTTTTAAAGTGGAATGTTTGGGTGCTGCCGTCGGCACGTATGGTGAGGGCAGATATCTGATTTTCTGTCCAACGTTGTGACGCTGTGGTGGACTGAGACAGATGAAAGCGTGGTGGAACGCCATCTTCCATGATGCTAATGTAGATCATGCCGTGGCCAGTATCAATCTGCCGGGCATCATCATGTGAATGATCGTGCGAATGTGGATGTGAGTGCTGGTGTGCATGCTGGTCACGCCAGGTGCGCCACATCATCCAGACGGCAACGGCAATAATCATGGCAGCTGAGATTAACTGAAAATAAGGTTCCGATTCTTCTGCATTCCATTGCTGACCAAAGTACAAACCACTTAATGCAATAATCCATACGATTGCTGTATGAGATAGTGTGGCAGCCAGACCCAGCAACACGGCCTGAGTTACAGTACCGCGTACCGCAATGATGAACGCAGCCATCATGGTTTTTGAATGACCTGGTTCTAGCCCATGCAATGCGCCAAGCAAGATAGCGCTGGGAATAAACAGCCAGGCATTGGCTGCACCTTGTTGTAGTAATTGAGAAAATTCGATCATGATGGTTTATTTGAAATTTATTTAAAATAACTATGGACAACGTCAATCAGCACTTGTTTGGCATCGCCATGTTCATCGTGGTCTTTCTCTGTTGCTACCAGATGGGTGCGGATGTGTTCTTCGAGTACAACAGACAGCAAGCCATTCATTGCTCCGCGACAGCCAGTAATTTGCTGCAGAACATCCATGCAACTTTTTTCCTCTTCCAACGCGCGTTCGATGGCATCAATCTGTCCCCGTATGCGGCGCACACGGTTCAATAATTTCTGTTTGTCTTTGATGGTGTGGCTCATAATAAAATAGGGTAGTGGGGTATCCTATATTTTAATATGGTTTTCATCTCGACTGTCGATGAGTATTTAGTTTGCACTGAAATAGTGCCTGACTTATGCCGGCTTATATTGTTACGCACCGTCATCGAGCAAAAAATGCTGAATTGGTGTCAGAACACGAGTTCAGTCAGTATTTCGGTCAATATCTAAGCTGGATTACTTCTTGCTGAAGCCATTTCATGAGAAAGTGTGAGTAGCCTGTAAGCCCTGCTATGTAACTAATGCCACTACATACTTTTTTTGCTATGAAAAGGAAATGTATCAATGGATCTGAGCCCGAGAGAGAAAGACAAACTACTCATTTTTACGGCAGCGCTGCTGGCGGAAAGGCGCAAAGCGCGTGGACTGAAACTGAATTATCCGGAAGCGGTGGCGCTGATTACTGCTGCGATTATGGAGGGGGCGCGCGATGGTAAAAGCGTGGCGGAATTGATGTCCGACGGCACGCAGATATTGAGTCGCGCCGATGTGATGGAAGGAATTCCTGAAATGATTCCGGATATTCAGGTCGAGGCAACTTTTCCGGATGGCACCAAGCTGGTGACCGTTCATCATCCGATTCCATAGGAGGCCACATGATTCCCGGAGAAATGCTGATCGCTGACGGCGATATCGAGCTGAATGTGGGGCGGCAGACGGTGTTGCTGACGGTGGCCAATAGCGGTGACCGGCCCATACAGGTGGGCTCGCATTTTCATTTTTTTGAAACCAATCCTGCATTGCAATTTGAACGTCAGGCGGCGTATGGCATGCGTCTGAATATTGCCGCTGGCACTGCGGTGCGCTTTGAGCCGGGGCAGCAACGCACGATAGAGCTGGTGGCGCTGGCGGGTGATCGACGTGTGTTTGGTTTCAGCGGCAAAGTCATGGGTGCGCTGGATGCGAAGGAGAACAACGCATGAAGATTTCGCGTCAGGCGTATGCCGAAATGTTTGGCCCGACCACCGGGGATCGTATCCGGCTGGCTGATACCGGTTTATTTATTGAGATCGAAAAAGACTTTGCGATCTATGGCGAAGAAGTCAAATTCGGCGGCGGCAAAGTGATACGCGATGGCATGGGGCAATCGCAGCGTGCGCATGCGGATGTGATGGATACGGTCATCACGAATGCGGTCATCCTCGATCACTGGGGCATAGTCAAAGCGGATATCGGTTTAAAAAACGGTCTGATCGCCTGCATAGGCAAGGCGGGTAATCCTGATATTCAGCCCGGTGTGGATATGGCGATCGGCGGTGCGACTGAAATCATTGCGGGCGAGGGCATGATCGTCACCGCCGGTGGTATCGATTCGCATATTCATTTCATTTGCCCGCAACAGATAGAAGAAGCGCTGATGAGCGGCGTGACGACCATGCTTGGCGGTGGCACCGGGCCAGCGGTCGGTACTGCTGCAACGACTTGCACACCGGGGCCGTGGCATCTGCATTCTATGATCATGGCGGCAGATGCGTTTCCTATGAATCTGGGGTTTTTAGGCAAAGGCAATGTCAGCCTGCCATTGCCGCTGGAAGAGCAGATCCGTGCTGGTGCAATAGGCCTGAAACTGCATGAAGACTGGGGCACAACGCCGCAGGCAATTGATAATTGCCTGAGTGTGGCCGACAACATGGATGTGCAGGTCGCCATTCATAGCGATACCTTGAATGAAGGCGGTTTTTTAGAGCACACGCTGGCCGCATTCAAAGACCGCACGATACATACTTTCCACACCGAGGGCGCGGGTGGCGGCCATGCGCCGGATATCATCGCCGCAGTGGGCGAGGGCAATGTGCTGCCGTCGTCCACCAATCCGACCCGACCCTACACCGTCAATACGCTGGATGAACATCTGGATATGCTGATGGTCTGCCATCACCTTGATCCGGCGATTGCAGAAGACATCGCTTTTGCCGAATCGCGCATACGCCGTGAGACGATTGCTGCCGAAGATATTCTGCATGACATCGGCGCGATCTCGATGATGTCGTCAGATTCGCAGGCGATGGGGCGCGTTGGTGAAGTGATCATGCGCACCTGGCAAACCGCCGACAAGATGAAACAACAGCGCGGTGCATTACCGGAAGACAGTCGCCATAACGATAATTTCCGCGCCCGACGTTACATCGCCAAATACACGATTAATCCGGCGATCACGCATGGCATTTCGCATGCGGTGGGTTCGCTGGAAGTCGGCAAAATTGCCGATATCGTGTTGTGGAAACCCGCGTTCTTCGGCGTAAAACCGTCGATGATACTGAAAGGCGGCATGATCGCTGCTGCGCAAATGGGCGACCCGAATGCGTCGATTCCTACACCGCAGCCTGTGCATTACCGCATGATGTTCGGTGCATTTGGTGGCGGCCTGAAAAAATCGTTTACCTTTGTTTCGCAAGCGGCATTTGATGCCGGTCTGGCGGAACAACTGAAACTGAATAAAACCCTGATTCCGGTAAAGAACACGCGCACGATTCGCAAACAAGACATGATCCTGAACGGGCTCACGCCGAAGATGGAAGTGGACCCTGAAACCTATGAAGTGCGTGCGAATGGTGAATTGCTGGTGTGCGAACCGGCCAAGATTTTACCGATGGCACAGCGCTATTTTTTATTCTGACATGATGCTGACACTCCAAACCAAAATTGAACGCAGTGAGAATGCGCCTCAGATCGACGGACAACTTATTCTGCCGTATGAATTGCGTGAGAAATCACGTTTGCGTGCGACGCTGCAAAGTGGCGAAGATGTTGCCGTATTCACCGTGCGTGGCACCGTGATGCGCGATGGCGATCTGATGCTGGCAAATGATGGCCGCATTATTCAGGTGCTGGCGGCGGCTGAGCCTATCTACAAAGTCGAATGTGCGAATGCGTTTGCGCTTTTGCGCTGCGCCTTCCATCTGGGAAACCGGCACACGCAGGCACAACTGGGCGATGGCTTTTTACGTATCCGTAAAGACCCGGTACTGAAAGAAATGCTGGAAGGCCTGAACGCCGTCGTAACTGAAGAACTTGCGAGTTTCGAGCCGGAAGCCGGTGCCTACGGCGGCGGTCATCATCATGGTGGCGATGAGATGCATCCGCATAATCCGCTGGCACCGATACCGTTGCGGCAACGTATACATCGTCCTTCGGATAAACAATAAGCCATAACAATAAGCACATGCAATCCGCTGCCTTACTTCATCTGTTCCAGCTTGCCAGCCCGTCGTTGCCGATCGGGGCTTACAGCTATTCGCAAGGTCTGGAAGCGGCGATAGAGAATGGCTCGGTAAAGAATGAAGCGACAGCGCGGGCATGGATCACCACGTATTTGCGTGAAGTGGTTGCCCGCTTTGAAGCGCCGATTTTATGGCGACTGATACACGCGTTTCAGCAAAAAGATCAGGCCGCAGTCGCTTACTGGAATGAGTTATTTATCGCCGCCCGCGATACCGCCGAATTTCGGGCAGAAACCATACAAATGGGATATTCGCTGGGCAAGCTGGTGGGTGATTTGCAGATTGCCGATGCGGCATTGCTGACGATCTTGCAGGCGCAAAGCGAGTTGCCATTACCGACCGCACTGGCTTGTGCCGCCGTCGCGCTGGAGGTGCCTGCGACAGCGGCCTTGCTAGGCATGTTATTTACCTGGGCAGAAAATCAGGCGCTGGTGTGTGTGAAGTCGATACCGCTGGGGCAGGTTGCAGGGCAGCGTTTATTGCTGTCGCTGCGCGCAGATCTGGAAGCTGCAGCGACACTGGCAGAGCACCTGGAAGACCATCAGTTATCGAATTGGTCGCCGGGTTTGTCGCTATTGTCTATGCAGCATGAAGTGCAGTACAGCCGTCTTTACCGCTCCTGACGTGTTTTACAGATGGAAGTTAAAGATGATGATTGTCGCCTCAACATGAGAACAACAGGAACAGAATGAATATGAATACAGAAAATATAAACGCAGCCGATACGAGCGCAGCGACTGGCAAGAGCGAACCGAATCCCTTGCGTGTCGGCATTGGTGGCCCTGTTGGTTCCGGCAAAACAGCACTTTGCGAAATGCTGTGCAAACGCATGCGCGATGACTATGAAATGGCGGTTATCACGAACGATATTTACACCAAAGAAGACATGGAAATTCTGCTGCGTGCCGATGCATTGCCGGCAGAAAGACTGATGGGTGTGGAAACCGGCGGTTGCCCGCATACCGCGATCCGCGAAGATGCCTCGATTAATCTGGAAGCGATTGCGCGTATGAGTGCTGATTTTCCTGATCTCGATCTGATTCTGGTCGAGTCTGGCGGTGACAATCTGGCGGCGACCTTCAGCCCAGAATTATCCGATCTGACGATTTATGTGATCGACGTGGCCGGTGGTGAAAAAATCCCGCGTAAAGGCGGCCCCGGTATTACCCGTTCTGATCTGCTGATCATCAATAAAACCGATCTGGCACCGCACGTTGGTGCGAACCTCGACATCATGGCGCAGGACGCCAAACGTATGCGCGGCACACGCCCGTTTGTGTTCACGAATCTGCGCACCGGTGACGGGTTGGAAACCGTGGTGAGTTTTATACGTGAGCAGGGCATGCTGGACGAAGTCAGGCCATAACCCGTGCGAGGACTGACGCAAAACCGCCCCAGCGGCGTGATGTAATGTTGTGTAAGTCCTGCGATATTTTTCTGAAAATTATTTATTCGTATTATTTGTACTCATCCAAGCCGAAGGAAACAATCATGAAATCCGTCACCGTTAAATCTAGCCTTTTACTGAGCTTGCTGAGCGCAACGATGCTGGCAGCAACACCGGCGTTTGCCCACGTCAGCGTGATGCATTCCGTCGCCGGAGGCAGTGGCTTTCTGGCTGGTTTTCTGCATCCGCTGATGGGCGCAGATCATTTACTGGCGATGCTGGCGGTGGGCATCTGGGCTGCGCAACATCAGCGCCCGGCTTACTGGTTGCTGCCACTGGCGTTTCCGCTGATGATGACGGCAGGCGCTGCGCTGGGTATGAGTGGTGTCATCATTCCGGGTGTGGAAGCAGGCATTGCCGCCTCTGTCTTGATACTCGGTCTGCTGATCGCGGGCGCGGTGAAATTGCCGCTGGCTGCCAGCACGGCATTGATTGCGGTATTCGCCGTTGCACATGGTTATGCGCATGGTGTTGAAATGCCTGTGGATGGCAAGGCGTTATCATTCTGTGCTGGTTTTGTGGCGGCGACCGCCTTGCTGCATCTGAGCGGCTTATTCGCGACGATCACTGCAAACCGTTTTCTCAACGCAAAAATCAGCCGCTTCGCCGGTGCCGGCATTGCGCTGAGCGGGCTGTTCTTTGTGTCCGCGATGGCCTGATTTTTATTGTAAGAACGCAGGCTTCATGCGGTGGTGGCAAGTTGTATGATGTTTTTCTTCAACGCCGCATGCACTGCCTGCATTTCTGTTTTTTGTCTGTGCTTGTGATAGCGGAACAGCATCAGACCTTCCACCTGAGCGACGATCAGAACTGCGCGTAACATGTACTCGTCATCACTGACATCCGGGTGCATACCGCGTATCAATTTATAGATGGCCTTGCGTTCGCGCAGAATCATCGTATCCATCAGCGTCGAAGCAAACGCATTGCGCGCGGCCAGTGCCCATAGTTCAAAAAACAAACCGTGGGTCAACGGATCATTCAATTCTTCCAGAAACATATCAATCGCGCTGTTGAGCTGTTCTATGCGCGACAGTTTGCCCTTCGCTGCGGTGATGTGATCGAGTTTTTCCTGAAACGTATTCATGGTCA
This sequence comes from Undibacterium sp. SXout7W, assembly GCF_049339385.1. Lineage (NCBI taxonomy): Bacteria > Pseudomonadati > Pseudomonadota > Betaproteobacteria > Burkholderiales > Oxalobacteraceae > Undibacterium > Undibacterium sp. SXout7W. The sequence goes on along the minus strand of NZ_JBMPPF010000008.1, from coordinate 126,316 downwards.
TCAGCAACACTGCCTCGATCAGCAAATCTTTGCTTTGATAATAGTGCTGCACGTTGCTGAGGCTGATGCCCGCCTGCGAGGCGACTTTGCGCATCGATAAGCCAGCGTAACCCTCGGTCGCAAAAATCGCCCGCGCAACACTCAGAATCGCATGCACCCGCTCCATGCCCTTTTCTGTGGTACCGGAAGGTTTGCTTTTCAACGAGGTGTGCAGTGCATCAGGCATGAGTAATGTGTGGATATAACCGATTGGGTGAATACGTGTGAGGCAAAATTATCCCATAACGATTGACAAATAGTACGACTGACCTATAATTTTTGTTTAATTGGTCGTTTGACCTATTTTATTGCCCGCTTCAGCGCGGCTGTTCTGCGGACGATGCGGCAAAGCTGCAAAGTTGTTACCGGAGATGGCGCAGCTTTGCTTAAGCGCAGTTTTACATCATCTATCCATCATAAAAATATTCAGGAGACACACATGAATCAGCGGGTATACGTATCCGGCGTAGGGATGATCCCTTTCGTCAAGCCAGGTACCAGCGCGAGTTACGATCAGATGGGAATGACAGCTGGCCGTCTGGCACTCGCTGATGCAGGCATCAGCTACGATGACATCGAGCAGGCGTATGTTGGTTATGTCTATGGCGATTCAACGGCAGGGCAAAAGGCTTTGTATCAGATCGGCATGTCTGGCATACCGATTGTGAACGTGAATAATAATTGCTCGACCGGCTCCAGCGCCTTGTTTCTGGCGCGGCAGGCGATTGCCAGCGGTGCCGTTGATTGCGTGCTGGTGTTGGGGTTTGAGCAGATGAGCCCGGGTGCTTTAGGCTCTGTGTTTCAGGACAGGCCTAGCCCGTTTGATGCGTTTGATGCCGTGACCGATCAGTTGGTCGGCATGCCGCAGATTCCGCTGGCCTTGCGTTATTTTGGCGGCGCTGGTCTGGCGCACATGCAGAAATACGGCACACCGCTGGCGTCGTTTGCAAAAATCCGCGCCAAGGCCAGCCGTCATGCGGCGAATAATCCGCTGGCCTTGTTCCGTCAGGAAGTGACACCCGAAGACGTGCTGAATTCCACCATGATCTGGCCCGGCGTGATGACGAAGCTGATGGCATGTCCGCCGACTTGTGGCGCTGCCGCAGCAGTCCTGGTTTCTGAAAAATTTGCCAAAGCGCGTGGCCTGAATACGCAGGTCTACATTGCCGCGCAAGCCATGACCACAGATACGCCATCGACCTTTCATTCTGCTGACATGATGCGCGTGGTGGGTTACGACATGAGCCTTAGTGCAGCGGCAAAAGTCTATGCCCAGGCTGGCATCGGCCCGGAAGATCTGGATGTCGTCGAATTGCACGACTGCTTTGCGCATAATGAACTGATCACTTACGAAGCACTGGGTTTATGTCCAGAAGGCGGTGCGGAAAAATTCATCGATGATGGCGACAATACCTACGGCGGTAATGTGGTGACCAATCCATCCGGCGGCTTGCTCTCGAAAGGGCACCCGCTGGGCGCCACCGGACTCGCGCAATGCTTTGAGTTGACCCAGCAATTACGTGGCAATGCCGGTGCCAGACAGGTTGCCAATGCGCGGACAGCGCTGCAGCATAATCTGGGGCTGGGCGGCGCATGTGTGGTGACGATGTATCGTCAATCCTGATCCTGTCGTGATGCGATAGTGATCTGATCATAAATGCTAAGAAAAAGTGCTAAGAAAAAACGATGAACAGGAGAAAACGATGAATTACAGCTCACCATGGATGACGCCGGAACTGGCGACGTTTCGCGATGCTATACGCCGCTTTGTCGATGCCGAAGTGGTGCCGCATCAGGAGCGCTGGGCTAAACAGCAGCATGTTGATCGCGAGTTGTGGCGCAAGGGCGGCGAGATGGGCATGTTGCTGGCCGATATCCCTGAAGAGTACGGCGGTTCCGGCGGCAGTTTTGCGCATCAGGCGATTGTGTTCGAAGAACTGACTGATGCCGGTGACATGGCGTTCGGCATTCACGTGCATGCGATAGTGGCGCACTATATTCTGAATCAGGGCACTGAAGCGCAAAAGAAAAAATATCTGCCATTGCTGGCGAGCGGCGAAATGGTCGCCGCGATTGCAATGTCCGAACCCGGTGCCGGTTCTGATCTGAAAGGCATACGCACCACCGCTTTGCCGGATGCATATGGTTACCACGTTAATGGTTCTAAAATTTTTATCTCGAATGGTTATCTGGCTGATCTGATTGTCGTGGTCGCCAAGACCAACCCGGATGCTGGTGCCAAAGGTGTCTCGCTGATGCTGGTCGAAACCAGAGATTGTCCTGGTTTCAAAGTCGGTCGTATTCTCGAAAAAATCGGCCAGAAAGGGCAGGATACCTGTGAGCTGTTTTTTGACGATGTGCGTGTGCCTGCGGATGCGGTACTCGGTGGCGTGGAAGGTCGTGGCTTCGCACAGTTGATGACAGAGTTACCGTATGAACGCACGATACTCGGTGTCTCGGGTGTTGCCGCGATAGAACGCGCTTTGCGCTTGACGGTGGAGCATACGAAACAGCGCAAGGCTTTCGGACAAGCTTTGATAGACATGCAGAACACCCGTTTCGTACTGGCGGAAATCAAAACCGAAGCCACTATTGCCCGCACCTTCATCGACCGTTGCATCGTCGATATGCTCGAAGGCCGCATGGATACTGAGCTGGCGTCGATGGCGAAATACTGGATCTCCGATCTGCAATGCAAAGTGATCGATCAATGTCTGCAACTGTTCGGCGGTTATGGCTATATGCTGGAATATCCAATTGCGCAGATGTATGTCGATGCGCGGGTGCAGCGCATTTATGGCGGCGCGAATGAGATCATGAAAGAAATCATCTCGCGTTCTTTGTGATGTCATCAAACAATATATAACTGGAAATCATGATGAGTGGTCCATTAAAAGGTATACGTGTCATTGAAATGGTCGGCCTGGGGCCATGCCCATTTGCAGCGATGATGCTGTCAGATATGGGTGCTGAGGTGATTCGTATAGACCGTAAAGCGAAGCCGGGTGCTGATAACCCGTTTCCTATGCTGGGAACGGAGTTCGATGTCATGGCTCGTGGGCGACGCTCGCTGGCGCTGGACTTAAAACAGCCTGAAGCGCGCGCAGTCCTGTTGGATTTGGTTGCGCAAGCAGATGCCTTGATCGAAGGTTTCAGACCCGGAGTAATGGAGCGTCTCGGCCTTGGACCTGAAACCTGCCTTGAACGTAATCCTGCATTGGTCTATGGCCGGATTACTGGCTGGGGACAGACTGGTCCGCTGGCGCAGGCAGCGGGACATGATCTGAATTATGTCGCCCTCAGCGGAATGCTGCATCCGATGGGGCGACCAGATTCTCCGCCAACACCACCATTGAATCTGGTGGGTGATTTCGGTGGTGGCGCCATGATGGTAGCGTTTGGTGTGGTGTGCGCTTTACTGGAGGCGCGACAGTCAGGCAGGGGGCAGGTTGTGGACGCAGCAATGGTGGATGGTTCCGCACTGCTGGGTGCCATGATTTACGGATTCAAAGCCTTTGGTGCCTGGAGTGATCAGCGTGGAGCCAATATGCTGGATGGAGGCGCACATTTTTACGATACCTATACCTGCGCTGACGGTAAATTTGTCTCGGTCGGAGCGATAGAGCCGCAGTTTTATGCATTGTTATTGCAACTGGCTGATATCCATGATCCAGAGTTTCAGTCACAGATGGAAGTATCTTGTTGGCCTTCAATGAAGAAAAAGCTGGCGGCTGTTTTTCTGAAAAAAAGCCGTCAGGAATGGTGTGATTTGATGGAAGGTACCGATGTCTGTTTTGCGCCTGTGCTAGACATGAATGAAGCACCCTTGCATTCACACAATATTGCACGATCCAATTTTTTTGAACTGGGAGGAGTCATGCAACCCGCACCCGCACCGCGTTTCAGTCGCACGACTGCTGAAGTGACCGAACCTGCTGCCAGCCCCGGCCAGCATAGCGATGCTATTTTGCGTGACTGGGGAATCGATGCGGATCGTATTATTCAGCTCCGACAAAATAATGTGATTTGATAATCGAAATTTGATCGTAGGAATTTGATAGTAAGAAAATCACACTATCTCACTTTAAGTGGTGCGATGAGCAGATTGCCTGATGAATGGGCGCATGACACCACCTTGAAGTGCTCTGTGTATTAATCGGTATTCTGTCACTTTGATTAAGCTGCCAGCCGTGTCATCCGGCTGGCAGCTTTTGTCTTTCTATATCGTGTATCAGGCAAATTTTTCTGCTTATTTCATGCTCCGCACCGCAGGTTCTAGGTATTTGAGTGGTTTTGATTGATGAGCACCATTGATCTGGAACTTTCTATCAATCAATTTATCTAATTCAGATCACTCAGTAAGTTGGCTGGCTTTGCTTTTGGCACGCGGTGACTTTGCTTTGAAACAGTGGTTTTGACAGCTCTATCCACCTCTTGGGTCTTGTCCGACTTGCTAGCCATTTGTGATCGCTGAGTTTGACAATCAATGTCTGTATTGGTGTTCAATAAGTATCAAATAAATATCCAATTACATCAAAATGAATCTCTGGAGAGAGTATGAAAATAATCAGAATGCTGCCGATCGCATTGGCGGTATGTATGTGTCTGCCAGCTTGGTCAGATGATGCGACTCCTAAGAAGGATGAGAAAAAATGGGATGTGAATAATCCGCCCGGTGAAAAACAAACCGTGAATATCGACACCCGTAGCGGCACCTGGATGAGCGTCGATGTCAGTCCCGATGGCAAACAATTGGTATTTGATTTGCTCGGCGATATTTACAGTCTGCCCGTCAGTGGCGGCGAGGCAAAAGCGCTGACTCATTCGCTCGCATGGGAAATGCAGCCGCGTTTTTCGCCTGATGGCAAACACATCGCGTTTATGTCGGACGCGGGCGGTGGCGATAATGTCTGGGTGATGGATGCCGATGGCAGCAACCCGCGCGCGGTGTCCAAAGAAGATTTCCGCCTGTTGAATAATCCGGTCTGGCATCCGGATGGCAATTACATCGCCGCCCGCAAACATTACAGCGGCACGCGTTCGCTGGGTTCCGGTGAAATCTGGATGTATCACACCAGCGGTGGTGCAGGCATGCAACTGAACGAAAAACCGAACTGGCAAAAAGATCTGGGCGAGCCCGCATTCTCGCCGGACGGTCGTTACGTCTATTATTCGCAAGACACCACCGGCGGCATGTCGTTTGAATATAACAAAGATTCGAATGGGCAGATTTATCAGATTTTCCGCAAAGATTTGCAGGATGGTAAAGTCAAAGCCATCGTCAGCGGTCCTGGCGGTGCAGTGCGCCCTGTGCCTTCGCCGGATGGAAAATATCTCGCCTTTGTGCGCCGTGTGCGCAATCAATCCACCTTGTTCCTGAAAAATCTGGACACCGGCGCAGAAATTGCAGCCTGGCCAGAATTGGAACGCGACATGCAGGAAGCCTGGGCGATCCACGGCGTGTATCCTGCGTTTGCGTGGATGCCGGGCAGTAAAGAAATTGTGGTTTGGGCGAAGGGGAAATTATGGCGTCTCGATCCGTTTGCAGGCAAGGCAAATGAGATCGCTTTCCATGTCAAAGACAGCCGTGAAATTCGCCCGGCATTGCGCTTCGCGCATGATGTCGCGCCGGATCAGTTCGACGTGCATCAGTTGCGCTGGGTGAATGTTGCACCTGCGGGCGATAAAGTGATTTACTCGGCGCTCGGTCATTTATATGTCCGCGATTTACCGAACGGCACACCACGCCGCCTGACGAAACAAACAGAGAATTTTGAATATTTCCCCAGCTTTTCCCGTGATGGCAAAAGCATCGTCTATACAACCTGGAATGATCAGAAACTCGGCACGGTGAAGGTGCTGGATGTCGCGTCAGGTAAAGAGACGTTAATCACGAAAGCACCGGGCAAATATGTGCAGGCACGTTTCTCGCCCGATGGCAAGCAAGTCGTTTTCGTCAAAGCCAAAGGCGGTTATCTGACGACGCCGTGGTATGCGGTCGAAACGGGCGTGTATATAGCGAATGCCGATGGTAAATCTGCACCGGTGCTGGTGACCGATGACGGTAGCGCGCCGCAGTTTGGCAAAGATGGCAGTGCGGTGTATGTGAGCCGCACCAAATACACAGGCGAAGTCGAATGGGCGACATCGCTGGTGCGTGTGCCTTTGGATAAAACGCCGGAACAGGCGGTGGCAAAGAGTGAATTTGCCGGTGAATTTGCGATCTCGCCTGATGGCGGGTGGCTGGCATTCGGCGAGCGTTTCCATGCGTATGTGACGCCATTGCCGTTGGCGGGTAAGCCAATCACGATAGGCCAGAAAATGGATGCATTGCCAGTCAAACAGCTGGATGTGAACGCCGGTCAGTATCTGCACTGGTCGGGCGATAGCAAGAAAATTCATTTTGCGCTGGGCGACGAATTGTTCACCCGTGATCTGAAAGATGCTTTTGCTTTCGTGCCTGGTGCGCCGAAAGAGCTGCCTAAATTCAGTGAAAACGGCATGAAGATAGGTTTTGCACAAAAGGCTGATAAACCTGCCGGTGTGACTGTGATTTCCGGCGCAAAAATCGCGACCATGAAAGGCGATGAAGTGATAGACGATGGCCGCATCGTCATCAAAGATAATCGCATTGTGCAGATAGGTAAAACGTCAGAGATCGCGACACCTGCCGGTGCAACGGTGATTGATGCGAAAGGCAAGACGATATTGCCGGGCATTGTGGATGTGCACTGGCATGGTGGTATGGGTGAGGGCGGCATCATCCCGCAGCAAAGCTGGATCGATTATGCCTCGCTGGCTTTCGGTGTGACGACGATACATGATCCGTCAAACGACACCAATGATATTTTCACTCACAGCGAATTACAAAAAACCGGGGAAGTGGTTGCGCCGCGTATTTTTTCTACCGGCACGATCTTGTACGGCGCAAAAGGTAATTTCAGCGCTGTGGTGAATAGTCTGGATGACGCGATGACGCATCTGAAACGCCTGAAAGCGGCAGGCGCGATTTCGGTGAAAAGCTACAATCAGCCGCGCCGCGAACAGCGTCAGCAGATTCTGGAAGCCGCACGGCAGACCGGCATGATGGTGGTGCCCGAAGGCGGCTCACTGTTCCAGCACAATATGACGATGGTGGTTGATGGTCATACCGGCGTTGAACATGCGCTTCCGGTGGAAAAAGTTTACGATGATGTGAAACAGTTGTGGTCGCAGACCAAGGTTGGTTACACCCCGACGCTGGGCGTTGCTTACGGCGGCCTGGATGGTGAGCATTACTGGTATGCGCGTACCGATGTCTGGAAGCATCCGCTGCTCTCGCGTTATGTACCACGATCAGTGCTGATTCCACGCAGTGTCCGCCGTGAAACAGCTCCAGAAGAAGACTTCAATGTTTTCCGCGCAGCCGCTGTGGCGAATGTGTTGCAGCAAGCTGGTGTTCCGGTGAATCTGGGGGCGCATGGTCAGCGCGAAGGGCTCGCGGCGCACTGGGAAATGTGGACTATGGTACGTGGCGGCATGACGCCGCTGCAGGCTATCCGCAGTGCCACGCTGAATGGCGCCCACTATCTCGGGTTGGATAAGGATATTGGTTCGCTGGAAGCTGGTAAGCTGGCTGATCTGATGATTATCGATGGCGATGTGCTGAATGATATTAGTCAGTCTGATCGGGTGACGCAGGTGATGATCAACGGTCGCTTGTACGATACTGCCAGTATGAATGAAACCGGTTTAAATGCTAAAAAGCGTGCACCTTTCTTTTTCGAAGGCTTGAATGGTGCGCATGTGCCGGTCGACGCGAACGAGTATTCCCATGGATATGGCGGCGATTGATTCGAGCAGGTGCTGACAATATACATTTGCGAGGAAATCTTAATTGCCACGTTTGCGTTTAAGGTTAAAAGAAAATGTGGAAAAAGCCCTTTACCTTAATTTGGTACAGGGCTTTTTTGTGTCATGTTGATTGACGGATTTTGCAGTGCTTTCCTGACCTGTTTAACAAATGCAGGATCAGTTCCACCGATTTTTTGTGTACGTGCAATGATTTTGCCATCGGCATCCAGCAAGACCATAACGGTAGTGTGATTGAACTCACCGTTTTCCAGTAAGCGGTATTGAATACCTAATGCCGCCGAAATTTTACGGACGCTGGCGGTGTCAGTACGGGCAACTGTCCAATGTTTGGAGTTGAGTTCGTGCTTGCTGGCGACCGATTGCAGTGTCTGCGTATCGTCGCGTGCCGGATCGAAGGTGATCAGCATCATGGACAGATTGTCGCGCTCTGCCGGGGTCAGGTCTTTTTCCACCAGACGCATGGATTCAATCAGCATAGGGCAGACGAATTCACATGAGTTATAAAACATGCTGACCAACACAGGTTTGCCGCGCTTGTCTGCCAGTGTGAAGGATTCGTTATTCTGATTGCTCAGTGTGGCAGCAATCTTATAGACCGAATTGCCCGGCAGGGGTTTTGCATTTGCTGTTGCGGTGATGCTGGCACTGGTGCTGGAAGCGGAACCGTCAGCGGTTTGCGCCAGCACGGATGTGGCTGATGCCAGCAAAAGACAGCTTGCCGAGAACAGCAGGCCGGTAGTCAATGAGTTCAGTCGTTTCATGGTTTTTCCTGAGGGTGGTTTTTCGCACAGCGAAAACCCAGTTGTCGCGTAGTGTTGGCGCCATTCATGGCGGACAGCAAGGCAACGCGCATGAGTATGGCAAAGTTATCTCTATCCTGCAGGCTGATTGCTCCGGCTCCGCAGTACTGTAATTGATCAGGGTCGCCCTGATTGCGGCTGTCTGCACTGACCAGCAAAGCATTGAAGTCGTCCACCCATTCCCAGATCAGTCCATGCATATTGCTGATGCCGTAATAATTGGCCGCACCACCAACTTTGGCCGGATTAGAACTGCCGGGTTGGGAATACCAGGACAAAATCTTTGCCCGCCATTTCGGGTCCTTGCGCGCATCGGCATGCGTTTCGTCGGCCGCTGCGACATATTCCCATTCATACCAGGAAGGAAGCCGTCCGCCTTCGGATTCGCAGTATGCCTGGGCGGCAAACCAACTGACTTGTGTGGCCGGAGTATCCGCCTGACTGGCTTCGGGGCCGGTGTCAGGTATCTGGCTGAGGTAACTCTCATCAGCAAAAATACTGGGGATATTGGCTTTTTCCCATTCAGGGTGTGCTTTGGTAAATGCAAAAAACTCTGCCGTTGTGACTGGTTGCGTGCGCAGATAAAACGCATCGATTTTGACGGGAAGATTGCTGAGGCCGCGTCCGGCAGACAGCACACTATCGATGCTGCCTGCCGGAATGGTCTGATAATTTTCTGTGGATGCTGCCTGAGCTATCCCGCTGATTGATAGCAGTGACGCCACGATCAGCAAGGGAATTCCGAAGGAAACCCGTAAGTTTGCCAGCACTGTGGATGTATTACCTGGTCTGGACAAAGTACTCAACGGGTTCTCCGGTAGAAAGTAAATCAAGTTCAGTCGCTATCAATCTATGCGCAATATCTGCCTGGTATTGGCGATCAGTGTTCAGCCGATGCTTTTACCGGGGTTTTCGCACGGATAGCCTTCACATCATCGCTCTTGATCTGGCCGCCTTTATTGTCCCAGCTGTTGAGGATATACGTCAGGATATTGGCGACTTCATCATCATTTAACTGATTCATCGGCGGCATCACAGAGTTAAATTCGCTGCCATTGACTGTGACTTTGCCACTGAGTCCCTGTAGCACTACTTTGATCGCACGCTGATGATCGGCGTTCAGGTAATCTGATTTTGTCAGAGGAGGAAAGACGCCTGGCAAACCAGCACCATTGGATTGATGACAGACTGAACAGGTGCCTTCAAACAGGGCTTTTCCTGCCAGCACCTGATCTTGCAATGTCAGTGTGCCGCTGGCTGCATTGGCTGTCGCTTTGGTGACGGCAGCCAGGTTAGGGCCGGCACGGTCACCCAGGTAAACCGCATCGACCTCTTTACCGGAATAGATGGCTTTATTTTCAGGCCCATCCACTTTGATAATGGCCAGCGCACCCTTGTTGAATGCACGGAAGATGGAGTGATCCACCATCACGAAGCTACCCGGAACTTTGGTTGTATATTCCACGACAGCAGCACCACCAGCCGGGATCAGCGTAGTTTGTACATTTTTCTGGAAATTAGTGCCGCCTTCAAAACGCACTTTGTCGAAAATCGCACCGATCACATGGAAGCTTGATACCAGATTTGGGCCGCCATTACCGACGAACAGGCGGATTTTTTCATTGGTTTTGGCCTTGAGTGCCTTGTCGCCAGTCAGCGCGCCTTCAGCACCATTGAACAGAACGTAAGTTGGTCTTTCGTCGATGGCTTTTTCCATGTCGAATGGTTGCAGGCCTTTTTCACGGTATTTGCCGGTGGTGTAGAAGTCACCTTGCATGACGTAGTACTCGTGATCGACAGCAGGTAATCCTTCTGGTGGTTCTACTAAGATCAAGCCATACATACCGTTGCCGATGTGCATACCGACCGGAGCCGTTGCGCAGTGATAGACATAAATGCCTTCATTGAGGGCTTTGAAAGAGAATTGAGATTCATGTCCGGGTGCAGTGAAGCTGGATGCTGCGCCACCACCAGGGCCTGTCACGCCGTGCAGGTCAATATTGTGCGGCATTTTGTTGGCAGGATGATTCTTCAAATGAAATTCTACGGTGTCGCCCTGACGAACGCGGATAAAGCTCCCCGGAACCGTGCCACCAAATGTCCAGAAGGTGTAGCTCACCCCTTCAGAAATGGGCATTTCTTTCTCGATTACCTCCAGGTTCACGATTACTTTTGCCGGATATTTCCGGTTGATCGGAGGAGGAACGTTTGGTGGACTGGTTAATACTGCCTGAATCGGCGCGCCTTGCGGTGGGCCGAAATCACCTGCAGATTTTGCCCCGGTTTTGCCATTGCCCGCTGCGCCAGCGATAGGGGTAGCTATCAGGACAGTGGTCATCGCTAATAGGGTACAAGCCGCTTTAATTATGAGCTTCATAAAACATACCTCTCAAAGGATGATGAGGACGTGTTGTATTCTCCAGAAGGAGACTGCTATTCATGCAGTGCTGGAAAACTGATGTCGACATCGTGGTGGTATAAAAGAACTGTCTGAAACGATTGCCGATCGCATCCGGCTGATCTCAGCGTAAACTAAAGTGATGCCTGCTGCTATACGTCTTTTGGGGGATGCCGTGATTGGCGATGATAGGGGGAGCGACACAAGCGCTGAGATTGAACTTCAAGAGTCTGATTACATCTCTACGGATACAGTTTAACCCCGTAAAAACACCATGTGTATCCTGTTTTATGACACATTTATGTCAAAATGGCGCCTGACCGAGTTTTTGTGTTGCATGTAGTGCCACAACAATGCGGTATTTATCTATAACCATCCGGAGTCATACCATGTTTCAGCACGTTGAAGCCTATCCTGGCGATCCTATCCTTTCTTTGAATGAAGCATTTGGTAAGGATCCGCGGCCAAATAAAATCAATTTATCCATTGGTATTTATTTTGATGATGCAGGAAAAATCCCGATGTTGCCATCAGTACGTGCAGCGGAGTTGAAAGTGGTGGCGGAAGCTGGTGCACGTCCTTATCTGCCAATGGAAGGTGCGGCAAATTTCCGTACAGCAGTTCAGCATTTACTGTTTGGCGCGGATCATGTTGCTGTGAAGGAAGGTCGCGTTGTGACATTACAGATGGTCGGTTCCAGCGGTGGTTTGAAAGTAGGCGGTGATTTTATCAAGCGCTATTTCCCTGCGTCGACGATGCTGGTCAGTGATCCTACCTGGGATAATCACCGTGCAGTTTTTGAAGGTTCTGGCATTACGGTCAAAACCTATCCTTACTATGATGCCGCGACTGGCGGTTTGCGTTTTGACGCTATGCTTGAGGCACTGAAAGCGGCAGAAAAGAAAAGCATTGTCCTGCTGCATGCTTGTTGCCATAACCCGACTGGCGTTGATCTGACCAAGGAGCAATGGCAGGCGCTGGTGCCAGTATTGAAAGAGCGTGAGCTGATTCCTTTCCTTGATCTGGCTTACCAGGGCTACGGCGATGGTATCGAGGAAGATGCGTACGCTGTGCGTCTGCTGGCAACTGAAGGACTGAGTTTTTTTGTTGCGAATTCTTTTTCCAAGAGCATGAGTCTGTACGGTGAACGCTGTGGTGCCCTGAGTGTGGTCTGCCCGGATGCTGCGCAGGCGGTGAATGTGTTGGGTCAGATGAAGGCGACTATTCGCCGTAATTACTCCAACCCGCCGATGCATGGTGGTCAGTTGGTGGCTCGAGTCTTGTCTGATTCTGAATTACGTCCGATGTGGGAAGCTGAAGTAGTGGCAATGCGTGATCGCATTCAGGCCATGCGTCGTCAGTTGCATGATGTGCTGAGTGCTAAATTGCCAGGTCGTGATTTCAGCTATTTCCTGACTCAGCGCGGCATGTTCAGCTATACCGGCCTGACTGCAGAACAATGCGATCGGTTGAAAGAGGAATTCGGTGTATATCTGGTGCGCTCTGGTCGCATGTGTATTGCCGGGCTTAATAGTGGCAATGTTGAGGCAACAGCGAATGCGATAGCAGCAGTGTTGGCTTGATGACTTGATTTTTGCTGTACTAAAAACGCCAGCGGTTCAGCTGGCGTTTTTTTATGGGAAAACAGCGTTGGGGACCGCTTTCTATATTGGCTCTTCCTCGGTCGTAATGTGTTCAGTCGCAGCATGTACGACGATATGACTGTGTAACTGTGGCAAAAGCTGTGCTAATGCCGCTTCCAGATGTTGTGGGGTTCCGCTAGTGTAAGCGTGAATGATGGATGTTTCTGAATTTGTGGATTGCAGCCCATGGCTTTGTAACTGCGCTTGCAAGTGTCTGGCAACGGCAAGCCCTGTATCGATCAGTTCTAACGGTAGACCATTCCCGCACTTGTGTTGTATGAGTGCTTCTATCTGCTGTTTTACGAACGGGTAGTGGGTACATCCGAGTACGATCGTATCGGTGCCGGATTCCAGTAGAGGTGTCAGATATTGCTCCAGCATCGCGAGGGTTTTCGGAGAACTGAATTCTGCTTTTTCAATCTGATCCGCCAGTCCCGTGCAGGATTGTTCTACAAATTTAACCTGGTGGGTGGTACTTAGTTGCTCGCGTAAATTCCGGAATTTCTGGCTATTCAGCGTTCCCTGTGTCGCCATCACGCCGATTACTCCTGTGCGGGTATGCTGACAAGCTGGTTTCAGGCCAGGTTCCATACCAATCAGTATTTGCGTTGGGTATTTGGTGCGCAGCACTTTAGCAGCGGCGGCAGTTGCGGTATTGCAGGCAATTACAATTGCTTTGCAGTGTTGCCGTAAAAGGAAGTCCGTAATTGACTGGCAGCGATCAATGATCGCTTGCTCATTTTTTTCTCCGTAAGGGGCAAAAAATGAGTCCGCAAAGTAAATCAGTTTTTCATGCGGGAGCAACTGACGGATATGCTGAAGTACAGACAATCCGCCAATGCCAGAATCAAAAATACCTATTGGATCGCTAGGGGAGGGCAGCATGCTAGTCAATTGCCAAGATTAAATGAGTAAGAAGAGAATTGTGCCAGACATGAATGAAAAATGCTCTGTTCTGTGGGCAGAACAGAGCATGTTGATTACTGCCAATGCGGGCGGTGAATCTGGATCAGTTGAATATCAATGATGAATCAATTGACTGGAATAATCCCGATTTTTGCCTGCCATTCTTTCGGGCCAGTGTTGTGAACTGAAGTACCTTGAGAATCTACTGCCACGGTGACCGGCATGTCTGTTACATCGAATTCGTAGATGGCTTCCATACCCAGATCGGCAAAGCCAACAACGGTGGCTGACTTAATTGCTTTCGATACCAGATACGCTGCACCACCGACCGCCATCAGATAGGCAGATTGATGCTTCTTGATGGATTCGATCGCAACCGGGCCGCGCTCGGCTTTACCGATCATCGAGATCAGGCCGGTTTTTTCCAGCATCATGTCGGTAAATTTATCCATGCGGGTTGCCGTTGTCGGGCCAGCCGGGCCAACTGCTTCATCGCGCACAGGATCAACCGGGCCAACGTAGTAGATTACGCGGTTAGTGAAATCGACAGGTAAGGATTCGCCTTTTGCCAGCATGTCCTGAATGCGCTTGTGGGCTGCATCGCGGCCAGTCAGCATTTTGCCGTTCAACAGCAAGGTCTGGCCTGGTTTCCATGAAGCGACTTCTTCTTTGGTCAGGGTGTTGAGATCGATGCGCTTGGATTTTTCTGTATCTGGTGTCCAGTGTACTTCTGGCCAATCGGACAGTTTCGGTGGTTCGATATAGCTTGGGCCGGAACCGTCGAGTACGAAGTGCGCGTGACGTGTTGCTGCGCAGTTAGGGATCATGGCAACTGGTTTGGATGCTGCATGGGTAGGATACATATTGATCTTGACGTCCAGTACTGTCGTCAGGCCACCCAGACCCTGCGCACCGATACCGAGTGCATTAATCTTGTCGCACAGCTCGATACGCAATTCTTCCAGTTTGTTTTGTGGACCACGTTGTTTGAGTTCGTACATGTCGATGTCGTCCATCAAGGATTCTTTTGCCATCAACATCGCTTTTTCTGCCGTACCACCAATGCCCAGGCCCAGCATGCCTGGCGGACACCAGCCTGCACCCATTGTCGGGACGGTTTTCATAACCCAGTCCACCAATGAATCAGAAGGGTTCAGCATCACGAATTTGGTTTTGTTTTCAGAGCCGCCGCCTTTCGCAGCGACTTTGACGTCAACGGTATTGCCCGGTACCAGTTCCATGTGAACCACGGCTGGTGTGTTGTCTTTGGTGTTTTTACGTTCAAACTGCGGATCAGCAACGATAGACGCGCGCAGCTTGTTTTCAGCTAGGTTGTAACCTTGGCGTACACCTTCGTTGACGGCGTCGATAATCGAGCCGGAAAAACCTTCAAAACGCACGCCCATACCGATTTTCAGGAACACGTTGACGATACCCGTGTCCTGGCAGATTGGACGTTTGCCTTCAGCGCACATGCGTGAATTTGTCAGGATCTGTGCAATCGCATCTTTGGCCGCCGGGCTTTGCTCTGCTTCATAGGCGCGAGCCAGATGAGCAATATAGTCTGCTGGATGGTAGTAGCTGATGTATTGCAGGGCAGCTGCAACGGATTCAATCAGATCGTCTTGTTTGATGACTGTCATAATGGACTCTTGGTGTAGTAAAAAACAAAATTGTTTGCGGTGGAGCTAACTAGTGTGTATCAGTTTCTTTTTGTGTTTTTGTAACGATCTGGTCGCAGTAAGCGATCGCCAGCGCTGAAAGCAAAAACGTAAAGTGAATACCGGTTTGCGCTATCAGGGTTTTAGGATCATAGACTGCAGCGTTAATAAAGGTTTTCAACAGGTGAATAGACGAAATACCGATGATAGCCATTGCCAGTTTGACTTTCAGCACCGATGCATTCACATGGGACAGCCATTCAGGCTGGTCTGGATGTCCCTCCAGTCCCAGTCGGGAAACAAAGGTTTCATAACCCCCGATGATGACCATGATCAGTAAATTGGAAATCATCACTACATCGATTAATCCCAGTACGACCAGCATGATGGTCGTTTCAGTCAATTTAGTCGGACGTTCGCCACCCACAGCCACTGCATCCAGAATATGTTGCAATGCGGATTGATTACCCAAGGCAGCACCGATCAGATCACTCAACTCGACCCAAAAATGATAGACATACACACCTTGAGCGAGTATGAGTCCAAGATAAAGAGGGAGTTGTAGCCAGCGACTAAAAAATATCAGATTGGCAAGGGGAGATAATTTGATTGGCGTGTTTTGTTTTGACATGATGCAAACGCTTGCCTTGAAATGGCAGGCCAATAACAGAAAGCGTTATTTTACACTCCTGTCATCGCATCAGTGTGCATCAGTACATTAGTAGGTGCCGGTGTGTGGTAAAACATTTATCTGATCGTGAAGACGTAAGGCTTGAGTAAGGCTCCCCTCATAATGTGTCAACCAGCACCAATGATCAGTAAGTCATTGCATAAAACGACTTCCTACAAAAAACAAGCCGGAGATAATCATGTCAGACCTCGACAATACAAAAGCCGAATCACGTATTTTCCCACCGCCAGCAGCATTTGCTGCTGATGCCACCATTTCCGGCATGGATGCGTACCATGCCTTGTGTAAAGAGGCTGAACAAGACTATGAGGGCTTCTGGTCACGTCTGGCTAAAGAAAATCTTCATTGGCACAAGCCATTTGCGACGACTTTGGATGAGTCGAATGCGCCTTTATACAAATGGTTTGATGATGGACTGTTAAATGTTTCTTATAACTGTCTTGATGTCAATCTGCAAAAAGGTAATGGCGATAAGGTTGCAGTGATATTTGAAGCTGATGGTGGCGAAGTGACGAAGGTGACTTATTCTGAGTTGCATCAAAAGGTTTGTCAGTTTGCAAATGGTCTGAAGTCTCTTGGTATCGTCAAGGGTGATCGGGTTGTGATTTACATGCCAATGTCTGTCGAAGGGGTGGTGGCGATGCAGGCTTGTGCCCGTATCGGTGCAACGCATTCCGTTGTTTTTGGCGGTTTTTCAGCAAAATCATTGCAAGAGCGTATCGTGGACGTTGGTGCTGTCGCGGTGATTACAGCTGATGAGCAAGTTCGTGGCGGTAAGCATTTGCCTTTGAAAGCCATTGTCGATGAGGCATTGGCTCTGGGAGATTGCGAGAAAGTGAATCATGTTGTGATCTATAAACGTACTGGTGGCAATATCAATGTTGCTGCTGGCCGCGATTTATGGATGCATGAACTGATGGCGAATCAGTCTGCCGAGTGTGAGCCTGAATGGGTGAATGCGGAACACCCGCTGTTCATCCTGTACACATCGGGCTCTACAGGGAAACCGAAAGGTGTACAGCATTCGTCCGGTGGGTATTTGTTGTGGGCCATTCTCACGATGAAGTGGACTTTTGATATCAAGCCATCAGATGTGTTCTGGTGTACCGCTGACATTGGCTGGGTAACAGGTCATACATATATTACTTATGGGCCTCTGGCGGTCGGTGCGACAGAAATCGTGTTCGAGGGCATTCCTACGTTCCCGAATGCAGGGCGTTTCTGGAGCATGATAGAAAAGCACAAAGCTAGCATCTTCTATACAGCACCAACGGCAATCCGTTCCCTGATCAAAGCTGCAGACGCTGATGTTAACGTGCATCCTGATAAATTTGATTTATCCAGTCTGCGTTTGTTGGGTTCAGTGGGTGAGCCTATTAATCCGGAAGCATGGATGTGGTACCACAAAAATATCGGTCGTAATAACTGCCCGATTGTTGATACTTTCTGGCAGACTGAAACAGGTGGGCATATGATGACACCGCTTCCTGGTGCGACACCTTTGGTGCCAGGTTCATGCACATTGCCTTTGCCAGGAATTATGGCGGCGATTGTTGATGAAACCGGACATGATTTACCTAACGGACAAGGCGGTATTTTAGTTGTTAAACGCCCATGGCCATCAATGATACGCAATATCTGGGGTGACCCTGAGCGCTTTAAAAAGAGCTATTTCCCCGAGGAATTTGGCGGCAAGGTTTATCTTGCCGGTGATGGCGCCATTCGTAATAAAGATACTGGTTACTTTACGATTACCGGCCGTATTGATGATGTCCTGAATGTATCTGGTCATCGTATGGGTACCATGGAAATTGAGTCCGCGCTGGTAGCAAATCCGTTAGTGGCAGAGGCTGCTGTCGTAGGTAAGCCAGATGAAACTACAGGGGAGGCGATTTGTGCGTTTGTTGTGCTGAAGCGCTCTCGTCCAACTGGCGATGAAGCGAAACAGATTGCGACAGAATTACGTAATTGGGTCGCGAAAGAAATTGGTCCAATCGCAAAACCAAAAGAAATTCGCTTTGGAGACAACTTACCGAAGACGCGTTCTGGTAAGATTATGCGACGCCTACTGCGTGTCCTTGCGAAAGGTGAGGAAATTACGCAAGATATCTCTACACTGGAAAATCCAGCGATTTTGGATCAATTGAAGCAAGCGCAGTAAGAGAAAAGAATACCGACAGCTCCCGCGTTCGACGGGAGCATCAGTATAAATACCGGTAATATTAGAAAAGCACTGTGGAATAACAGTGCTTTTTTTTATTTAAAGATATTACTGGAAGAAGCTACTGGGATTACCAGTATTGAGTTGAGTATTGAAATAGTAATGTGATTTTAATATCAGCGATTGGTTTTAGACATAAAGACCAAACGTTCAAATAAATGGACATCTTGTTCATTTTTCAATAGAGCGCCATGCAGCGGAGGAACAATTGCTTTATTGTCCTTGCTGCGCAGCGCCTCAGCAGGAATATCTTCCGCCAGCAGTAGTTTTAACCAGTCAATTAGTTCTGATGTTGATGGTTTTTTCTTCAGACCAGCGACATCTCTTACCTGATAAAAAGTTTGCAAGGCATTTGCTAATAAATCTGATTTCAGCTTTGGAAAGTGGACATCCACGATCTGCTGCATGGTGTCTTTGTCCGGGAATTTAATATAGTGAAAAAAGCAACGACGCAAAAACGCATCGGGTAGTTCTTTTTCGTTATTGGATGTGATGATGACCAAAGGGCGATGCACAGCACGAACCATTTGACGTGTTTCGTACACATAAAATTCCATACGATCAAGTTCCCTGAGTAAATCGTTGGGAAACTCAATATCTGCCTTGTCAATTTCATCGATAAGCAAGACGACGGGCTGATCAGCTGTGAACGCTTGCCATAAAACGCCCTTAACGATGTAGTTATGTATGTCTTTGACTCGTTCGTCGCCGAGTTGAGAGTCCCGTAAGCGAGAAACTGCATCGTATTCGTACAGACCTTGTTGCGCCTTGGTCGTCGATTTGATGTGCCACTGTAATAAAGGCATATTCAGCGCAGCTGCTACTTCTTCTGCCAGCATTGTTTTGCCTGTACCAGGTTCGCCTTTGATCAGTAATGGGCGTTGCAGTGTTAATGCTGCATTGACAGCTAGTTTGAGGTCATCGGTCGCGACATAGTTGTCTGCGCCATCAAAACGGAGAGTGCTTTTATCCTGCGTCATGGTGGATGAATTATGGTTGGTTATTGGATCTCTTCGAGTATAAGGCAGAATGCATTTACTTGTGAACGTATGTTCTTTTTTAGTTTTATCTGTTTAATCCGGTATTCGTTAGTGTGGTATTTCATCCGGCATCAGTGTCTGTTTGTTGTTGTCTGGCTGTGTTTTTTACGCAAATTTGATTTTAATCAGATAAAATGTTGCGTTATCTCAAAGCGCTTCTTTTATTGATCTGTCTGCTTAATTTATCTTCGCTACTATGAAAAAACTGTTCGCACTCCTCGCTTTAGCGAGTTTAGCTCAGGCTGCATTTGCAGCCGAAGTGGTTGGTAATGCAAAAGATGCCGCTGATAAAAAAGTGGCAATGTGCATAGGTTGCCACGCGATTCCTGGTTATAAAGCGACTTTTCCTGAGGTATATCAGGTGCCGATGATCGGTGGACAATCAGCGAAGTATATCGAGAGTGCCTTGAAGGCCTATCAGAAGGGCGATCGTAAGCATCCGACGATGCGTGGTATCGCAGGTAGTTTGTCAGATCAGGATATTGCTGATCTCGCAGCTTACTATTCTCAACAAAAATAATAACGGAGCCTGATATGAAAAAAACACTGTTAGCAGTTTTGTTGTCTGCCGTATCGTTTACGACATTGGCTGGTGGTAATGTTGATGCAGGTAAGCAAGCCGCCGAAAAATTCAATTGCGCTTCTTGCCACGGAAAAGACTTCAGTACGCCAGTTGATCCAACATATCCTAAACTTGCTGGTCAGCACGCAGACTATATTGCTCAGGCTCTCAAGTCTTACCAGCGCGGTGCTGATATGGCAAATGGTCGTGGAAATGCAATCATGGGTGCTCAGGCTAAGGCGTTGTCAAATACCGATATACAAAATATTGCGGCCTACTTGCACAGCTTGCCTGGTAGTCTGGTATTGAAAAAATAAATTGCTCGTTGCTTAAACCGGCAGTTTGCAAAAAAGCCACGATTCAATCGTGGCTTTTTTTTATCGACAGCGCTTTTCCAGTGATTCTATATAAGCTTGTCCATCTGGAGGAGATCCGGTTCTTTGCGCATTCCATATCATTTCTCCCAGACACTCCATGATCTGATGATGAGCCTCATGTTCCGAATTGAACTTATGTGCAAGTAACTGGAATGCCTTTTTGACCCCTTTAGGCTGATCTACAGAGATTTGTTCTGCAATTGATAGATGCATCGACAGATGCAAAAAGGGATTTGTTTGTCCTTGATCCACACTGAAATTTGCTTCCAAAGCAGAATCAGGATCAGCGAGGATATCGTCATACTCTGGATGTTGTCTGATCCAGTCTGAAGCAATTGCTTCGAGTGGTGTCAGAATTTCATTGGCATGCAGTTTGCGAAATGCTTCACAAAAAAAACGCCGTACGTCTTGTTGGCTGGGATTGAACATGAAAAGAGAAAGCAGTGCGTGAGAGGTGTATTGTAAAAGGATTTTACCTTGATCGCTCTGATGACTTTTTTCATTTCGGTTATTATCCAGCGCTAATGAAAAATTCACGTTGTGTTTATTGAAAAGGAAATGTCATGTTGACCAAAGAAGCACTCAATATCTTATTTACTGAAGCCCGTACTCACAATGCATGGCAAGACCGAGCGGTGACAGATGCGCAATTGAAGGAGATTTATGATTTTTTGAAATGGGGTGCCACGTCCGCAAACGCCTCTCCGGCAAGAATCGTTTTTGTTCAATCTGAAGCCGAAAAAGAGAAGTTGCTGACTTGTGTTTCTGCTGGAAATTTCGAAAAGACAAAAACTGCACCAGTGACGGCGATTATTGGGATGGATATGGCGTTTTATGATCAGTTGCCAAAGCTGTTCCCTCATGCAGACGCGCGCTCCTGGTTTGTGGGTAATCAGGCCATGATTGATGCAACTGCTTTTCGCAATTCTTCCTTGCAGGGCGCATATCTGATGCTGGCTGCGCGTGCAGTTGGACTGGATTGTGGGCCTATGTCAGGTTTTGATGCTGATAAGGTGAATGCTACGTTTTTTGCTGGCACCAACGTGAAAGTGAATTTCATTTGTAATCTTGGATACGGCGATGCTTCTAAGGTATTTCCACGCTCGCCTCGTTTGGCATTTGAAGAGGCATGTAAGATCATCTGACGCGCTTGCCTTATGTCGCGACACCTTTACACCGAGTCGGGTAAAGGTGTTTTTTGTTTAAACTCGCAAAGATCTGCAATCATACAATTCCAGCATTTGGGTTTGCGTGCAATACAAGTATAACGTCCGTGCAATATCAACCAATGGTGCGCATCGAGCTTAAATTCTGCGGGTACAAATTTAAGTAATTTTTCTTCAACGATATCGACATTTTTTCCTGGGGCGATTCCTGTCCGATTTGATACCCGGAAAATATGCGTATCAACGGCGATCGTTGGTTCGCCAAACGCAGTATTCATCACCACATTTGCCGTTTTTCTACCGACTCCTGGCAGGGATTCCAGGGCTTCTCTGTTGTTGGGCACTTCACTGTGATGCTCAGTAATTAAGAGTCGACAGGTTTCAATGACATTTTTTGCCTTTGTGCGAAACAGCCCGATAGTCTGGATGTAGGGAATTAAGCCATCCACTCCTAATGCATAGATAGTTTCTGGCGTGTTGGCGACAGGATACAGTTTTCTGGTGGCCTTGTTGACAGATACGTCAGTTGCCTGAGCGGATAGTAGTACGGCAATCAACAACTCAAACGGCGATGAATATTCCAGCTCAGTAGTTGGATGTGGATTTTGTTCGCGCAAGCGGCTGAAAATCTGATGGCGTTTTGCTGCATTCATGATTTTGTTTCCGGTTTTTCTGCCATCAATTTTTTAATACGCGCTCTCTCTATGGCAGCTGCGATGATGGCTTTCTTGCGTTCTTTGCTTTGTAACTCTTCTGCACTTTGTGCAGGTTCATCCTCCAGTGCTTTGAGTTTCGCGGTTGCTTTTAATAACAAGCGGGCGTCATTTTCCTGTTTTTCCCGTTGTAGCCTTTGTTGACGGAAGTCATACTGATGACGAGATTGATCTGCCTGCGCTTGTGACCATGCTTGCCATCCGGTTTCTCCGGGAGTGACGACTTCCATTGAAATACAGTCAACGGGGCATGGAGAAACACATAAATCACAACCTGTACATAAATCTACAAGTACTGTGTGCATTTGTTTTGGTGCACCAATGATTGCATCAACAGGACATGCCTGTATACATAGAGTGCAGCCGATACAATAGGCTTCTTCAATCACGGCAACCGATCGTTCGCGTTCTAGTCCATGACTATTGTCCAGTGCCAGAACTGGATAATTCAGTAGCTGCGACAGGCGCGATATGCCTTCTTTACCACCCGGAGGGCATTGATTGTGTTTGGCTTCACCATTGGCAATTGCTTGTGCGTAAAGGTGGCAGGAAGGGTAGCCACATTTAGTGCATTGTGTTTGGGGTAACAGTCGATCTATTTGTTCTACTAAATTCAGTGACACGGCAGCAAAGTTGAAAGCGTGAAAAATCAGATTATCCACTTAAACTAAGAATGCAACAAACAAAACAATCGATAGCGCAAATGACAGAGGCATAAAAAAAGCCATCATTGATACATGATGGCTTTTTGATGATTGGCGAATATCAGGAATGTGCTTTGATGAATTCACCGATTTTTGGACAAATAATTTCTCTCCAGCGACGACCTGAGAAAATACCGTAATGTCCGCAGCCTGGAGCAACAAAATCTTGCTTCATATTTGCCGGGATACTGCTACACAAGTCGTGTGCAGCCTGAGTCTGGCCGGGACCGGAAATATCATCCAGTTCGCCTTCTACCGTGAACAACGCCACGGTTTTGATATCTTCCGGACGGACTGGTTTCCCTTCTACTTCCCATGTGCCTTTTGGTAAATGAAACTCCTGGAACACAGTTTTGATGGTTTCCAGGTAGTAGTCCGCAGGCATATCGAGAACCGCGTTGTACTCATCGTAAAATTTACGGTGCTGTTCCGCCGATTCATCGTCACCTTGTATCAGGTGCTGGTAAAAGTCCCAGTGACTTTGTGCATGGCGATCTGGGTTCATGGCAACAAAGCCAGTATGTTGCAGGAAGCCTGGATACACTTTGCGACCGTAGCCAGGATAATTGGCTGGTACGCTGTAAATCACCGTATTTTCAAACCAGGAAAACTTTTTCTCTGTCGCCAGATTATTGACTTCGGTCGGTGATTTACGAGGATCAATAGGACCGCCCATCATCGTCATCGTTTTAGGCAACTTAGGATCATTATCCGTTGCCATCAAGGCGATCGCCGCCAGTACCGGTACGGTAGGTTGGCAGACGGAGATGACATGGACATCTGGCCCCAGCAATCTGATGAAATCTTGCACATAATAGATGTAGTCATGCAGATGAAACGCGCCTTCAGACAGTGGAACCATGCGTGCATCTGTCCAGTCCGTAATGTAGACATCGTGCTGCGGCAGCAATCCACGCACAGTATCACGCAACAATGTGGAGTGATGTCCTGACAATGGCGCCACTAACAATACTTTTGCTTGCTTCAGTTGCGTTTCGCCCTGAGGAATGACTTTTTTGAAATTCAACAGTTTACAGAACGGTTTGATCTTCGTTGTTACCTGTTCAATTTCGACGACTCGCGTATCGATTGTCGTGGACGTGATTCCAAACTCTGGTTTTTCGTAGGCTTTACCAAGCCGGAACATTAATTCATATCCTGCTGCAACGCGTTGCGAGTACGGCGTATGTGCAAAAGGAGAAATGGGATTCGTAAATAATTTAGAAGAGGCCTCTGCCCATTGCGTCAATGGATTCAGGAATGCGCGGTTCAGTTCATGAATTTGATAAAGCATGATGAAGTCTTTCTGATAAGTGACCTGGAACCTGTTTGAAACATAGTAAAACAAATCTTTTTTGCCAAAAAATTCGTTTGGACTTATAAATTTGTACAACAATAAAAACGGGGTTATTGCGATGCATCATAAACCAGTTTTTTAAATTTGTGTCTGACCAGATAATTTGTCTCATCAGTTGAGGTGAATTAATGTTAAATTGTTAAATTAACGGCAATAAAGTTGTTATATATACTGTTGCTTTTCATTGAAAAGCACCTTCTTTATCGTCGATATACTGTTTTAAAGAACAGGCTGGGAGTATTAACAGATGTCTTTTACATCAGATTTGCGTTGGCTGGATCGTAGTTTTGATGCACTGGACCTGATGCGTGATGAACCTGATAGTGGAAGGCAAGTTGCGGCCGCTATGCGCGGGGAGGCCAACGGAGGCGCGCATCAGTTCTCACTCGGAATTGCTGCAGATATGCTCTATGCATTTGCAGATTATTTCGAAGGTAAGTTTGCTCTGGCTGCACCTGTATTTGAACGTTCGGCAGCCATGTTTGAACTCATCGGTGAAACGGATGGCACTGCATTTGCGCTGTTTGGCAGCGTTGCAGTCTGGCGCAAGCTGGGAATGACGCAGCAAGCGTATGTTACCTGCCACGCGCAGATACTTCCTTTGCTCAAGCCGGGGCCAAGTCGCCTTTCTGTGCTTATTTACAACACCTTGGGTATCCTGGCCCAGGAAAATTCCTATACAGAAGAAGCGATACGTCATTTGTATATGGCCTTAAATCATGCGCGCGTGTTGGATATTCCTAACCGGGTTTCTCAAGTAATTGCTAATCTGGGAGAAATTTTTTACGTCAGCGGTAACGCCGAAGACGCAGAAATTTTGTTGGAAGAAGCGCGTGATATTGCGTTGGCCTCATCTGAGCGCTGGCTTGCTCCTTTTATTTCAACCATGCTTGCCTTGTGTAAGGTCTCACTCGATAAATACGAAGAGGCGTATCAGACTGTAGAAAGCTACATCAACGATATTCAGTCTGGGCAGAGGGTTGATGCCGCCAGCCGCGCTTTTTGTGCCTCTGTTGCTGCCTACACGTTAGCCATGCGCGGTGATCTGAGTGCTGCGGATACGCTCAGTGATACGGCGATGAGCTTACTTGGCAGCTTTGAGGATAAACATCTCAAGCCTTATAGCTGGTGGGTCAGTGGGCATTTGCACAGGCGACATCAACGTTATCCTGAAGCGATCAGGGATTTGCGCAGGGCGATAGATGAAGTCGCAGACAATGGATATATCTACATGCCATTACGCGCTATCAAGGAGCTTGGAGAAATTTTTTCAGAGCAGGGTGAATGGAAAGAGGCATATTTCGAGCAACAGCGTTATCTGGAGTTATTCACCAAAGCCCAGGGGCAGGCGACCCGTATTCATGTGCAGACTTTGCACATCAGGAATGAGTTAAAAGAAGCAGAATTAGCTCGTCGCCATGCCGAGGAAACGACAGAGGCAAAATCGATGTTTCTGGCCAATATGAGTCATGAAATTCGCACGCCGATGAATGCGATTATTGGTATGTCTCATTTGGCAATGAGCACGGGTTTAAATCCCCGGCAGCGTGATTATGTTGAGAAAATCAACAAAGCAGGACTGTCATTGTTGGGCATTATTAACGACATTCTGGATTTTTCCAAAATAGAAGCAGGGAAACTCGATATAGAACAGGTAGATTTTAACCTTGATGATGTGTTGAATAACCTGTCTGTCATTACCTCTGAAAAGGCCACGGAAAAAGGGCTGGAGTTGATGTTTCGTATGCAACCCGGTATTCCTTCCTGTTTAGTTGGTGATCCTTTGCGACTGGGACAGGTGTTGATTAATCTCGTCAATAACGCGATTAAATTTACGCCGCATGGCGAAGTGTATGTCGGATGCCAGATACTGGAATCACTTGGTGAGCGAATTAAACTGGGGTTTGAAGTGCGGGATTCCGGCATTGGTATGAGTCAGGATCAGGCAGAAAAATTATTTCGACCTTTCAGCCAGGCGGATGAGTCGACAACCCGTAAATTCGGCGGAACTGGTCTTGGCTTATCTATCTCCAAGAGGATGGTGGAATTGATGGGCGGGGATATTTCTCTGAAGAGTCAAAACGGACTGGGAACTACGGTGCATTTCAGCAGCTGGTTTGGTATCGCACAACCGCTGATGGATCGTGCCGTGGTTCCTGCTGGTATCAATGGCAAACATATTTTGATTGTAGATAGTCATCTTTTGGCAGCAGAAATTTTGCGAGAAATTCTGTTGATATTGCCAGTTTCAGTGAGTGTTGCTGATAGTGCTCAAACGGCCTTGCAACTTATAGGGAAGTCACCAACGCAACAAGTAGTTGACATTGTCTTTGTCACTCTGAGGCTCAACGATAAAGGTGATGGGATGGATGGATTGGCATTGATTGAAGTATTGAAACGAGATGCCAATCTGGAGCCGGCTCCCAAGACTGTGTTGGTAAGCCAGCATGGTACTCAGGTATTAAGTGATAAAGCAGGCGTATTCATGCCTGATGGGTTTTTGTCTAAACCTGTCAATGCTTCCAATGTGATGAATTGTCTGGCGGAATTATTTTCCGATCAATTATTTTTGGCGGCACAACAACCGGGAGTGTCGGTACCGCACTACCAGAACTTACGTGTTTTGCTGGTAGAGGATAATGAAGTTAATCAGCAAATTGCAATAGAGTTAATGGAGGCAGCAGGAATTGCTGTCGATATTGCTGATAACGGTGAAGTCGCAGTGAATACGGTTTTTTCTGCTCCTATTGATTATTACGGCATGATTTTTATGGATATTCAGATGCCCGCAATGGATGGGCATCAGGCTACTCGTTTAATACGAGCAGATGGTCGTTTCACTCATTTGCCTATCGTTGCCATGACGGCACATGCGATGGTAGAAGAGCGTGAGCGCTGTTTTTCTTCCGGGATGAGTGGGCATCTGGCCAAGCCTATCCATCCTAAAGAGCTTTATCAGACGATATCTCTCTGGTGCCCTGGCAATTTGTCAGAGACATCGGCCGATCTCGTACAACCGGTGTTTTATGAAATGAAAAATAAGTTGCATATTGATGGCGTTGATGTTGACGAGGGTTTGAGCCGCACTTTGGGAAATCGTGCGTTTTATCTGGAGTTGCTCGCACGTTTCTGTGATGATCAGTGTGAGGCCGTGAATAAGATGCGTCAGGCGATACAGGCGAATGATGTGTTGCTGGCGGAGCGTATCGCACACACCTTGAAAGGTGTTTCTGGATTAATCGGTGCACATGCTATTTATGCGCTGGCAGATCAGTTAGAAAATACATTTCATGCGTACAGTGAGGGTATTGATCTGGAGGCGGTATTGGCTGAGTGCAGCGAACGTTTGCAATCTACTATTTTTGCGATTGAGCAGGTATTGTCCAGAGAGAGGCAAAATTTACCGGAAGCTTATCATTCTGAGCCAGAGATGCTACCTGTTGATCATCAGGGTGTGCAGACGCTGTTAAGCCAGTGTTACGTTTTACTGAAGGATTATGATGGCGAGGCGCTTGATCTTTTAATGGAGAGTAGCGATCAGATTGCTCATGCATTTGGTCATGAATTACAAAAGCAGATAATGCGGGCCGTAAGTCAGTTTGATTTTGACTCAATCAATACGTTACTGCGACAGGCAGCCAGTTATCATGGTTATGACCTGCCTGTGCCAGAAGGTGAGTCGTGACGATGTGCGAATGAATGAAGTGTTTCACGCCATTGGCTTTTATATTGGTCGTTGTTGACGGAGTTTGATATGGATGCTTTCGCAGAACAGAGTGCCAGGCAAATCGTGATGATCGTTGACGATACGCCTGATAATATTTCTCTTTTATCGGGATTGTTGAAGAGCCAATATAAAATCAAAATCGCGACGAATGGTTTGAAAGCGTTGCAGGTAGCGATGTTGGACCCTGCGCCGGATTTAATTTTGCTGGATGTGATGATGCCAGAAATGGATGGCTACGAAACCTGTCGCAGACTGAAAGCAAATCCTCGTACAGCCGATATCCCAGTCATTTTCCTGACAGCGAAAAGTCAGGTGCAAGATGAAGAAATGGGTTTGCGGTTAGGTGCTGTCGATTACATCGGCAAGCCCATTAGTCCTCCAATCGTGCTGGCAAGAGTCGCTACGCAACTGAATTTAGTGCGGGCAAGATATCTGTTGCAGGATCAGAATCGGCACCTTGAGAGTCTGGTGCTTGATCGAACCCGTAAGCTCGCCAAAATGCAGGATGCCACGATCATGGCCATGGCATCGTTGGCTGAGACCCGTGATAATGAAACTGGGAACCATATTCGCCGAACGCAACATTATGTTGCTGCGCTGGCACGAGCATTGCAAAACCATCCTCGCTTTGCATCAGAGTTGACGGATGAAAATATCGATTTGTTATTTAAATCGGCACCTTTGCATGATATTGGTAAGGTGGGTATTCCTGACACTATTCTCCTGAAACCGGGCAAATTGAACGCCGACGAGTTTGAAATCATGAAATTGCACACGGTATATGGGCGTGAAACGATTTTATCGGTTGAAAAATATCTGGGGGAAAGCAATGAGTTCTTAAGGTTTGCGCGCGAAATCACGTATTCGCATCAGGAAAAATGGGATGGTTCCGGATATCCTGAAAATCTTGTGGGTGATGCCATTCCTGTTTCTGCGCGTTTGATGGCGATTGCGGATGTATATGATGCGTTAATTTCCCGACGTGTTTATAAACCAGCTTTTAGTCATGAGGAGTCGATTGGTCTGATGCGAAAAGGGCGTGCCAGCCATTTTGATCCTGATATTTTGGATGTGTTTCTGCAAATTGCAGATCAGTTCCACCAAATAGCGTTGCGGTTCCGGGAGTCAGAGGAGAATGAACTGCAAGGTTTTTTTGATCGATGGGCATCGGTGACTGCGCAGTAGAGCAGGCAATGCGAAAGTGCAAAAAATAAACAAAACAGATCCGGTAGATAAATGAATAGTAAAAAAAACCCGCAAATTCTGCGGGTTTTTTTTGTCGATACTGCTGTTTAATCGAACGTTGGTGTTTCCACGCCCAGGATTTTATGCAGCTTTGGTGATGTTGTGGTGTATTGCATGTGGATTTTCTTTTCAGGGAAAATATACGGTGCGGCACCAAATGCAGCCAATGCTGCTTCATGGAATCCAGAAAGAATCAATTTCTTTTTGCCAGGATATGTATTGATATCTCCAACAGCAAAAATACCAGGAACATTGGTTTCGAACTTCTCCGTGTTCATGACTTTTAATTGTTTGCGTTCAATATCAAGACCCCATTCTGCAATCGGCCCCAGTTTTGGTGATAAACCAAAAAAGACGAGCAAGGTATCGAGTGGCATACGACGTGTGACGCCATCTGCGCCTGTCACTTTAATCTCAGATAATTGATCGTCTTTTGTTTCAATGCCGGTAACTTGACCGATAGTCAATTGCATTTCGTAGTTGTCGCACAATTCTTTCATTTTGGCGACAGATGCCGGTGCCGCACGGAAATCATCACGGCGATGCAAAAGAACGACGGATTCAGCTTTACCAACCAGATTCAATGCCCAATCAAGCGCAGAGTCGCCGCCGCCGCAAATTACCAGGTTTTTGCCGTGGAACTGGCTAGGATCTTTAACGCGATAAAATACTTGCGAACCTTCAAAGGCTTCGATGCCATCGACTTTTAATGTACGGGGCTGGAATGATCCTACGCCAGCAGCAATGAAAATCGTTTTGGTAATAAAGCGTGTGCCAGTGGATGTTTCCAGATCAAAGCGACCATCTTCACGACGTTCGACCAGCGTTACTTCCTGACCCAGATGGAAAGTGGGTTCGAATGGCTCGATTTGCTTCAGCAGGTTATCAGTCAGCTCCTGACCAGTACAGACTGGAACAGCAGGAATATCATAAATTGGTTTGTCAGGGTACAACTCAACGCATTGTCCGCCAACGACAGACAAAGAATCGATCACGTGGGCTTTAATTTCAAGCAAGCCTAATTCGAATACCTGAAACAGGCCAACTGGGCCTGCGCCAACGATGACGGCATCTGCTTCAATGACTGCGGTTGCCTGGGTTGTTTGTATATTTTCCATACGACTCAATAATTCCTGATGTGTCCTGATAATGCTAAAAACTGACTATGTGATTCACTTCAGCGGATCAGCGCTGCAGATATTGTAATTTGTCTTTGACGTCTTTCCAGTCGTCGGCATCGCTTAATGGGCTCACAGTTTTTGTAATGGATGGCCAGTTGCGAGTCAGATCAGCATTGATTTTGATGAATTGTTGCTGATCTGCAGGTACATCTTCTTCTGCAAAAATGGCATTTGCCGGGCACTCTGCAACGCAGACAGCGCAATCGATGCATTCATCTGGATCAATTACCAGGAAATTTGGTCCTGCGCGGAAGCAATCTACCGGGCAGACATCTACACAATCGGTGTAACGGCAACGTATGCAGGATTCGGTCACAACGTGGGTCATAACAGTCCAATCTTAAAAATTCGGGGGGTTTGGTACAGTCAGATCGCAAAATACGCAAGCCTGAGCTGCAAAGCCTTGTATTTTAAGGCAATTTAACGGTTCTCACAAATCAGGCTTATATAGTTTGCGCATAAGCAAATGCGGTTGTCTGGCCGTGGTTTGCTTGCAGACATGCTCGTATGAAGCCGCGTGGAAGACCGGATTGTAAAGGAATCAGACAAAGCTTGCATTGATGTGTGTCATCAAGGATGAAATTTCTTATATTTGGCATCGTTGTGATGAAAATTTTCTATTCGTCCTGAGTACATGAAAAAAATTAGTATTTACCGTTAATATTATCCACGACGACTCATTATCAGGAGTTACGCAAAATGGCCCAGGTAGGTCAGACAGGCTTCCTGTGCTTAACGAACATCACTGGCAACTGATGTTCGTTAAGCACGACTTTGAGAGATTGCTGCCTGACTTCTGCGTAGTCTGATCATTTTTTATTTTTTTGGAAAACCATTCATGAAGCCTGCGATTTTAGTAGTACGCGCTATTTTTCCCGAAGTGCTGGAAAAACTCAGCGAGCATTTTGACGTTGAATCAAACCAGGATGATGTGGTGTTTACCCCTGCTGAGTTAGCGCACAAACTCAAGGGTAAAGCCGGTGCTATGACGACGGCGAGCGCACGTATTAATGAGGATTTATTGCAGCAATTACCAGACTTGAAAATGGTCGCCAATATGGCCGTGGGATACGATAATTTTGATCTGGCTGCCTGTCGTGCTCACGGTGTTCTCGCAAGTAACACACCGGATGTTTTAAATGAAACCACAGCGGATTTTGGCTGGGCGCTGATGATGGCGACAGCGCGCAGAATTACGGAGTCTGAGCATTGGTTGCGCGC
The DNA here is from genome assembly GCF_049339385.1 of Undibacterium sp. SXout7W. NCBI lineage: Bacteria > Pseudomonadati > Pseudomonadota > Betaproteobacteria > Burkholderiales > Oxalobacteraceae > Undibacterium > Undibacterium sp. SXout7W. The sequence continues at coordinate 94,810 of NZ_JBMPPF010000008.1, read as the reverse complement.
TGGTGAGTGGAAGAAATGGCGCTACGATTATTTTTTGGGACCGGATATTCATGGATCAACCCTTGGAATTATCGGCATGGGACGGATTGGTCAGGCGATTGCCCGGCGATCAATAGGTTTTAATATGAAAGTCGTTTATCACAATCGCTCGCGTTTGAGTCCTGATAATGAGGCCTATGCGAACAATGCGACGTATCTTGAAAAGGAAGACTTATTGCGTCAGGCGGATCATGTGGTACTGGTGCTGCCATACTCTCCAGCGTCTCATCACACCATCGCCGCTGCTGAGTTGGCAATCATGAAGCCGACGGCAACACTGGTGAATCTGGCACGCGGCGGTATTGTTGATGATGTCGCCTTGATTGGCGCTTTACGCGAGCGGCGTATTGCTGCAGCAGGTCTGGATGTGTTTGAGAACGAGCCGAAATTTCATCCAGACTTTTTGGAACTGTCGAATGTCGTATTGACGCCGCACATTGCCAGCGCATCAGAAGCAACGCGACGCGCAATGGCAAATTGTGCTGCGGATAATCTGATTGCGGGTCTGAGCGGAAAAACACCGCCGAATCTGCTGACGACGGCGTAGTTCGTTCAGGCCGGTCGGGTATATTCAGAGTCAATGACGGGTCAATGACTGGTAATGGCAGACAATCTGGGGTTACCCTGGTCTGCCATTGCCAATCAGGATAATCAGTCTTTCAGACTATTGATGAGGTCAACATATTGTTGCATAGCGGTTTCCTGACTGGTGCCTTTGAGTCCGGCCCACGCGTCATATTTGGCGCGACCCACGAAGTCGGTCATGCCAGGGCGATCGCCTGTTGCATCGCCAGTGCTACCTTGCTTGAACAGAGCGTAAATTTTGAGCAGGGTGCCATTATCAGGGCGTTCTGGCAGGTTTTTGGAGTCAGTCAAGGCCTGTGTAAATTGTGCTTGTAAGCTCATATAGTCTCTGTTCTTCCGCGCGATAGCGATGCGGATATCGATGTTGAAAAGGCAAAAATAGCACGACTCAACGACACACGACCAGCAATACGCTAGAGGATTCCCTCAAGCGCATCTGGTCGTGTGGTATGTGGAAGGTTTAAAAGTCGAGGCAAGCATTATTTTTTGTCACAGTTCTATTGCTTGCCTGCTATTTGACGATGATTTATTCATGACTTACCCATTGGCTGGATAGTCGTTGCAGCGATGTTGATTGTTGATTGCGTATAACAATCAGTGCAAGGTAGGTTCTGCGCCACAGCACACTTTGTATTTTTTGCCGCTGCCGCAAGGGCATGGATCATTACGGCCGACTTTTTGGGATTCGCGCTTTACCGTAGTCACGCCAGATTTGCGTCTTGGAGCCCAAAAGCGGCGAATCGCAGGAAGAGAGGCTTCCAGACTTAATGCGAGGGCGTGGCATTTTTCTGGTGTATCCACAAATTTCATTTCTTCTTCTTCTATCTCTTCTGCGCCTAGCAGATAGATCGGTTGCAACAACGGGCCGATTTCTTCTGATTCCCAGGCTGCTTCCCAAGCTTCTTCACGTAACTGCATACCTTCCCAGAAACCCCAGGCCCAGGTTTCGCCATCGATCAGTTCTTTGCCATTCTGTTCCATGACGCAGAATAAGGGCTCGTATTCTTGAGGCGCTACTTCAAATGTAATCTGGATTTCATTCATGAACCGCGCAATCAACTGAGTGACACGCTGCATTTCTTTCTCATTTTTGAATTTAGGTTCCTCCTGGTCGGGAAGACCCCATACCAGTGGAAGCCATTCCGTCATCGGAATCATTTCTGGTCCGAGTGCAATGGCAGTCAGATAGCCGTGCAAGGCGTCCATGGTCATGCCATCGTCACCAACTTTGTCGGACATGAGGAATTTATCGAGTTCATTGAATTCTTTGTCGTTGAGTGGTTCGTCGAGATGCATGGTGTGGCTCTTATAATGTGATGAAATACCGGAAGTTTAGCGCTTTGTGTGTCAGCTGTGCAGGACTTTTGACAACTCGCAACAGACATCCACGTACAATAGTCGTCATGACACATTTCCCACTCTCCGATTCGTTTGCCGACCTTACTCCCGATCTGGTGCTGGATGCCGTTGACAGTACAGGCCTGCGCTGTGATGGCCGTTTGTTGGCGCTGAACAGTTATGAAAACCGGGTATATCAGATCGGCATGGATACTGATGCGCCTATTGTCGCTAAATTTTATCGGCCAGGCCGTTGGTCGAACGAGGCTATTCAAGAGGAGCATGCTTTTGTTGAGCAATTAGTGGAGCAGGAAATTCCCGTTGTTCCCGCATTGCAGGATGCAGAAGGGCGTAGCCTGCACCATTTTCAGGGGCATCGTTTTGCATTGTTTCGGCGCCAAAGTGGTCGTGCTCCTGAAATCGGTAACACTGCGACGCTGGAATGGCTGGGGCGTTTTATTGGTCGTATTCATGCTGTCGGCGCGTTGCAGACTTATGTCGCGCGTCCTGGCTTGAATCCTGATACGTTCGGTATTACGCCACGGCGATATTTGCTGGAACAGCATTGCATTCCCCCTGATTTGCTGGCGGCGTATAGCAGTGTCAGTCAGCAAGCGCTGGATGGCGTGTTGCGTTGTTATGAGCGTGCAGGGGAGGTGCCTCTGATCCGCCTGCATGGCGATTGCCACATGGGGAATGTATTGTGGCTGGACTCGGGGCCGCAGGCCGGGCCGCATTTTGTTGATTTTGATGATAGCCGGATGGGACCTGGCATACAGGATTTGTGGATGTTGTTATCTGGCTCCCGTAGCGAAATGTGCATTCAACTGACGGATATTCTGGCTGGATATAAAGATTTTTTTGAGTTTGATTCGCGTCAGCTTTATCTGATCGAAGCATTGAGAACCTTGCGTCTGATTCATTATTCTGCCTGGTTGGCGCAACGCTGGGATGATCCGGCATTTCCTGCTGCCTTCCCCTGGTTTAACACCCAGCGCTATTGGCAAGACCGGATTTTGGAGTTGCGGGAGCAAGTGGCGTTAATGGACGAGCCGCCGTTATGGCCAATCTAGACTATCATCGTTGCGCTTCCGGTAAAATGGCGGTTTGTTTGAATGAATTTGATAGAAACACCATGACACAAGATGAATTAAAACTCGCGGTAGCTCAGGCTGCCATTGCGTATGTAGTTGAAAATGAGATTGTTGGCGTCGGTACAGGATCGACAGCCAATTTTTTTATTGATGAACTGGCAAAAATCAAACACAAAATCAAAGCGGCAGTGGCCTCGTCGGAAGCGACTGCCGAGCGTTTGCGCGGTCATGGTATTACTGTGCTGGATTTGAATGAAGTAACCTCTATGCCTGTGTATATTGATGGCGCGGATGAGATCACGCCGCAGGGCGCGATGATCAAAGGCGGCGGTGCTGCACTGACCAGAGAAAAAATTGTGGCATCAGTGGCCGATCAGTTTATTTGTATCGCAGATGGTTCCAAGCTGGTGGAGTTGCTGGGCAAGTTTCCGTTGCCGGTAGAAGTCATTCCAATGGCGCATGCCGTGGTTGCGCGCAAACTCAATGCAATCGGTGGCGAGGCGCGCCTGCGTATGAAAGACGGGCAGCCATTACTGACAGATAATGGCAATATGATTCTGGATATTCACGGCTTGCACATTGCTGATCCAGTCGCTCTGGAAGCACAGATCAATAATATTGTTGGTGTCGTCACCGTCGGTTTGTTTGCACGTCAGGGTGCTAATGTCTGCTTGTTAGGAACGGCAGATGGAGTAAAGACGCTGAAGTTTTAAGTGTTGCTGGCTACGCTTGAATTTGTTCGTTTCAATGAACGTTAAAGCTGCTTATTTTGCATACTCCCCCTGTAATAATATAAAACTGCCTTCATCACGTTGTAAATAAAGGGCTGATTTTGATACTGGGTGGGAGTATGTTTAAGTCGTAATATTCATTGATTCATCAACCAAGTGTTTGTTTGATTGGTTGATTAAGTGATTTATCGGCTAATAAGTTGGTTGCTTGAATGAGCGTTACACATTGAATGACTACCTTCAGGATGAAATAAAGAAAAAGCCCGCGCCATGACGTGGGCTTTTTCTTTTAAAAAACGAGAAATTCTGAATTATTCGGTCGGAGGAACGTAGCCAGCCGCTGCGTCTGCGCCGTCACCAAAGAAATGTTTTTCCATTTGCGTCGCCAGGTATTTGCGGGCGCGGGTATCTGCCAGATTCAGGCGATTTTCATTGACCAGCATTGTTTGGTGCTTCATCCAGCCAGCCCATGCTTCTTTGGAGACGCTTTCATAAATCTTTTTGCCCAGTTCACCCGGATAAGGTGGAAAGTCCAGACCTTCAGCTTCTTTGTCTAATTTGATGCAGTGAATAGTACGCGCCATGGTGTTACTCCTTAATATATTGTCGAACCGAGGCAGTAAATTGGTCAGCAACTTGTTCTATGTAGCTGAAAATCATATTGCTCCGGTTCCTTCGCTGTTTCTGAAACAGGCTGCATTATAAAGCCAGCTAATTACAGCTGCTTGATCAGTACCAAAGACTTTCGTTGCCAGTTGTACATTTTTTGCCGGTCTTTCGGCAAATCATCGACGGTCGCTTTGACAAAACCACGTTTCAGGAACCAATGTTCCGTGCGGGTCGTCAGCACAAACAACGAATGAAAGCCAGCCCGGCGCGCGCGTTTTTCTATGTGTTTCAGAATACGCTCACCGTCGCCCTGACTTTGTACGTCCGGATTAACTGTCAGACAAGCCATTTCGCCCATTTTTTCAAACGGGAATGGATACAAGGCGGCACAACCGAAAATCACGCCATCATGCTCGATGACTGAGAAGTAATTGATTTCGCGTTCTATCAGCTCGCGGCCACGCTTGACCAGCGTGCCGTCGGCTTCCAGAGGTTCTATCAGCTTAATGATGCCGCCGACATCTTCAATCGTCGCTTCGCGCAGACTTTCGAGATTTTCCGACGATACCATCGTGCCGACGCCATCATGCGTAAACAATTCCAGCAATGCGGAGCCGTCCATTTCATACGGCACGATATGAATACGTGGCACACCGCCACGCGAGGCTTTGACTGCATGTTCCAGATAAAATGCGGAATCGGGTGGCAGGTAATTGGCAGCCAGTTCTTTTTCTGCCTGAATGAAGGAAAGTTCGCGGATTTCAGCACCTTCGCGATCCACCATCATCGGCGTCTCTGAAATAAAAATCAGCTTGTCGGCGCGCAGCGCACTTGCCGCTGAGACGGCAACATCTTCCATCGTCAGGTTAAATGCTTCGCCGGTGGGAGAAAAACCGAGCGGTCCCAGCAGCACCAGACTGCCACCATCCAGAATACGGCCAATAGTGTCGTAAGCGACTTTACGCGCTGTGCCTGTCAGGCCGAAATCAATGCCATTGACAATGCCTATCGGTTTGGCAGTGACGAAATTACCGGAAATCAGGCGTATCGCGGCATGCGCCATTGGCGTGTTGGGCAAGCCCTGACTGAATGCCGCTTCGATATCGAGACGCAATTCACCAGCGGCTTCTTTCGAGCATTCGAGCGCGGCAATATCGGTAATCCGGATACCATTGTGAAAACGACCTTCCACATTACGCAAGGCGAGTTGTTCAGCGACCTGTGGGCGTGAGCCGTGGACGATGACAATTTTGATACCAAGTGCATGCAATAAAGACAAATCTTGTGCCAGCACGGGCAGTGCACCTGCCATGACCAGTTCGCCGGGAAAGGCGACCACAAAGGTTTTGCCACGGAAGGCATGAATATAAGGCGCGACTGAGCGCAGCCATTGAACGAATTGAACAGGATTTTCCATCCGCAGATTATAATGCGCGTCGCTATGTCTTCTAATCATTCTCCTAAAATTTCCCCAAAAAAAGCAACGTCCACCACGATAGATGGTTTGTCGGGGTTGCGCGAGCTACGTCAACAATTGCGCCAGGCCGCCCCGACGGCGGAAAAACCTGCATCTGCGGCAGAAAAAACGGCAACGCTGGCAACGAAGCCGCCGTCTGCGCAGGTGCGGCAACCAGTGTCATCAGCATCGTCGGCATCATCGCCAGATCAGCGTGGGCGTCCTCAGCGAGCTGCGGCTAAGCCTGGCGGACAGTCACAGGTGCGTGCTGGCGCGAAACCCTCCGCTGCTGCAGTTGCTGTAACCGATGAAAGCAACCTGCCTTTCCGTAATCCGCCGCCTGTCATCACGTTTCCGGAAGAATTACCGGTATCCGGCAAGCGTGCCGAGATTGCAGAAGCTTTGCAAAAGCATCAGGTGATCATTGTCTGCGGTGAAACCGGCTCTGGTAAAACTACGCAATTGCCGAAAATATGTCTGGAACTCGGGCGTGGACGCCGAGGGCTGATCGGTCATACTCAGCCGCGCCGGATTGCGGCTTCATCAACTGCCAAACGGATTGCGCAGGAGCTGAATTCGCCACTCGGCGAGCATGTCGGTTTTAAAGTACGTTTTACCGATACCTTGAGTAAAGGCGCTTCGGTCAAACTGATGACCGATGGTATTTTGCTGGCAGAAACGCAGACCGACCCTTTGCTGCGTCAATATGACACCATCATCATCGATGAGGCGCATGAACGCAGCCTGAATATTGATTTCCTGCTGGGTTACCTCAAGCAATTGCTGCCCAAGCGCCGCGATTTGAAGATCATCATCACGTCCGCGACGATCGATGCGCAAAGGTTTGCGAATCATTTTGCTGATACCCGTGGTGGTGGTGAACCCAAACCTGCGCCGGTGATTGAAGTATCGGGACGGCTATATCCGGTGGAACTACGTTATCGCCCAGTGCAGGATACTGATAAAGACAAAGAACGCGATCTGATGACGGCGATCACTGATGCGGTTGATGAGTTATGTCGTATCGGTTCCGGCGATGTGCTGGTATTTTTGCCGGGCGAGCGCGAGATTCGCGATGCTGCAGAAGCCTTACGTAAGCATCATCCGCCACATGTCGAGATACTGCCTTTATTTGCACGCTTGTCGGCACAAGAGCAGGAGCGAGTGTTCAAAGTGTCGAATTCCCGCCGCATCGTGCTAGCGACGAATGTGGCTGAAACCTCGCTGACGGTGCCGGGCATCCGGTTTGTGGTCGATACTGGGTTGGCGCGCGTCAAGCGTTACAGTTACCGGAATAAGGTAGAACAATTACAGATTGAATCGATTGCACAATCGGCTGCTAACCAGCGCGCAGGCCGTTGCGGGCGGGTTTCTGCCGGCGTTTGCATACGTCTGTTTGACGAGCAGGAATTTAACCAACGCATCCGGTTTACAGAACCGGAGATTTTACGTTCCTCGCTGGCGGCCGTTATTTTGCGGATGAAGTCTTTGCGACTCACCGATGTGGAAACTTTCCCGTTTATCGAACCGCCGCCGGGCAGGGCGATTGCCGATGGCTATCAGCTCTTGCAAGAGCTGGGGGCGATGGATGATACCAATCAGCTCACAGCAGTCGGTCGGCAATTAGCGAAATTGCCGTTGGACCCGCGAGTCGGACGCATGATCCTCGCAGCGCGTGATAATCAGGCTTTGCAGGAAGTGCTGATCATTGCTGCGGCTTTATCGGTGCAGGATCCGCGTGACCGGCCGATGGACGCGCAGGCGGCTGCGGATCAGGCGCATAAGAAATTTGCTGATGAAAAATCTGAATTCATCTCGTATCTGAAAATCTGGAAATGGTTTGAAGACGCGATAGAACACAAAAAAACGAACCGTCAGTTGCAGGATAATTGCCGTAGCAATTTCCTGAGCCAGATGCGCTTGCGCGAATGGCGCGAGGTGCATTCGCAATTGCTGACCATCGTGAAAGAGCAGGGCTGGCGCCTAAATGAAACTGCCGCCACTTATGAACAACTGCATTTGTCTTTACTGACTGGCTTACTCGGGAATATCGGTTATAAATCCGAGGAAGAAGCGCATTATCTTGGTGCCCGTAGTATCAAATTTTATATCTGGCCCGGCTCCAGTCTGGCGAAAAAAGCCGGACGCTGGATTATGGCGGCAGAGCTGGTCGATACGACGCGCTTGTATGGCCGTTGCATCGCACAAATACAGCCGGAATGGTTGGAAAAAATCGGCGGTCATTTACTGAAAAAGTCCTATGGCGAGCCGCGTTGGGAAAAGCGGACGGGTCAGGTGTCGGCGTTTGAACGAGCGACCCTGTATGGATTGGTTGTGTACAGCCAGCGCCGGATTCAGTATGGTTTGTATCATCCGGTCGAAGCACGTGAGATTTTTATCCGCGAAGCATTAACGGAAGGTGAGTTCGAGACGCGTGCGCCGTTCTTTGTGCACAACCAGAAACTGGTACGTGAGATTGAAAATCTGGAGCACAAATCGCGCCGGCTCGATGTGTTGGTCGATGCTGAGCTGATCGTGGCGTTTTACGACAAGCTGATTCCGCCTGACGTGTATAACGCTGTGTTGTTTGAGGAGTGGCATAAAGAAATCATCAAAGCCAATCCCAAACTACTGCATCTGAATAAAGATGAGTTGATGCGCCATGAGGCAGCAGGCGTGACGACGGATTTATTCCCGAAAACCATGCAGGTGTCTGGTGTGGCGCTGCAACTCAGCTACCATTTTGAACCCGGCAGCCCGCGTGATGGCGTGACATTGACCGTGCCTTTGTTTTCGCTGAATCAGGTATCGGCAGAACGCTGTGAGTGGCTGGTGCCCGGCATGCTGAAAGAAAAAGTGCATTTGCTGATCAAGTCCTTGCCGCAAAAAATACGCCGCCATTGCGTGCCTTTGCCGGACTATGCGGCAGGATTTTGTGAACGCAATGACTTTGGTAGGGGCAATTTTCTGGATGCCGTGATTGCCGATATCCGCGAGCAAAAAGGTTTGCTGTGCAAAACCACGGACTTTAAATTTGAAACCGTGCCTGTACATCTGACGATGAATTTTAAAGTGGTGGACGAACATGGCCGCCAGTTAGAAATGGGGCGGAATCTGGCGAATCTGCGCGCTGAATTTGGCGGTCAGGCGCGAGAAAGTTTCCAGAAGATTGCGAGTGCAGAAAAGCTGGCGTTGTTGGATGCACAGGCAGCAAATGTGCGTGGTGCAAATCAGGGTAAAGCGTCCGCAACGGCAGAGACCTCACGCGCCTCCGCAGCGAATAAAAATGGAAATGCGGCGTCGGCTGGCGCAATGCCTGCGCCTGCGCTGAAGCAGGAAAATTTTACCGGCTGGACTTTTGACAGCTTGCCGGAATTGCTGGAAGTACAGCAGGGTAAGCAAACCCTGATCGGTTATCCGGCGCTGGTGGACAAGCTCACGCATTGTCATATCGAGGTGTTTGATGATCCTGACGAAGCAGCGCGGGTGCACCGCATAGGCTTGCGCCGTCTGTTTGCCTTGCAACTCAAGGAGCAGGTGAAGTTCCTTGAGAAAAATATTCCGGGTCTGCAGCAAATGGGCATGCAGTTCATGGCGCTGGGTTCGCAGGAAGAATTGCGCGAACAGATTATCCAGACCGCGATTGAACGCGCGTGTCTGCAGCAGCCGCTGCCAGGCAATTCGGGTGAATTCAATATCCGCCGCGAGGAAGGAAAGGCGCGCCTGAATTTGCTGGCAAATGAAATCGCCCGTATGGCGGGGCAGATTCTGGCGGAATATCACAGCCTGCCGAAGAAAATTCAGGGTATCAAAGCCCATGCGCAAGCAGCAGCCGATATCCAGAATCAGTTGCAGATGTTGATCACTAAACGTTTTATTGCAGAGACAGATTTCAGCCAGCTGGCGCATTTTCCGCGTTATCTGAAAGCGATCACGATACGTATGGATAAGCTGCGCGCAGATCCGGCGCGTGATGCACGTCAGATGGCCGAGTGGAACAGTGCAGCGCAAGGTTGGGTGCGTGCGCCACGCAAATCCGGGCATGGATCGGATATTGATCCGAAAATGCTGGAATTCCGCTGGTTACTGGAGGAGTTGCGTGTATCTCTGTTTGCGCAAGAATTAAAAACGCCGATGCCGGTTTCTGTCAAACGCCTGCAAAAAGTATGGGAAAGTATGCAGCGATAAACGGCGTACTGGCTGTGATGCATGCCCTGAATGTAGTGAGTGTTGCGGCAACATCGCGTCAAACGCCTCGCCAGAAACAATGGCGAGGCGTTAGAAATGTGGTTCAAACATTCACGCCATGACATTTTTTATATTTCTTGCCGCTGCCACAGGGACATGGCTCGTTTCTGCCAATTTTGGCTTCTTTACGAATGGTGTGTTCGGTATAAGTTTTCCGGAAGGTATCGGGTTGATTTTCTTGAAAATGCGCCCATGACTCCATTTCTCTCTCAATATCATGGATGTAGCCTTTACCATGTTCCAGCTCCAGTGCACGACTGGCATTGTAATCAAGGTGAATGTGTTCGTTAAACCAGTCTCGGTCGCTCATTTGCGGATCAAGCAGTTTGTCGTCAAACCATTGATTTACTTGTTCTTTCATTTCTGTTGCACATAATGCTGTGGCGACGTCAACAATGGTTTCCAGTAATATGGCATCTCCCTCTTGTGCTGTGCGGCGTTGATGTGCGAGCGCGTCTCCCTGTTGTATCAGATAGTTGATTAGCTCTGTCCTGTCATTTTCTCCGGCAATGACGCGCACTTGCCAGGCAATCAAGGCAGCGGTACGAGACCAGATGCTGATGCTCTGGTTCTCAAAATTTTGTTGTAATGGCGTGATGTTGCCATCGCAGACAGAAGCAATGCAACGACCATAGGTTTCTGTCACAACATCGCCCATCGTACTTTCTATGACGTCATCGCCAAAGGCGCCGATGGCAAGCATGGCGCGATAGGCACTGGTTTCCCGCCATGCTGCTAGCAGATGCATGGCATACATATGCAACATGTAATCACCGTTGCGAGCGAGTGCCGGGTCCTGCGCAATATCGTCGAGAACCTTGATCAGATAGGGTGTCAGCTCAGCTCGATGTTCTTCAGCAAAGACGATCGCTGCGCGTGGAAAAGGCGTTGTGAAGTATTCGAGCTGCGCGCGCAGGGTTTGCCAGTTAGAGGACATGATGATATTTGAAATAGGGCGGAAGCAGCAGTATAGCGCTGACCCCATTATTTCTACACATCTCACGACGTACTTTGTCTGGCAATTTCTTTTGCGAGACTTGCACAAAGCCACGCCGATGGTGGTTGGTTCTTGTTGCGCAAGTTCCCTTGCTGCCTACGATGGGGCAAGTATGTGCCGACACGGCTTGCGTCCCCATGCCTTGCTCAGGCACTGTTGTGTACCTGTTTTGCTTAAAAAATCAGGCCGCCGAAACGCTTGTAAAACTGGCTGGCAGCCGCAGGGACATTGTCGTCCTCTTGTCTCAGCGTATGCATCAGATATTCCTCTGCCGGTGCGAAGCATGCCTGATACAGCTCGTGACATAGCGTATAGGCCTCGGTACCGAGCCAGGAGGCCGGTAGCAGATCGACTGGTAACTGCGGATCATGCAATTGCGTACGACGGAAGCTATGTATCACCAATGTGCGGATGATCAATGCCATCGTGCCATCTACGTCGGTGTCACGTAATAAATTCAGAAGCGGAGAAAATTTTTCAATAAACTGCTGATAGCTTTGATTGACAGTATCAAGCTCCCATTCTGTGTTGATCAGTTCGCTAAGTGGTCGCTGGCTGACTCCTTTCAGATCAACAGCTCTGCAAGCGAAGAGCTGTCCCTTAAGACCAGTGCGCTCAATGATTTCCTCCAGTACTTCGCGGTCAGCGAGTGGATGCGCAAAGATGCCCTGGCTGATCATACAGTAGCCTTCCCACAATAATTCTTTTTTCAGCATGCCGCGCACAGCAGCGCTTAGCTCATTGGTGGAAATAAATACCAGCGTCCAGTTGCCATCCCAATGCAGATTGCTCGGGGTGTAAATTCTGCGATAGGCGCGTTGAAAACGTTTTGATGTTGCGGCTGCCAGTTTGTAGCTGCTGCGACGCCCGTCGCGTGTGGCTTCCAGCCATCCTTCTTCTGTCAGCCGGAAGACGCTGGTTCTGACTAACCTGTCGCTGATACCAAATTGCCCCATCAGCGAGATCAGACTTCCCAGCCAGACGCTTCCCCCGTGCGGATCAATGGCATCACCAAACAGTGTCATCACCAGCGATTTTGCACGCGGCGGGTCTTTTTCGAGAAGTTGGCTGATCCATTCGTGGACTTTTATTGTGCTTTGCATTGGTGTCATTAGGTTCTAAGCTGAATCAAGCCCACTAGTTAAGCCCGATAGGGGCGCATCTTGCGATGCGGTAACACAGATTATTGCCAGGCAAAAGATCCGGTCAGACGCAACCGTTACCAGTTTTTGTTCATGTGGCAATACTGAATATTAGTGTCAGTACAGTGTCAGTATTAAGACTGGCGCAAAACTGCTCTGGTGCTGTGATGGCTGCAATCTGTATTGAGTTCGTCGCCATGCTTTGCCGGGAGAATTTTGCATCAGCCCTGAGTATGTAATTTTACCGACAAGTGATTAATTGCAGTAATAAATGATACAGATATTTAATGTGATACGAAAAAATTGTGTACATTAAAAAATACGTATCATATAATTTTGATGTGGATCAATAATATCAACGCGCCTCATGTTGTTTGCGCAGGCAAAAACCACGGCGATTTTTGAGGGGACAAAAATGTATGCACAGTTAGTCGAGACAGGTTTATCCAAAGTCCGCACGGCGGATGAGTTGAGTGCGGAAGAGCGCGCGTTTCAGGAGCGCATTGATGCAGGCATCAAGATTGAGGCAAAAGACTGGATGCCTGAGGCCTATCGCAAAACATTGATACGCCAGATTTCCCAGCATGCACATTCTGAAATTGTGGGACAGTTGCCGGAGGGGAACTGGGTTACCCGCGCACCTAGTCTGAAGCGTAAAGCTATTTTGCTGGCGAAGATTCAGGATGAAGCTGGCCACGGCCTGTATTTGTATAGCGCGGCGGAAACCCTCGGTGTTTCACGCGATGATTTGTTGGCAGATTTGCATTCTGGTAAAGCGAAATATTCCAGTATTTTTAACTACCCGACCCTGAGCTGGGCAGATATGGGTGCCATCGGCTGGCTGGTGGATGGTTCCGCGATTATTAATCAGATTCCTTTGTGCCGTTGTTCTTACGGCCCCTATTCCCGCGCCATGATACGCGTCTGTAAGGAAGAGTCTTTCCATGCGCGTCAGGGTTACGACATCATGATGTCCTTGTGCCGCGGCACTCCCGAGCAAAAAGCGATGGCGCAGGACGCATTGAATCGCTACTGGTGGCCAGCATTGATGATGTTTGGTCCTTCTGATGCCGCATCCGTCAACAGCGCGCAATCGGCTCAATGGCGTATCAAATTATTTTCCAACGATGAATTGCGTCAGCGCATGGTCGATCAGACTGTGCCGCAGATCGAATATCTCGGTCTGGAATTGCCTGATCCTGCGATTAAATGGAATGAAGAGCGTGGCCATTATGATTTCGGTGAAATCAACTGGGACGAGTTTTACCAGGTGCTGAAAGGAAACGGTCCTTGTAACCGTGAACGCTTGCGTACCCGCGTGAATGCCTATGACGACGGAGAATGGTTCCGCGATGCGCTGGTGGCGAACGCCGAAAAGCAGGCGCAGAAAAATGCCATGCAGCCTAAGGTTGCCTGAGACGATCAATAACGATAAGGAGAGACGACATGAGTAAAGAATGGCCATTGTGGGAAATTTTTATCCGTAGTCAGCACGGCCTGGCTCATAAGCATGTAGGCAGTTTGCATGCGCCTGATGCTGAAATGGCGATTAATAACGCACGCGATGTGTACACCCGCCGTAATGAAGGCGTCAGCATCTGGGTAGTGCTGGCAGACAATATTGCTGCCAGCAGCCCGGGCGACAAAGAAGCTTTATTTGAGCCATCCAATAGCAAGGTGTATCGCCATCCGACATTCTTCCCTATGCCGGAAGAAGTCAAAAATCTGTAATCGCGCAACGGAGATAATGCATGTCAAATGATACGTTTAAGTATGTGTTGCGCCTGGCAGATAATGCTCTGATCCTGAGTCAGCGGCTGACGCAGTGGTGCGGCAAAGGGCCGGCGCTGGAAGAAGATATGGCGCTCACGAATGTTGCCCTGGATCTGATAGGTCAGGCACGCCTGTGGTATTCCTATGCTGCTGAGATCGAAGGTGCTGGTCGTACTGAAGATGATCTGGCTTATTTGCGTGATGCTCACCAGTTTCATAATCTGTTATTGGTAGAACAGCCGAATGGCAATTATGCCGATACGCTGATGCGTCAATTTTTGTTCGATACCTGGCATTACTATTTGTTGAAATCCTTGTGTGCTTCCAAGGATGGCCGAATTGCCGAGATCGCAGAAAAATCCCTGAAAGAAGTTTCCTATCACTTACGTCGCAGTGGTGATCTGGTCGTACGTCTTGGCGATGGTACTGCTGTGAGCCAGGAAAAAATGCAGACAGCATTGGATGAAGTCTGGCGTTTTACTGGTGAGATGTTTATTGCTGATGATCTGGATACCGCAATTGCTGCACAGGGTCTTGGTCCCGATCCGTCTTCTTTGAAGGTAGATTGGGAGGCGCATCTTGCTGAAGTCATGGCTGAAGCAACCTTGCGCCTGCCTGCTGCCAATGCCTGGATGCTGAAAGGTGGCAAGCAAGGTGTGCATACTGAGCATATGGGTTATATCCTGGCGGAAATGCAATTCCTGCAACGTGCGTATCCTGGTGCGCAGTGGTAATGCTCTGATCCTCGTATCGACAAGCATCTGAACGGCATTGCAAATGACCGTACAGTGAGCCATACAAATTCTGGCTTGCAGTCCGCTATCGGAATCAATGGGAGTGAATGGGAAGAATATGACATCACAGCAGCAATTGCCCAGCGCAGAGCAGATACGCGACTGGTTACATCAAGTACCTGATCCAGAGATTCCGGTCATTTCCGTCATTGATCTGGGCATCGTCAGGGACGTTCGCTGGCAGCAAACTGCTGAGTCAGATGCGCCCGAATGTGTGGTGATAATCACTCCGACGTATTCTGGTTGTCCGGCAATGGAAGTGATCGCCACTGGAATACGGGAAGCGTTATTGGCAAAGGGTATTCATCAGGTTCGCCTGGAAACTCAGTTGTCACCCGCCTGGAGCACCGACTGGATGAGCGAAGCTGGTAAGCAGAAATTGCAGGGATATGGCATTGCGCCACCGGTACAGCAGGTGATTAATCTGAGCGGCATTCGTCGTCATGCGATCAATGATCCTGTGGTTCCTTGTCCGCAGTGCGGGTCATCCGAAACAAGGCTGGTCAGTCAATTTGGTTCAACGGCCTGCAAAGCCCTGTATACCTGCAAAAGCTGTCTGGAACCATTTGATTATTTCAAGTGCCATTGATTATTGATAAGCAGCGAATGAAATCGTAACAAGAGGTAGGGTAGGCCGAGCCGATGCCAAGTGTTTATGCATACATCGGATGAGGTGCGGTAAGGGTAATGAGGACAGGGTCACGCAAGGCTCGATTCCGTTAGCAAAATCAGACTGGCAAAATCAGCGTCAAGTCTGATCAGCTGTCGATAGTAATCCCAATACAGATATATAGCGGAGACAAAGTAAGATGATTAAATTTCACACACTCGGTGTCAGTCAGGTCAAACACGAAACCCGTGATGCATTGCTGGTGACATTTGATGTTCCCGAGACATTGCAGGATGCATTTCATTTCACCCAGGGACAGTATCTGACCTTGCGTACGTTTATTAATGGTGAAGATGTACGTCGTTCATATTCCATCTGTTCCGGCGTGCAGGACGGCAATCTGAGTGTTGCTATCAAACGTGTTCCAGGCGGTGCATTCTCGACATGGGCAAACGACACGTTACAAGCAGGTGCCACGATTGATGTGATGCCGCCGATGGGGCATTTCAATGTGCCGCTGGCTGCTGGAAATAAAAAGCATTATCTGGCCTTTGCTGCCGGTAGTGGTATCACACCCATGCTGTCCATCATTAAAACAACCTTGCAAACCGAGCCTGACAGTCAGTTCACGCTGGTGTATGGAAATCGCGCATCATCGACCGTCATTTTTAAAGAAACTCTGGCAGAACTGAAAGACCGTTATCTGGGACGTTTCAATCTGGTGTATGTCATGAGCCGCGAGCAGCAGGATATTGAATTATTCAACGGTCGCATTACCAAAGAGAAATGCGAACAGTTGCTCAAGCACTGGATATCCGTCAGTGACATCGATACCGCATTTATCTGTGGCCCTGAAGAGATGATTCATGCAGTTTCTGACGTATTGCAGGCGAATGGTCTGGCAAAAGAGAATATCAAGATTGAGTTGTTTGCCTCCAGTGTGCCAAAGCGTGCGCATGTGGCTGGCGAGCGCCCATTGATCGGTCGCTCTGCATGTGAAGTGACGCTCGTCATGGACGGAAATCACACTCATTTTGTGATGGATAAAGACAAAGAGTCCGTATTGGATGCGGCGCTTAAGCTGGGGATTGATATGCGTTACTCATGCAAGGGAGGCGTATGTTCTACCTGCCGTTGCAAGGTTGCAGAAGGTAAAGTGGACATGGATGCCAATTATGCTCTGGAAGATTATGAAGTGGCGCGTGGCTTTGTTCTTAGCTGTCAGAGTTTCCCCGTGACAGATAAACTGGTTTTAGACTTTGATAGCGAGAACTGATATGACGTATGAAAATATTTTGTTTCAGATCGAAGGTGGCGTTGCGCATCTGACATTAAACCGACCCGATAAGCTCAATAGTTTTACCGTGGCAATGCACAAAGAAGTGCAGGATGCGATCGCCAGAATCAAGGCTGACGCGTCTGTTCGTGTCATGGTGCTGACCGGTGCTGGTCGTGGTTTTTGCGCGGGTCAGGACCTGGGTGATCGTGCTGTCAGTCCAGGTGGTGCAGCTGTTGATCTGGGTGAATCCGTTGAAAAATATTATGCCCCGCTGGTGCTCGCCCTGCGCGCTTTACCGATGCCAGTGATCTGTGCGGTGAATGGTGTTGCAGCAGGCGCTGGCGCCAATTTACCTTTGGCATGTGACATTGTATTGGCGGCACGTTCTGCCAGTTTTGTTGAAGTATTTTGTCGCTTAGGGCTGATTCCGGATACTGGTGGTACTTACTTTTTGCCACGGGCACTGGGTACTGCACGCGCCATCGGTGCAGCCATGTTGGGCGAAAAAATAACGGCAACGCAAGCCGCGGAGTGGGGACTGATCTGGAAGTGTGTGGATGACGATCAATTGCAGGCCGAAACGCTGGCACTGGCAAAACACTTTGCCAGTGCACCGACGAAAGGTTTGGCATTGACCAAGCAGGCGATTTACGCCAGTGGTAGTAATACGCTGGAGCAGCAGTTGTCATTGGAAGCTGGCTGCATGCGTGAATTGGGGCACAGCAAAGACTATCGTGAAGGCGTGAATGCATTCATGGAAAAACGCGCACCTCAATTTACCGGAGCATAGTACAGATGAGTGGATTATCAAAAGACACTGCGGTCGCAGTGATTGGCGCTGGTGCAATGGGCGCAGGTATCGCCCAGATCGCTGCGGCAGCAGGCCATCAGGTTTTCTTGTATGACACCCGTATTGAAGCTGCTGAAAAAGCGGTGGCGGGTATCCAGCGCACTTTTAATATGTTGGCAGAAAAAGGAAAAATGTCCTTTGATCTGGCGCAAGCTTCTGCTCAGAGATTGCATGTGGCAACGGAGCTGGCACAGTTGAAAGACGTTGGACTGGCAGTAGAAGCGATTGTTGAAAATCTCTCTGTCAAACAAGCTGTTTTTGCCGATCTGGAAGCAGTCGTAGCGGATGATTGCATACTCGCATCTAACACATCTTCCATCTCTATCACGGCACTGGCCGCGCGTTTGCGCTTGCCAGGACGTTTTGTCGGCATGCATTTTTTCAATCCTGTTCCATTGATGGCACTGGTGGAAATCATTCGTGGTCTGGCGACGGATGAAGCTGTTGCCGAGACCTTGTACGCCACATCTCTGGCATGGGGCAAACATCCTGTACACGCCAAATCAACACCGGGATTTATCGTTAATCGGGTTGCTCGCCCTTATTACGCGGAAGCCTTACGCTTGTTGAATGAGCAGGCTGCTGAACCGGCGACGATTGACCTGATCATGCGTGAAGCAGGAGGCTTCCGCATGGGGCCATTTGAGTTAATGGACATGATAGGTCACGACGTGAATTTTGCCGTCACGAATACGGTGTACCAGGCGTATTTCAATGACCCGCGTTTTACTCCCTCGTTATTGCAGCAGGAGTTAGTGAGTGCCGGATTCCTGGGTAAAAAAACTGGACGTGGATTTTATCAGTACGGTGCCGGCGTCACTCCTCCGGCGGGGAATTCCGAAGTGTTGCTGGCAATGGCTGATGATGTCGTGATCACCAGTGCTGATCCTTTAGCGCAGGCATTACAGCAACGCCTGACACAGACAGGCATCAAAGTTACTGAGGCGTTGAAGGATGGTATTGATACTCCTTTGCTGGTCTGCGGCGGAGCGCATGTATATCTGACAGATGGTCGTACTGCGACATTGAGAGCAGACCAGAATCAGGTTGCCAATACGATTTTGTTGGATCTGGCATTCGATGCTCTCACCAGCAAACGACTGGTATTGGCGGTGGCTGATCAATGTGACATTGCGGCATATCAGGCAGTAGTCGGTACTTTGCAAACTGCGGGTTATGCCGTTACGCGTGTGGATGATGCGGCAGGAATGGTCGTGATGCGCACAGTAGCGATGCTGGCTAACGAAGCCGCAGATGCCGTCAATCAGGGCGTCTGTGACGTTGCTGCTGTGGATGCCGCAATGCAAAAAGGGGTCAATTATCCGCGCGGGCCATTGAAATGGGCCGATACCGCAGGTATTGCGCACATCGTCACGGTCTTGCAGAACATGGCAGATTGGTATGGCGAAGATCGTTATCGTATTTCTCCACTGCTGCAAAGAAAAAAAATCAATGGAAGGAAATTTTATGACTAATTCTATTTACGCACATGGCCAGCAGCTGGCTGAAGCAACCGCTGCTGCCATGTTTGCGAATGATGCTGCCACGCGTGGACTTGGCATGCAGATTTCTTCCGTTGCTGAAGGGCAGGCAACACTCACGATGCGTGTGCGTTCCGATATGTTGAATGGTCACCTTACCTGTCATGGTGGATTCCTGTTTGCGCTGGCTGACAGTGCCTTTGCGTTTGCCTGCAATAGTCGCAATCACGCGACTGTGGCTGCCGGTTGCAGTATTGAATATCTGGCACCAGGCCGCGAGGGTGATGTTCTGACCGCAGTAGCAAGCGAGCAGACGCTGGTCGGACGAACTGGCATTTACGACGTTAAGGTCAGCAATCAGGATGGACATTTAATTGCCATATTCCGAGGAAAGTCGCATCGCATCAAGGGAGAAGTAATTCCGACTCCGGATGCCGGTGGAGAGACTGCATCAGCAACACAGATCGCGTAAGAAGCAGGTGCAAGAGTCGCAATGACGATTCATGTGGCTGCCTGACAAGGGTATTTGTCATGGCGCACACAATCTGCCAGCAATATTTTTTATCTATTACTACATCGAATACGTTCAGAGGAGACCATCATGACTAGCCGAGTTCCAGATCCAAAAGAATTAGACCCTATCGAAACCGCCAGTAAAGACGAATTGCAGGCATTGCAGTTGCAGCGTCTTAAATGGACTTTGTCACACGCTTACAATAATGTGCCGCATTATCGCGCTGCCTTTGATGCTGCCGGAGTGCATCCTGATGATGTGAAGACACTGGCGGATATTGCCAAGTTTCCTTTCACAGGTAAAAAGGAGTTGCGTGACAATTATCCGTTTGGTTTGTTTGCTGTTCCGCGCGAACAGGTATCCCGGATTCACGCTTCCAGCGGAACCACTGGCAAGCCAACCGTCGTCGGGTATACCAAGGATGATATCGATACCTGGGCGAATCTGGTTGCCCGTTCCATACGTGCTGCTGGCGGTCGTGCTGGCGATATGATTCATATCGCTTACGGTTATGGTTTGTTTACCGGCGGTCTTGGTGCGCATTATGGTGCTGAACGTCTGGGTTGTACCGTGGTGCCAATGTCAGGTGGTCAGACTGAGAAGCAAGTGCAGTTGATACAGGATTTCAAGCCATCAATCATCATGGTTACGCCATCCTATATGCTGAACATCATCGAAGAATTTTCTCGTCAGGGTCTTGACGTTGCTGAAAGTTCCTTGAAGATCGGTATTTTTGGTGCTGAACCCTGGACTGATGCGATGCGCAGTGAAATCGAAAGTCGTGCCGGTATTGATGCTATGGATATCTATGGCTTGTCCGAAGTGATGGGACCAGGCGTTGCCTGTGAATGTATCGAGAGTAAAGATGGTCCGGTGATCTGGGAAGACCATTTTTATCCGGAAATTATTAATCCGGAAACGGGTGAAGTTGTCGCGGACGGCGAGGAAGGTGAACTGGTATTCACATCGTTGACAAAGCAGGCATTCCCTGTCATTCGCTACCGCACGCGCGATCTGACACGCTTGTTGCCTCCGACATCACGTTCTATGCGCCGTATTGGCAAAATCACCGGACGTTCTGATGACATGTTGATTATCCGTGGCGTGAATCTGTTCCCTAGTCAAGTTGAAGAACTGTTACTGAAGCATCCGCAACTGGCACCGCAATATCAATTGGTTGTCACACGTGAAAACCACATGGATAAACTCGATATCATCGCTGAATTGCGTCCCGAGGTTTCCGGCAAATTATCTGAAATCGAAATGGAAGCACTGAACCGTCAGTTGCAGCACGATATTAAGACTTTTGTGGGTGTCAGCAGTAAAGTCCGGGTGCTGGCAGCGAACAGCATTGAGCGCACTTCCGTCGGTAAAGCCCGTCGCGTGATCGATAAACGACCAAAAATCGGCGTTTAATTGATGTTTGGTGGACGTTTGCTGAACGTTAATGAACATTAATGAACGTTTAAAGGATGCCTGATCGGACGCTGTATCAGCGTCCTTGCACAAAAAGCCATGCGCTTGTCTCTTAATAAACCTCTATGTGAGAAGTGGGGTAAGCGTCACTGGTGATCAGGTAACGATGGAATATGACAGGAATGAAGGAGCAATAAATGGCTGAAAAGGATACAAAGGGCGTAATGGATGCATGGATTTGTGATGCAATACGAACACCGTTTGGACGTTATGGTGGTGCATTGGCAAGCGTGCGTGCAGACGATCTGGCCGCGTTGCCAATCAAAGCACTGATAGAGCGCAATCCCACAGTTGACTGGTCGAAAGTCGACGACGTCTATTATGGTTGTGCCAATCAGGCGGGAGAAGATAATCGTAATGTCGGCCGTATGGCGGCATTGCTGGCAGGCTTGCCAGTGGATGTGCCTGGCAATACGATTAACCGTTTGTGTGGCTCCAGTCTGGATGCCATTGGTATTGGAGCCCGTGCAATTAAATCGGGCGAAGCGCATTTGATTATTGCCGGTGGCGTAGAAAGCATGACCAGAGCGCCTTTTGTGATGGGGAAGTCCGATAGTGCCTTTTCCCGTACTGCAAAAATTGAAGATACGACAATAGGCTGGCGTTTTGTTAATAGTCTGATGAAGGCTAGTTATGGTATTGACTCCATGCCGGAAACTGCGGAAAACGTGGCGCAGGAGTTCAATATTTCCCGTGCCGATCAGGATGCCTTTGCGATACGTAGTCAGCAACGGTGGGCTGCGGCTAATGCGGCTGGTTTCTTTCATAGCGAAATTGTGCCGGTCAGCGTCGCACAGAAAAAAGGCGATCCAAAAGTATTTTCTGCGGATGAACATCCTCGTCCTGACACTGACAGCGCAATGCTGACACGTCTGAAGGGCGTTGTGAAACCGGATGGTAGTGTGACTGCCGGTAATGCGTCTGGTGTGAATGACGGCGCTTGCGCGGTGTTGCTGGCGTCATCGGATGCTGTAAAACAATACGGCTTGAAGGCGCGTGCGCGTGTCGTCGGCATGGCTACCGCTGGTCTGGCGCCACGCATTATGGGCTTTGGTCCGTCACCAGCAAGCCGCAAGGTATTAGCGCAAACCGGGTTGACGCTGGAGCAGATGGATGTCATTGAACTTAATGAGGCATTTGCTGCACAAGGCTTGGCAGTCACCCGTGATCTGGGTTTGCCGGATGACGCTGCCCATGTTAATCCGAATGGCGGTGCAATTGCGATTGGTCATCCACTCGGAGCCTCTGGCGCACGTCTGGTGACAACAGCGCTAAACCAACTGGAGCGCACTGGCGGGCGTTATGCACTGTGCACGATGTGTATTGGCGTTGGTCAGGGAATTGCGCTCATTATCGAGCGCGCTGACAGTAACTAAGACAGTCGGAAGGAGCGATCATTATGACGAAGGTATATTCCATTGATGGCATCACGCCGGTCATTCATCCGACTGCCTATGTTCATCCGACAGCGACGCTGATCGGCGATGTCATTATCGGCCCTCGTTGTTACGTTGGTCCTTCTGCTTGTCTGCGTGGCGACTTTGGTCGTCTGATACTCGAAGAGGGTGCCAATATCCAGGATACCTGCGTCATGCATGGTTTTCCCGATAGCGATACGGTCGTTGAACAGGATGGTCATATCGGACACGGTGCGGTTTTGCATGGTTGTCGTATTGGACGTAATGCGATGGTTGGCATGAATGCTGTCGTTATGGACAAAGCCGTGATCGGTGCTGAATCGATTGTCGCCGCCATGTCGTTTGTCAAAGCGGGTATGCAAGTACCACCACGCCATCTGGTCGTTGGTATGCCTGCACGTGTACTGCGGGAGCTGACTGATGACGAAGTGCAATGGAAGACGCAGGGAACGGCGGAATATCACACGCTGACCCGACGCTCGCTGGAGACGATGCAGGAAGTCGATGCGTTGACAGAAGTGGAACCAGACAGGCCGCGTATGGCGCGTGATAGTTCCATGCCCGGACATAGGCCTAAATCAAAGTAATTATCTTGCCCGTGCCGGTGTGCACAGTGGCATCTGATTGAATTCAATAAGTGAGGAAATGGTATTCATGAAAACTCTGCAAAGTTTTATCGCTGGTGAATGGGTAGGCGAACACGCTGCACAGCCATTACAAAGCGCGATTGATGGCAGTGTGTTGTATCACACCCATGCAGAAACGCCTGATTTTGCTGCGGCATTAACTTTTGCCCGTGAACAAGGTTTGAAAAATTTGCTGGCACTGGATTTCCAACAACGTGCCAGTATTTTGCGCACATTGGCTAAATACCTGAATGAGCACAAAGAAGCGTTGTATGCGGTGTCCGTGCACACGGGCGCAACACGCAATGACAGCTGGATCGATATCGAAGGCGGCGCAGGTACCTTATTCGCCTATGCCAGCATCGGTACTAACGAATTCCCATCTGGTAATGTGTTTCATGAGGGGCCGGCTTTTCCTCTGGGTAAACAAGGGCATTTTGCAGGAACGCATATACTGGTTCCACGTCGTGGTGTGGCTGTACACATCAATGCATTTAATTTTCCGGTTTGGGGATTGCTGGAAAAATTCGCGCCTACTTTCCTGGCTGGTATGCCATGTATCGTCAAACCCGCCAGTGCAACCAGTTATCTGACTGAAGAGCTGTTGCGTCTGATCGAGGCATCTGGACTTCTTCCAGCTGGTAGTTTGCAACTGGTCATCGGTTCTACCGGTGATCTGCTGGATCGCCTGGAAGAATCTGATCTGGTTACATTTACAGGATCGGCAGATACTGCAGCCAAACTGAAAGCTACACCGAATCTGGTCAAACGCTCCATTCCATTTACGGCAGAGGCAGATTCACTTAATTGTGCAATTCTGGGGCCAGATGTCAGCCCGGACGATGAGGAATTTGACTTGTTCGTCAAGGAAGTTGTGCGAGAAATGACAACGAAGGCTGGTCAAAAATGTACTGCTATTCGCCGTGTTATTGTTCCACAGGCATATATCGATATCGTTGCGGAACGCATCAGTGCTCGTTTGGCAAAAGTGGTGGTGGGTGATCCGCGTGTTGATGGTGTGCGTATGGGGCCTTTGGCATCCAAAGCCCAGCAACATGATGTGCGCGAGCGTATTGCTATTCTTGCAGAGGGTAACCAAATTGCGTTTGGTGGCGTAGATGCTGTCAAGCCAGTCGGTGAAGCGACAGAGCATGGCGCTTTTGTGTCGCCGACATTGATTGTTTGTCGCCAGCCATTGGCACATCCGCGTGTGCACGATGTTGAGGCGTTCGGCCCTGTCAGCACGTTGATGCCATATGATGATATCGACAATGCGATTGCGCTGGCAGCGAAGGGGCGTGGTAGTCTGGTTGCATCTCTGGTGACAAAAGATCCAGGGATTGCGGCGCAGGCGATTCCTCTGATGGCCGCATGGCACGGACGTTTGCTGATACTTGACCGCGAAGCGGCAGTGGAATCAACAGGACATGGTTCGCCTTTGCCGCAGTTAAAACACGGCGGCCCTGGGCGTGCTGGCGGCGGCGAGGAACTGGGCGGTGCCAGAGCTGTCAAGCATTATCTCCAAAGAACGGCAATACAAGGATCACCAACGATGCTCGCCGCAGTCACGCGCGAACATGTCCGCGGTGCAGCGGTACGTGAGTCCGTGGTACATCCTTTCCGTCATTATTTTGAGGATTTACATATCGGGGACTCACTGCTGACACATCGCCGTACTGTCAGCGAGGCAGATATCTGCGCCTTTGGTGGCTTGTCAGGCGATTATTTCTATATGCACTTTGATGAAATTGCGGCGAAAGAAAGTACTTTCGGCAAGCGTATTGCACATGGCTATTTTGTCCTGTCGGCAGCAGCTGGCTTGTTTGTTTCTCCTGGTGTTGGCCCTGTGCTGGCAAACTACGGCCTGGACACATTGCGTTTTGTGAAACCGGTAGGTATCGGTGACACGATTCGCGCACGCCTGACATGCAAGCGCAAAATCGATCGCCAGAAAAAAGATACGAATGGTGTCGGGCAGGGGGTTGTGGCCTGGGATGTGGAAGTGACGAATCAGGATAATGAGCTGGTTGCTTCTTATGATATTTTGACGCTGGTTGCTAAAAAAGCACAGTAATGCGCGTATTGGCATTCTCTTGGATGCCAAAGTTGCCATTCAGATATCGTTCATTGAATAGTGTCGTCATTGAACACTACATGGTGAATGGATCAACCCTGAGCGGAATTTAAGTCTGCTCAGGGTTTTTTTGCGATATATCATCCACAGAACTAACGCCAAATTGTTTTGGTCAGGAATGACAGCGAGAGTGTTACAGGCTTCAGGGCTTGTACTGCAAGCGCTCATAACGTAGCCAGGACGTTGTAAGGTAAGTCCTGACACCATCGGAGATTGCGATTGAGTCATCACAGAAACGGATGACGTCAGGTATTCATCAGGCTTTTATTTTTGTCACTATCTGTTACTATTTACTGCTGATCATTTTTCTCTTCCATTACCTCATTACTCTTCGGCGATGTTGTTCATCTTATGGAAATATTCGTTACCAATGCCGAAGTGGCGCAACGTGAGTATGTATTACAGCAGTCACGTGGCATTGAGCGCCTGAGACTACTGGTGACATTGGCTTGGGACTTGCGTCAACGGGATAGCAAGCTGGCTATCATGCTTGCAGACGAGGCAGAAGACGGCATCGCACTGGAAGCGATCACCAGTTCGCCTGATCCCAAAATCAATTTCATTTTCCCTCGCTTACTCTTACTGAGATCAGAGATTGCCTATTTGCATGGTGATATTGATCGCGCCGAACAGTTATTGAGTTCAGCGTTGCCACAATTAGATACCTTGAACCGGCATGAGGCTGGTAGCGCGTTGGCTGATGCCTACTATTTACAGGCATGTTTGATGTTGCATCGGGGTGAACTTGCGGCTGTTGAGCCAGCGATGATGCAGTCGATTACCTATGCCACACGTGCTCAAGATGGGCTGAGGGTCAGGGTCGCAGAATCTTTTTTGGCGAATCAGATGGTATTTCGGAACTCGCCTCTCGCGATGCAACGTTGGGGGCGGCAGTTTCGACCTCCGACTGTGCCGGATGATTCACTGATCGCCAGTTACTCCCATGAATTCCAGATGTACGTTTCTTCCTTGTCCAGTAATTTTGGGCAGTCTGTTGCATGCGGCATCCAGGTATTTGAATGCGCATTGCAATATGGGCAGGTTCAGCGTGCCATCAATGTTGCAGGCAATATCGGTGACGCGTTCAATAGTCTGAATGATCATCAGGCTGCACTGAAATGGATAGAAACCGGTCATGAGATCGCCAGAAAAACAGGCTGGCCAGTCAGTATTGGCAATTGCTTATTACAGATGTCAGAAACGCTGCGTCGTCTGGGACGACTGGATGCCGCCAAGGATATGCTGGAAGAGGTCTTGACGTTGTTGAACAATGTGACCGGTTCGCGCACTCATTTACTGGCACTGCGTTATCTTGGGGATTTGTCGCTGGATCGCGGTGACTATCAGGCAGCCTTATTGAATTTTTCCTTGTTAAAACAATGGGCAGATCAGAAAGACTATCTGGATTTTCGCATTGGCGCGCGTCGCGGCTATGCGCATGTCATGTCGTTGCTTGATCAGCCCGATGAAGCCTTGTCTGTTGCGCATGAGGCATTGACTCTGACAGAGAATCGTCGTGATAGCTATCGCCATATTGATGTCTTGCGCGTATTGGCTTCGCTGCATACCAGGCATGTCTTGCCATCACCTCAGGAGATGGAAGAGCCAAGCGCATCATTGCATTACCTGAAGCAAGCGTTGGAAATTGCTGCAGAGATTGATGGTTATAACGTATCAGGGGATTTGCTGGAAGAAATAGCGGATGCGCATGCTGCTTGCGGTAATTATCAGGAAGCATTTCGCTACAGTCGTTTAGCAATTGACGCGCGGGCAGCGATACACACAAAAGAAGTCACGAACCGTGCAAATGCCATGGAAGTTAGCCGGCAAACCGATCGTATGCGCGCGGAGAGTGAGCATTTGCGCCAACTCGCGAAAGCAGAAGCGGAACGCGCGGAGGTGTTGGCACAGTCGAGTGCAATTCTGGAGCGCCTTGGCACGATTGGCCAGGAGATTACGGCGAGTCTGGATGCGGAGGCGGTATTTGATGCGTTAAACAGGCATGTACATGGCTTATTGCATGTGACTGCTTTTGTGATTTATCTGATGGATGCTGATTTGCAAAGCATGACGTCGGCATACGGTGTCGAAAATGGGCAGGCTATTGAGTCGGATTCAATACCCATGTCGAGCGCAGTGTCCAATTCCGTCCGTTCAGTGAAAGAACGACGAGAAATTCTGGTCGATATTTCTCCTGATGATGAGGTGCCAGGCCTGATTCCGGGAACTGAGCGCGTCCTTAGCATGTTATTTGCCCCATTAATGATCGGCGAGCAGGTGCTGGGCGTGATGACAATACAGTCCTCCAGAGCCAGGGCGTATGGCGATAGGGAGAGAATGATTTTTCGGTCCTTGTCGGCCTATGGTGCGATTGCGCTGGGTAATGCAGATGCATATCTGCGCTTGAAGCAGGCGCAGGAGCACCTCATTGCGCAGGAAAAGTTGGCTGCTCTGGGTGCGCTGGTAGCTGGTGTTGCGCATGAATTAAACACCCCGATCGGAAATTGCCTTTTGGTCGCAAGCACTTTGCAGGACTCAACCCGTGATGTGCTACAAAAATTAAAAGAGCAAAATTTGCGGCGTTCCGAACTCAACCGTTATTGCGATGAAGTTGCTGGTTCTTCTGATATTTTAATGCGCAGTCTTGGCAGTGCAGCCAATCTTGTCAGTAGTTTTAAACAGGTTGCGGTTGATCGAACTTCAGAGCAGCGACGGCCATTTGATTTGCGAAAAGTATTACTGGATATAGTGGCGACCTTGAATATCCGTATCGGCCACGCTGGGCATACTTTGTCAACGGATGTGCCGGAAGGCATTGTGATGGATAGTTACCCTGGATCATTGGGACAGGTGATTACTAATCTGATCGAGAATGCAATTTTGCATGCATTTGATCAAGGCGGTCCGGGGTGCCTGATGCTGAGTGCCGCGCAGGTAGACAATGCAAGAGTCGTCATTCAATTGACGGATGATGGTTGTGGTATTCCCGAAGGAAATTTAAAACGCATTTTTGATCCATTTTTCACAACGAAACTGGGGCAGGGAGGGAGCGGTTTGGGTTTGCACATTTCTTATAATATTGTGACGTCTATCTTGCATGGTCAGTTGAATGTTAAGAGTATCGTCGGAATAGGTACCACGTTCACGATGGATTTGCCAATGAGCTTGTAGAGATGAAGAGCAATTTTTGATTGATTGCGCATAGGAATGTATCCGTATACTGACTAGTATTGAGCGCTTGCATACACTTAGATAAGGATAATGTGCAAGAACGTCTGATCGACGTGTTGTTTTCGTTTCGCAACCGTATGCTTTTTTACATCACTCTATTGAAATTGGGGATGGAATCACCTATTGTGCAATGCACCAATAATTACAAGGTACATAATTGGCTAATCATCACACAAAAAGCAGCCTTGCAGCATTGACGTTAACGGCTGTTGGTATCGTTTATGGCGATATCGGAACGAGTCCTCTCTATACAATGAAAGAGGTTTTTTCTAAAGAGCATGGACTTCCATTGAGCGAAGCCAATGTATTTGGTATTGTCTCGCTTATTTTGTGGGGCTTGATTGTTATCGTCTCACTTAAGTATGTCACGCTGGTATTGCGAGCAGATAACCGTGGTGAAGGCGGGATCATGGCGCTTACGGCGCTGGCGCTGGAGTCTGTTTCAAAAAAATCCTCACTTTATTTTCCTTTGACAGTCTTGGGACTGTTTGGCGCATCGCTGTTTTATGGCGATGGTGTTATTACACCGGCAATGTCTGTATTGTCGGCAATGGAAGGATTGGAAGTCGCGACTTCAAGTTTTAAACCTGTGGTTGTGCCTGTGACATTGATTGTGTTGATCGGCTTGTATGCGGCACAACGCAAAGGAACTGCTGGTATTGGTAAGCTATTTGGTCCGGTAATGTTGATCTGGTTTCTGGTGCTGGCGGCCATGGGTCTCTATAACATCATCCGTTTCCCGGGTATTCTGGGGGCGTTCAATCCTGTGCATGCGATTACTTTTGTGAATGAATATCGCTGGGTAGCATTCATTGCACTGGGTGCGGTGGTGCTGGCTTTCACAGGATCGGAAGCACTGTATGCAGATATGGGCCATTTTGGTTCCAAGCCAATTCGTGCGGCCTGGTTCTTTATTGTATTTCCGTCGCTGGCGTTAAATTATCTGGGGCAGGGTGCTTTGTTGGTCATGCATCCCGAAACAGTCACCAATCCCTTCTATTATCAGCTGGGTGCATGGAGTATTTATCCCTTGGTTGTATTGTCCACGGTGGCTGCGGTGATTGCGTCACAATCAACAATTTCCGGCACATTCTCTATGACAAAGCAGGCGATCTCGTTAGGGTTTTTACCGCGTATGAAGATTATTCATACATCCTCAAAAGAAATTGGTCAGATTTATATTCCAGTCGTTAATTGGTTGCAACTGGCGGTTGTTGTTGGGGCGGTGATTGGTTTTGGATCTTCCTCGAATCTGGCATCGGCTTATGGTATTGCCAATACAGGCACCATGCTCGTGACTTCGATGCTGACATTTTTTGTTATCCGATTTGGCTGGAAATACAATTTCCTGCTTTGTATTGCGGCGACAGGTTTCTTTCTGACGATTGATATTTCTCTGTTTTCAGCCAACGCCTTGAAGTTTTTCCATGGTGGCTATTTCCCGATTGTACTGGGATTGATTATCTTTACGACAATGCTGACTTGGAAGCGTGGGCGTGAGCTGGTCTTTGAAAATCTTAAAAAACATGCGATTCCGCTCGAGGAATTCCTGGACTCTCTCTTCGTTTCTGCGCCGACCCGCGTGTCTGGAACTGCCGTATTCCTGAGGGGAGAGGCTGACGGTGTGCCGCATGCTTTGTTGCATAATTTGTCGCATAACAAAATACTGCATGAGCGGGTCGTGTTTTTGACACTCCATAATAAAGAAATACCGTGGGTGCCGTTCAATGAACGTATTGCCGTGACTGACCTTGGGCACAATTGCTATCAGGTGGATATTTCTTACGGCTTTAAAAATGAACCAGATATTCCGAAGGCGCTGGAGTTATGTGCGCCTCATGGTCTGGCGTTTGAACCTATGGAAACCTCCTATTTTATTTCCAGACAGACAATCATCTCCAGTCCCGATGGTGGTATGGCAAATTGGCGTGAAGGAATTTTTGTCACTATGTCGCGCAATGCGCGCGATGCGGCGGATTATTACCAAATTCCGAGCAACCGAGTCATTGAAGTGGGGTCCCAGGTAGAAATTTAAAAAAGCATACAGAGGGACTTATCAAGTGCAAGTGGCTATGCTATAATTTTGTTTTTCGCGGCTGTAGCTCAGCTGGATAGAGTACTTGGCTACGAACCAAGGGGTCGTGGGTTCGATTCCTGCCAGCCGCACCAGATTCAAGGGACTAGATGCAAATCTAGTCCCTTTTTTCTTTTTCCTTTCAGTTTCCTGTATCGCATTCCAGATAAGCAGCAAATCTCTCTCGTGTTGCGATATCTTCCTTCCTCATTCATGCCGATTATTCGTTAACTGATAATTAAATTGAGGGCAGGGGCTTTAAATCCGGCATTTCGTTGTGCTATAATCTTCTTCTTCGCGGCTGTAGCTCAGCTGGATAGAGTACTTGGCTACGAACCAAGGGGTCGTGGGTTCGATTCCTGCCAGCCGCACCAGATTCAAGGGACTAGATGCAAATCTAGTCCCTTTTTTCTTTTTGGTAAAACTTGCGCAAAACCGCCTCTGCGGCGTTATGACTCCTTGTTGTGCGACACGGCCTTCGTCACTATGCCTTGCTGGAACAATTTTGCGTAAGTCCTATTCAGATAGGTAGTTGCTTCAGTTGCAAACAAGAGGGTGTTGTTATTGCTTTCACACCTGTTTCAGTGCAATGCGGTGTTCGACGTCTATCTTGTGATTTATTGATGTGATGCTGTAATTAGTCGCCTGAGGCTCCAGCCTTCTGGTGCTTCCTGATTCAGTGAGCTGCGCTTAATGTTACCCGTAATCGCATTTTCCATTACGGAACTTAGGAGTCGCTGCAATTGTGATGTGTCTGGCAGCATGGTTCCCAGGAATGCAACGCTATCCTCGTATTGAATCAAAATAGTGGGGAAGTTTTCAATGTCTATTTCGTCAACCAGATGTGCCTGATCCTCGATGTCGATCCAGGCGAAACATTTATCCGGATGTGTGCTGGCCAGTAGTTCAAAAGGCCTGCGATATTGATTGCAGGTGTCGCACCAGGCGGCGCAAAGGCAGGCAATCAGCCACGGACTGTTTTTCAGGTTTTCCCGAATATGTGTCAGGTCTTCAATATTGTCGGTTGATTTCATTTTTACATTTTAACCCAACATCCGTTCCTGATAAATCCAGCATGAGCCCGTGTTGAACACGGTAAAATACCAATATGACGACGATTTTAGCTATTGAAACCTCTACCGAACTTGCAACTGCTGTTCTGCTGGTCGGTGAGCATATTTTTTCCAGAGAATTATCTGGTGTACAAACCCATTCCCAGGCTATTTTGCCGGCGATACAAAGTCTTCTGGTGGAAGCAGGTGTGAGGCTGAGCGATTGTGATGCAATCGCGTTCGGGTGTGGACCTGGGGCGTTTACTGGCATTCGCACCGCATGTGGCATTGTGCAGGGGTTGGCCTTTGGTGCAGATTTGCCTGTACTTCCTGTTGTCAGCCTGCAGGCAATGGCAGCGGGCGCGAAGGCATTGCGTCCGGGAACTGACTTTGTTTGTATTCTGGATGCGCGTATGGCAGAAGTGTATTGGGCTCACTATCATTTTGATGGTGCTGCATGCCAGCAGGTTACGGCACCTGCGCTGTCGACTTTGGCGCAGCTTAGCGAGCAAGATTTTTCTGCTGAAACTCTATTTGTACTTGGCCAGGGAGTCGCGTTGCCTGAGACACTTCAGGCGTTTCCTGTCATTTTGTGTGCACCGCACGCGCGGGATATTGCGCATCTTGCACGGGTAGCTTTCCAGCAGGGGTTGGCATTGCCAGCTGAAATGGCTCAGCCTTTGTATTTGCGAAATAAAATCGCATTGACCACCGCAGAGCGATTGCTGGCGAAAGAAGCGTTGCAAGGACAGGGAGTTTAGGAATGGCAGTGATAGCGACAAGTCCTGCTTATTGTCAGTTAGGTTTTGCGGATATTGACCAGATGCTTGATATTGAGCAGCAAGTTTATTCTCACCCATGGTCGAGAGGCAATTTTACGGATTCTTTTTTAAGCGCCCATGATGCATTCGGCTTTCGCAATAGCCAGCAGCAGTTATTTGCCTATTTTCTGATGATGCCGGTGATGGAAGAGTTGCACTTATTGAATTTGGCTGTTGGCGCTGAGTATCAGGGGCAGGGATATGCGCGTCAGTTAATCAGTAAAATGTTTGATTATGCTGCGCAGAAGCAGGCAGAGTCTATTTTGCTGGAAGTAAGATGTAGTAACCAAAGGGCGATTGAGGTGTATCTGAAGGCTGGTTTCTCAGAGATCGGGAAACGCAAATCTTATTATCCTGCCCAAGGAAATACGCGTGAAGATGCGATTGTGATGCGGAGAATGTGTTGAGCTCATTGTTTGAACAGTCTGGTGAACGCTCCCATTTGTTGCGAGAAATGGGTTTGGGGCCAATGTGGCAATTGCGTGAGCCGGAGTTGCAGGCAAAAACTGAGGCAGCGATCGCTGTACCTGTGCCGGTGTTCAGTCTCGTTGAGTCCGCGTCCGTGCCTGCACCGGTATCTGCACATTTACCTGAAAAAGACATCAATGCTCCCCCTGCGACTGCGATCAACGCAGAGTTGCCTGAGATGCCAGATGTATCTGATGTGTCAGCGATTCCTGAGATAACGGCATCGTCGTTGGTGCCGGGGTTTGCCACTCCTTTGCCGGAGCAAGCTCAGGCGATTGTCGTGCAGCAGGGAAAAACGCCTGTTGAACAAATGACTTGGGATGAGTTGCAGCTTGCAGTCAGTGAATGTCAGGCCTGTAATTTGTGCCACAGCCGTAAAAATACAGTATTCGGTGTTGGTGACCGTAAAGCGGATTGGATGTTTGTCGGTGAAGGGCCTGGCTACAATGAAAATATTCAGGGTAAGCCTTTTGTCGGCGCTGCCGGGCAATTGCTGGACAACATGTTGCGTTCTTTGGGGTTGCAGCGAGATCGCCGGACTTTTATTGCCAATATCGTTAAATGCCGGCCAACAGACGAGCATGGTAAAGATCGACCGCCGACCGCTGATGAGGTTGCCGCTTGTTTGCCCTATTTGCATAGGCAAATTGAATTAATTCAACCTCAAATGATTGTTGCGCTCGGAAAAACGGCAGCCGTTTCTTTGTTGGGAATGTCTCCAGAAACGCCGGTTGGACAGTTGCGCGAAAAAACACATCGATATCAGGCGATCCCTGTCGTTGTAACCTATCATCCTGCTTATTTATTGCGCAAACCGGCAGACAAACGAAAGGCATGGGCGGACTTGTGTATGGCGACGGCATTAGTGCCAGGCCATCACACTTGATCACTGCATTTCAATCTGAATTCCATCGCCAGTGGCAACAACTGGCTGATCCTCACGTTCGCTCACTCGCGTGGTTGCTGACATCACCCGATCTTTTGGAGCATTTGTCTCCTGTATGGCTTGGTGCCAGCTTGAATCCGCCACTTCCCTTTATCTCGGGTGTGGTGGATTGGCTACTGTCGTTGGACAGTAGCCCGCAGCAATTGCAGCAGTTACACCTGATGCTGGCAAGAAAAAAGCACCGGCGACTGGGCTTGTATGCTGAAACCTTGCTGGAATTTTATTTTGCCGAACACGGTATTTTGTATGCTCGCGGTTTGCAGGTCAGGGATGCGCAGGGGCGAACAGTAGGTGAGTTTGATTTTCTGGTCAGGCAGGGCGACGCATTAGCGCACTGGGAACTGGCAACCAAATTTTATCTTTTTTGCCCAGCCAACACATCCGGCTCATCAACTACTCATGGTTTCAATGTCGGTTTCGATGCTTATGTCGGTCCGAATCTTCAGGATAATCTGGCGCTGAAAATGCACAAAATGCTGCATCAACAATTGCGTCTGGCCTCTCATCCTCTGGCTGTTTCCGCTTTGCCTGAGCCGGTGATATCTGCTCAGGCATTCATCAAAGGCTGGCTATTTTATGGTTCGTCGGGAGTGGCAGGATCGGACAGCATGCCAGGAATGGGGTGTGTGAAAGGGGCTGAAGAGACGGAAGATACGGAGGCCCCGAGCATCCTATTGGAAGGAATTGCTCCCCAACATGCGCGTGGGTACATATGGACTTTAGCGGAATTTTGCCATGTGGCTGTAACCGCATTTGATGCCGGCGTTATTCTGGATAGATTGGATTGGCTGGCGCCAGCGCAGTGCGACGTGGCAGCTGTACGCTCAATCTCTCAGTTGTCGGATGCTGTTGCCACACATTTTTCCTTGTCCGCAACACCGTTATTGGTGGCGGGTATGAGGGTGAATGAGGGGTGTGCGCAAGAGTTATGTCGTGGCATGCTGGTGCCGGATGACTGGTGGCAACGCGCCATCAATCGGTGATGGCGCGTTGCAGAGCAGTTATTGTTCAGTGCTTGTGTTCGCCAATCAGCGCAAGAGAATCGTGCTCTTTCTGATTAGCCTGATGTTTTTTCATGACCATGAACATGGTGCCAGCCACAAACAGGCCAAACAAAACGATGATGAACTGAATGTCGACATTAAATGAAATCATCAGTGCATACAGCGCCAGCATCGTCAGAACAGATAAGTTTTCATTGAAATTCTGAACTGCGATCGAGTGACCAGCGCTCATCAGCACATGACCACGATGCTGCAATAAGGCGTTCATTGGCACGACAAAGTAACCTGCCAGCCCGCCGACCAGAATCAGCAAAGGATAGGCAATCCAGACGTTGTGTACCAGTATCATGGTGGTGACAACCAATCCCATGGCAATACCGAGTGGCATGACGGATAGTGATTTTTTCAAAGGAACGAAGCGCGCTGCTGCAACTGCACCGAGGGCGATACCGATCGCGACCACCCCTTGCAGTGCTGCCGCCTTATCCAGTGGCATCTTCAGAGATTTTTCTGCCCATTTCAGTACGATGAATTGCAGTGTGGCACCCGCACCCCAAAACAGCGTCGTGACTGAAAGTGAAATTTGTCCTAATTTATCGCGCCATAAGGTCATGAAGCAACCGGCAAAATCGACAACCAGTTTGACTGGATTTCGTTCCTGATGCTCATAGCGGGCACCTGTGTCCGGAATTTTCAGATTAAAAATCGCAGCGATGGCGTAGCAGCCGGTAATCACACATAGAGCTGCTTCGGTGGGAGTGTAAATCGGGAAGTCGACGACAGGGAAATCGATGCTGAGCAGCCGTGCTGATATCTGCGGATTCACAAGCGCACCGCCGAGTACCGTCCCCAGAATAATGGAGGACACTGTCAGCCCTTCAATCCAGCCGTTGGCCGCGACCAGTTTTTCCGGGGGGAGTAATTCCGTCAGGATGCCGTATTTGGCGGGCGAGTAAGCTGCCGCACCAAAACCAACCACGGCATACGCCAATAAAGGGTGTACGTTGAAAAACATGAGTGCACATCCGGCAACCTTGATCATGTTGGTCAGGAACATGACTTTGCCTTTGGGCAAGGAGTCGGCGAATGCTCCGACAAAGGCTGCCAGAAGTACATATGACAGCACAAAGAACAGTTTCAGGAGTGGTGTCATCCAACCCGGAGATTGCATCGACACCAGTAATGCCATCGCGGCAATGAGTAAAGCATTGTCGGCAAGTGACGAAAAAAACTGTGCCGCCATGATCGTATAAAAACCGCGTTTCATGCTTAGTATTTGCCTGTTACAAAGTGTCTACGGCTTGCTTTATACCACGAAAAACGGGCTGCATTCGTGAAATAGGACAAGCTTGCTGCACAATACTGGTTAAAATATCAGTACTTTAGTAAATAGATTAAAAAAATGGCCAAAGCAAAAACCAATTACACCTGTACTGAATGTGGCGGCATTGCCAGTAAATGGGCAGGGCAATGCAGCGCCTGCGGGCAGTGGAATACATTGGTGGAAACCGTGATTGAGAATGTCGGGAACCGCTTTTCGGGTAAGCATCAGAGTCTGGCGCAAACTGCGCCGGTGTTGAATCTGGCCGAAATTGAGGCCGTCGATATTCCTCGTTTTGGCACTGGTATTGATGAGTTTGATCGTGTATTGGGCGGTGGTCTGGTGCCGGGTGGTATGGTGCTGATCGGTGGCGATCCGGGTATCGGTAAATCTACGCTACTGTTGCAGGCGTTAGCTAATCTGACGCAGATCAAAAAAGTATTGTATGTCAGCGGCGAGGAGTCCGGTGCGCAGATTGCCTTGCGCGCGCGACGTTTGATGATTGACGCCAAAGACTTGCGTTTGCAGGCGGAGATACAACTGGAAAAAATCCTGGTGACGCTGGCTGAACACAAGCCGGAAGTGGTCGTGATTGATTCGATTCAGACCATGTATTCAGACGCACTGAGTTCGGCTCCGGGTTCGGTGGCGCAGGTGCGGGAGTGCGCAGCGCAACTGACCAGGGTCGCCAAGACAATGGATATCACGATGATACTGGTCGGCCATGTGACGAAGGAAGGAGCATTGGCCGGGCCGCGGGTGCTGGAACATATTGTTGATACGGTGCTGTATTTTGAGGGTGATACGCATTCCAGTTTTCGTCTTGTTCGTGCCATCAAGAATCGTTTTGGTGCCGTCAATGAACTAGGCGTATTTGCCATGACAGAAAAAGGATTGAAGGGAGTATCGAATCCTTCTGCTTTGTTTTTGTCGCAGCACGATACGCAAGTGCCCGGTTCTTGTGTGATGGTGACGCAGGAAGGAACCCGTCCGTTGCTGGTGGAAATTCAAGCGCTGGTCGATAGCTCACAC
Source organism: Undibacterium sp. SXout7W (assembly GCF_049339385.1). Lineage (NCBI taxonomy): Bacteria > Pseudomonadati > Pseudomonadota > Betaproteobacteria > Burkholderiales > Oxalobacteraceae > Undibacterium > Undibacterium sp. SXout7W. The sequence goes on along the minus strand of NZ_JBMPPF010000008.1, from coordinate 57,667 downwards.
GCCCCCAATGCCCGCCGCTTGTCTGTTGGATTGGAGCAGAATCGGCTGGCAATGTTGCTGGCGGTATTGCACCGGCACGCGGGAGTGGCGGCGTTTGATCAGGATGTGTTTATCAATGCTGTTGGTGGCGTTAAAATCACCGAGCCCGCAGCCGATCTGGCAGTGCTGCTGGCGATCAATTCATCCATGCGCAATAAACCTTTGCCTCGCGGACTGGTGGTGTTTGGCGAGGTGGGGTTGGCGGGTGAAATCAGGCCTGCTCCCCGTGGTCAGGAGCGTTTGCGTGAAGCGGCCAAGCTTGGATTTAAAATTGCCATGATTCCTAAATCAAACGCTCCCAAGCAACCGATAGAGGGTTTGACGATTGTAGGTGTCGACAGAATTGACGAAGCCATGAGTAAAATTCGTGACGTGGATGATGCATCGTGAGCTGATTTGGGTCGGGTTGAGCGGAATGTTTGAGCTGATCTGCTTACCCTTGGCGTGCTGATCATTTGGTGGCGCGTTGATTGCTTGATATGCTGTGCTGTGATGATGGTGAGTGGGGCACGCTGCTTGTGTTTGTCTTGATCGGACGAGCTGGTTCTTTCTTTGCTCAAGGTTGGGGTTGTTGGTGTGTTTCTGCATACTTTCCATATACTCCCCCCTGAATTATACAAAAACCGCTGGAAGTCCACGGATTATAAGGTGGCTTTAAATATACTGGGGGTAGTATTTTTAGGGGCGTTTTCAGGCATTTTAAGCATGACTGCTTAATATCGCCTCAGCCTTGTGAAGGTTCTTTGTCAATGTCCCAGCGTAAGTCCTTTATGAGCTTCTTAACGTCTCTTGCGACCCCGTGCTGCGTTCATTGTCATGTCTTGCCAGGACAATGTAGCGTCAGTCCTGTTAAAAATTTGCATCGGCAGGTGCTGCGTCAATTGCCGCATCAGTAATGGCATCAGCGACTGAATTGGTCACTGAGTCGCTCATTGAATCAGCAACTACGGTCGCAATGACAGCAGACACTATTTCATCTGCTGCATTAACAATGTTGCAGCGGTCACTCCACTGCGAACGGCCGCTTCGAGCGTGGCTGGATAGTCGGATTGTGTGTAGTCGCCTGCCAGCATCAGATCAGGCAGGCTGGTAGTGTTCGCGGGTCGGACGATAGAAGGGTGACAGCTGAACGTCGCCCGTTTTTCTGAAATAATCTTATGCCATGTCGGCATAGACAATTCTATTCGTCCAAAGCTGTTGGCGAGTTGTTGCGCGACCGCTGCGGCAATGCTGGCATGATCGCCCATATCCCTTACTTGTGATGCGCTGATAACAACCGCAAGCAAGCCTGCCTGATCCTGATGTAAGTAGCCGCGATCGAATACATATTGACCCCATCGCTGTTGCTGCGGATCGTCGCGCAAGGCAAACATGGCTCTGGAGAGTCGTATCTCCGTTGGATATTGCAGGTAACAGGTGATGATCGCTTCGTAGTCAAAGTCCGGCAGATGCGTATTCGACTCTATATCCGGCAATGTCCCCAGCAGCCGTTTTGTATTGGCGATATCCGTGGCCAGCACAACTGCATCAAATTCCTGGCTGTCGTTACTATGTTCGTTGCTATTTTCACCGCTACTGTCAACGCTGCCTTCTTTGTTATTTTTTTCGTTTTCTTCCTGATGCCCGCTCGCCAGCTGTAAGTTCCAGCGAGCTGAGTTGCTATCGGTGGATGATGAATGAGTATGTCTGGTCAGCGATTTGACTGCTGCACCCGTCTTGCTCCTGCCGCCACGGGCTTGAATGTAGTTGGCTGCGGCCTCTGGAAAAAGCGCCGACAAGTCTAATCTTGGCAGCAACATATCCGAGGCGGCTCGACTGGAGCCGAGGCTATCCCGCAATACATGAAGGAAAACTTGTGCTGATGCTCGCTCTGGTGGTGTGTTTAAGGCTGCAACACATAAAGGATTCCACATCAGCTGACACAGATGGTCTGTTTGTTCAAAACGTTGTAATAGTTCGCTGACCGAGCAGTCCTGATGCAGCGTCCAGCCCATCCAGCGCGCCGTCGTGGAAAATCTGGCAAGCGCCATTTTGTCCGCAAAACTGAGTCCCTTTGCGCGCCAGAGCGCAACCAGAAGATGCCAGGGAGCAGGCAAGCGGGGAGCGATAAAATGCATACCGCTGTGATTGTTATTTTGGCTATCATTGCCATGATTGATGGTCGATGCCGGATAGATCATTTGCAATGGCAATGTCAGAAATGCCTTTTGCGGATCAATACCAACGAGTTGGATCAGGCGCAGACATTCGCGATATGCCCCCAGCATGATATGTTGCCCGTTATCCACGACATGATCATGAACCTTTGTCGCTCTTGCGCGTCCGCCAAGTCGTGGGGCGGCTTCAAACAGGCTGACGTGTTGCCCCTGCCGAGCCAGTTCCACGGCTGCTGCGCAGCCTGACCAGCCGCCACCAATGACGGCAATTCTGTAAGTGCGTTTAGCCACGGATGTAGGTTTTCCACGCCAGCCACAATTTACGGATAGGCGTCAGCGAAATCCGCTGGTTTAACACATGGAATCCATCACGTTGAATTTCGACCAATAGCGCCCGATAAATTGCAGCCATAATCAACGCTGTCCGCTGCGCTCGGCGGTCTTCCGGTGGCAGCAGGGAAAGAGCTTCGTCGTACAACGCTTGCGCACGAGCGTATTGGAATTGCATCAAGGCTTCAAATTCCGGGCTATGGCGAGAGTTCAGGATGTCAGCAGCCGTCACTTTGAATTGTTGCAATTCGTTGACTGGCAGGTAAATGCGTCCCTTGCGGGCATCTTCGCCGACATCACGGATGATATTGGTCATTTGAAAAGCAAGGCCGAGTTTTTCAGCAAACAGTCGCGTTTGTGGATTGCGAATGCCAAAGATGCTGGCAGACAGCACGCCTACCACACCGGCGACATGCCAGCAGTATTTTTGCAAAGCAGGAAAATCAAGATAGCGCGTCTGGTTCAGATCCATTTCCATACCATCGATAATCGCCAGCAAATGAGCTCCATCCAGTTGATACTCAGACATATGTGGTGATAGTGCTTTGGTCACTGGGTGAGTGGGGGCACCATCAAGCATGGCCTTGATTTCTTTGCGCCACCATCCCAGTTTCGAACGTGCGACCATGTCATCTGTGCTGTCATCGACGACATCGTCTACTTCCCGGCAAAATGCATACAGTGCGGTGATTGCGTGCCGTCTGCCTTGAGGCAGAAACAGAAAACTGTAATAAAAACTGGAGCCACTCTGGGCTGCTTTTTGCTGGCAATATTCGTCTGGAGACATACTTATTTTGTAAATGTAGGCGACTCATTGAGTCGCTAAGCTGGTATACGGAAAAAATGTTCAACACGGTCTGACTATGGTACGACTGTCTCATGACCGCAAGATGTAGCTGCCAATGAAACTGTTAATGCAGCTGTAAATCTCTCACCATGATTACTTTATGGACTACTTTGCCAGTAACAGAACTGACAGAACTGGCGCAAAACTGTTCGACGGCGTTACGACGCCTTGTTGTAAAGCTCTTTACAAGCCGAGTGCAAGCCTCGACAAGCCCGGTACAGCTGGTGCCATCGCCACTTTGGTGTTGCCTGTTGGCGCAACGAACATCGCTTGCAAATGATGTTTTTCAAAGTACAGAAAGCTTGTTTGGCCTTGCTGGAGCAATTTTGCATCAATCCTGAGTAATTCCATTGGTAACTCAATGGGTAACAGAATGTAATCTTAAGACACAATCGCTTTGTTGAGCGGTGTCAGCTCGTATAATAGTGCGCGCATTATAGTATCGCTCTCACCGGAAGAGCCTGGCTTTTGACACGAAATCACTCAATTTGGATATATATTTTGAATAAAACGACACTCGCATTCATCTCTGGTTCCATTGGCCTCATTCTTGCCGGATGTGGTGGCTTTGTTTACACCACAGTTGGTGGAACGGTCAAAGGCCTTGGTTCTGGTGACTCACTGGTATTGCGTAATGATGCTAATTACACAAAAACATTAACCGCAGACGGAACATTTGCATTCAATGTTGCCAGTAATGGCAGCTACGCTATCAGCATATTAACCCAGCCAAATTCGGTGAGCTGCGCCTTGACCAATGGCACCGGTACGATGACTGGCGATGCCGCGGTGACGAATGTATCGGTGAACTGTGTTCCGAACGTACCAGTTGCCGGAACCTTGTCAGGAATGTCTGATGGTAGCACTATCATATTGAGCAATAACGCGACTAGTACTCTGACATTGTCGGCGAACGGCGCTTTTCAGTTTGCCAGCTATGTGGTGAGCGGCAATCCTTACTCAGTTGCTGTATCGACACCGCCTGCAGGACAATTCTGTACCGTAGCCAATGGCGCCGGTACGGTCAATAATTCCAATTTACTGAGTGGCAGTAATGTGGCGGTGACTTGCGCTCCTGCGGTTCCTGTCAAATTTACTGTCAGCGGACTGACATCAGGTTCAACCTTGGTGATGGCGGATACAGCGATCGGCATCGTTGATAAATATGCGGTCACAGCTGATGGTACTTATAGCTTTAACTGGAGTTTGCTGACCGGAGCAAATTATTCAGCCTCAGTGGATACTCAGCCAAGTGGGCAAACTTGCACTGTCAGCAATGGTGCGGGCGTTGCTGATCTGGCGAACCCGACTGGCGCCAGCAATATTGCGGTGAAATGCGTTAAAAATTGATGAAATGAATACCGTGAAATCAAGCCGGTAAAATCAATGTCATGAATTATTTATATTGTGAATGCCATCAATACTGACAGTTTGGTGTGATTTTTTGTGTAATGTACATTAAGAATGTAAGAATGAACGCCATGTATCAGTGATGACTGATCAGTTAAAACGTGTATTGGTAAAAAACAGCCTGTTTGCAGATGATGTTCTGCTTTCAGGCTGTTTTTTTTGATGTTTTTGATGTTTGTGTGCTGTTTGTCACTTGCTGTGCGATGGTGAGCACGCTAAAAGTTACAACTCCTCAAGAATTCCTTGCTGATCGAAGTAGAAGATACCTTCGCGTTTAAAGCCCCAGTGCCCACCTTTCAGGCGAACAAATGGTTCGAAGCTGAAAAATGCGACATCTTCCAGCTTAAGTTGATTGTATGCCTGAATATATTCGCGGTCATCGCGATTAGTCACAATGCTGTGTCCGACGTTGTTGCGATAGTCGAGATTCACAAAGCCGTTCTGGCGTATGCGCATATTCGCCCAGTCGAATAGTTGGCCGAACGTGGTACTTGGCTTGACTATGCGTTGCATCGTAGTGTGCATGTGGTGCAAAAAATGCAGGCCATTTTGAAATTCCAGCGACTGCGGATGGCTGGTTACACGACCTTTTTCAACCGCAAATGATCTGGCGCAATCACCCCAGTAATGCTGGTGCATAGGGCTCAGATCTACCGTGATCAGGTTCGACATGCCCACCGTCTCGTCGCTTGGTGCGTAATTGCTGCCCGAGACAGAAACGCAACTGCGTGAGCCGAGTAACACCAGTGCCGGGCAGTTGTGGTACCAGGTTTCCGGATAGCCATTGATGCGCATCATTTCATAAGCTTTGTCCGCAATGCTTTTTTCCGTATCCTGCGCGGTAATAATTTCAGACAGATGATCGAGGACAGATTTGGCAACTGCCTGGATTTTGCGGTGCTCATTGATTTGCGATGCAGTGGGCATAATGATCAGATCGCTCTCATTTTTTTTGTGAAGGAAAGGGCTTATTTGCCGCCGCCTGTTGCCACGCCGACGCCAGCCCTGGTGACATCAATGGCTGTTCCCACGACGGCACTGCCTACTTTGACGGTTGTTGATACGGCAGCATCTGCTACTGCCAGAACAGTGCAGCCGCCCAACGTTAACATGCATGTCAGCATACATACTAGGAAAGCAATGCGGGATATACAAGTGCTCATACAAACTCCGGATGAATTTTTATTGACTGATTTTTGCGCATCATCGCGCCCGCAAGCGTCAGGTGAGGCTGGTTTGAGGAGCGAATATGGACAGGATGAATCGAATATAACATTGAAGGCATTTTCTTTCACGCTACATGCAAATGGCGCGCCAGAGCATGATCGCCCAGTCGGATTTTTCAAGAACAGGGCGATGACGAAATACATTTCCATCCACCGCTTCTATTTTTTCCAGTATGCGTAATCCTCCCTGGATGACCAGACGTAATTCCCATCCTATTCTGCCGGGCAGACGTTTCGCTAACCCGCTGCCGGCGAGCATCATGCCACGCGTTCTTTGGGTCTGAAACAGCATCATGTGGCGCCATTGCGCGTCAATGGTTTGATTGTTTGCGTTGTCTGCCAGTTGTTGCTCGGTGATGCCAAATCTTTGTAAATCTTCCAGCGGCACGTAAATACGTTCTTTTTTCCAGTCAATACCAATATCTTGCCAGAAGTTAGCTAGCTGCAATGCGCTGCAGATTGCATCTGAATCTGCAACATTCTGAGGGGTTGACGATTGATATAAGCACAGCATCAGATTACCAACCGGGTTGGCGGATCTTCTGCAGTAATCCAGCAGATCATGGAAGTTGTTATAGTGTTTGATCCCGACATCTTGTTTGAATGCAGAAAGCAGGTCACGGAATGCTTGTAAATCCAGTTGATATTGTTCAATGATGGACGACAGATTCTGAAACAGGTGCGACGCGCTACGATGGCGCTGCTCTATCTGATCAAGTTCATGTTCAAATTCTGTCAGTTGTGCGATACGCTGTTCTGGTTGGGCATCGCCTTCGTCGGCAATATCGTCTGCTGTCCTCGCAAATGCATAGATGGCTTCCACTGCGGGTCGTAAATGCCTGGGAAGTAAAATGGAAGCAACTGGAAAATTTTCGTAGTGTTCTACCGACATAAGATAGTTGGAATTTTTAATGACTGAAAAGTCATTGGCAAATATAAATCACTTCACTATAATAACTAACCGAAAAGTCAGTAATTAATTTGTGTTCTTTTTCATCATAATTAAAGTCTGCCGCCAGGCTGGGTCAATGCCCATATTCTCAAGAGATAGCCATGGTTTTGAAGTCTGCATAGTAAAGGAAAATTCCCGTGTCAACACTTGAATCTCGCTATCCCATCAAAAAACAAGATGTTCATCAGCGCCGTAATGTATCTGCCTTACTCTCTTTTTCGCTTTCGGTGGCGATGATTGCCATTTTGTCCGCCTGCTCAAAGCCAGCAGAAAAAACGGAAGATATTCGCCCGGTCAGGGTGGTGCAGGTTCAGTCTGGTGGCTCGGAAGTGAATACAGAGTTTTCTGGTGAGGTTCGTCCGCGCATAGAGTCACGCCTTGGGTTCAGGGTGAATGGAAAAATAGTGACCCGCAAAGTTAATTTAGGAACGCTGGTGCGGCGCGGTCAGGTATTGATGCAATTGGATCCTCAGGATCTGGAATTGGCAAAGACGCAGGCGAAAGCAGGTCTGGCGGCCGCAGAGAGTAATCGTGATATTGCCTCTGCTGAGTTTAAGCGTTATCAGGAGTTGCGCAGTAAGAATTTTGTTTCGCCTGCCGTGTTGGATAGTAAAGAGTTTGCGTATAAAGCCGCGCAGTCCAGTTATGAGCAGGCATTGGCAGCGTATAAAAATCAGTCTAATCAGTCCGGGTATGCGACGCTGACGTCGGATGTGGATGGTGTCGTAACGGGAATCGACGCTGAAATTGGTCAGGTGGTTTCGGCTGGCACTCCGGTGATACGAGTTGCTCAGCTAGGTGAGATGGATGTTGTGGTCGGTATTCCTGAAGATAAAATTAACACTATTCGTCAGGTGAAAGATATTACAGTTAAGACATGGGCTAATCCAAATCAGGTTATGAAGGCACAATTGCGCGAGCTTTCTCCTATCGCTGATCCAGTGACCAGAACCTATATCGCCAAAGTGAGTTTGCCAGCCGACGCAAAAGAAGTGCGCCTTGGGATGACTGCATTTGTAAATTTCAGTGCAATCAATCCAGATGCAATGATAAGACTGCCAGTGACTGCATTGTTTCAGGAAAAAAATACAACTTCCGTCTGGGTGCTGGATAAGGGAACTGTGAAATTGTATCCAGTACAAATCGGAGGAACTGCTGGTGAAGATGTTTTGATAGCCAGCGGCATCAATAATGGTCAGTTGGTCGTGACTGCTGGTGTTAATTTGCTGAAGTCCGGACAAAAAGTCAGCATTCTCGGTGGGGAGCCTGCTCAAGCGAGCGGAGTTGACAAAGCTGCTAATAAAACAGTGAAGCAAGAATCAAAGGCAGCAACCACTGAAGTAAAAGGCGGAGTAACGGCTGGGGCAGTAGGTGGAACAGCTAGTGCCGCAACAGCCGCAACAGCCGCAACAGCAGTATCAGCAATAGCGGCCGAAAAAGGGGATAAGAAATGAGTAAATCCTCTGGTGGTTTTAACCTTTCGCGGTGGGCATTGGAGCATATTCCGCTCACGCGATATTTGATGATGGTGCTGTTACTCGGTGGGATTTTGAGTTACGGCAAGCTTGGGCAGGATGAGGATCCGCCGTTTACATTTCGTGCTATGGTCGTCAGAGCCGTTTGGCCTGGAGCGACCGCTTTGCAGATGGCAGAGCAGGTCACTGATAAGCTTGAAAAAAAATTACAGGAAACGCCTTATATCGACACGATCAGAAGTTACTCCAAACCTGGAGAGACTTTGATTATTTTGCAATTGCGAGAGTCGACGCCGCCAAAAGAAACCAGTCAGTCCTGGTATCAGGTTCGTAAAAAAATTGGGGATATCAAGGCAACGCTGCCACCAGGTGTGCAAGGCCCTTATTTTAACGATGAGTTTGGCGATACTTATGGTTCTATTTTTGCCTTGTCTGGCGACGGATTTTCCTACGAGCAGGTAAAGGAATACGCAGATTTCGTCCGGCAACAATTGCTGCATATTCCGTCTGTTTCCAAGGTGGAGTTATTTGGTGTTCAGGATGAAAAGCTGAATATTGAATTTTCCCAAAAGAAATTTTCACAATTAGGTATTCCGTTTGAGTCAGTGACGGCACAGATTAACTCTCAGAACACCATCGAAGGTACCGGTGTTATGACGATCTCCAGCGATAATTTGCAGGTGAGGATATCCGGTGCTTTGATGACCGTTAAAGACCTTGAAAATCTGCAATTGCGCGCCAATGGAACAACCTTCCGCCTGGGAGATTTTGCAACGGTGAAGCGTGAATATAAAAATCCACCACAAGACAAAATGCGCTTTAACGGAAAAGAAGTCGTCGGCCTAGGTATTTCGATGGAGAAGGGTGGGAATATCATCGACTTGGGGAATAACCTGCAAAAGGTCCTTGCTGATATTAAGGCTAAGCTTCCGGTTGGTATCCAGCTGGAGCAGGTCACTAATCAGCCGGATGCCGTGAAGTCGTCCGTCGGTGAGTTTGTGCACACGCTGATTGAGGCGGTGATTATTGTTCTGGCGGTGAGTTTCCTGTCACTTGGTTTGCATACCAAGCCGCTTCGACTTGATATCTGGCCGGGTCTGGTGGTTGGGTTGACTATTCCACTGGTGCTGGCGATTACTTTCCTGTTTATGCGCATTTTTGATATTGATTTGCATAAAATCTCGCTGGGAGCCTTGATCATTGCGCTCGGCTTGCTGGTGGATGATGCGATTATTGCTGTTGAGATGATGGTGCGTAAAATGGAAGAGGGTTTCTCCCGCTTCGATGCTGCGACTTTTGCGTACACATCAACGGCGATGCCGATGTTGACAGGCACATTGATTACGGCGGCTGGCTTCTTACCGATTGGCCTTGCCAAATCAGCGGCAGGTGAATACACATTCTCTATGTTTTCAGTGAATGCACTGGCATTAATCATTTCGTGGCTGGCTGCGGTTTTGTTTACGCCTTACCTCGGATTTTTATTGTTGAAGATCAAGCCTCACAATGCCTCTGAAAAGCATCTGGAGCTATTTGATACGCCATTTTATAGTCGCTTCAGAGTGTTGGTGCAATGGTGTGTTGAGTGGCGCAAAACGACTATTGCAATTACATTGGCTGTATTTGGTCTTGGTGTATTCGGATTTAATTTCATTGAACAACAATTTTTCCCGGATTCCAGTCGTCCGGAGCTGATGGTGGAATTGTGGTTGCCGGAAGGTTCTTCATTTGCGGCGACGGAGGCTCAGGCGAAAAAATTTGAAACTTTCATCAGAAAGCAAGATGGTGTTGAGAGTGTAACTACCTATGTCGGCACTGGTAGTCCGCGGTTTTATATGCCATTAGACCAAATATTTCCGCAAACGAATGTCTCTCAACTTGTCGTGCTGCCCAAAAATCTGGCGGCTCGCGAGGCCTTACGTCTGAAAATTGTACAGATATTTAAAACCGATTTTCCAGATGTACGTGGTCGCGTGAAGATGCTGCCGAACGGGCCGCCGGTGCCATATCCTGTGCAGTTCCGTGTCACTGGACCTGAGGTTGCCAAAGTCCGGGAAATCGCGGATCAGGTGAAGCAGATCATGCGTGAAAACCCTAATGCGATCGGTGTTAACGATAATTGGAATGAGTCCGTCAAAGTGGTTCGTATAGATCTTGACCAGGATAAGATGCGAGCCATCGGTGTAACATCGCAAACGGTGATGCGCGCTGCTAATACGATTTTGACGGGTTCTAATGTGGGGCAATTCCGCGATGGCAATAAGCTGATTGATATTGTTGTGCGTCAGCCCGTTGATGAACGTTCGACCATTAATGCTCTGGATAATGCAAACATTCCTACAGCAAGTGGAAAATCTGTTCCTTTGTCTCAACTTGCGCGCATTCAGTTGGTGTGGGAGCCGGGTGTCGTCTGGCGTGAGGGTAGGGAGTGGGCTGTCACCGTGCAGTCTGATGTGGTGGATGGAATTCAAGGGCCAACTGTATCTGGGCAGATATCACCCAAGCTTAACGCTATTCGGGCGACCTTGTTACCAGGTTTTAAAATAGAGCTGGCCGGCGCTGCTGCAGACAGTGGCAAGGCGCAAGACTCTATTGCTGCGAACGTCCCTTTGGTGATTTTTATCATTTTCACTTTGTTGATGTTGCAATTGCATAGTTTTTCCCGTGCTTTACTGGTGTTTTTGACTGGTCCGTTAGGTGTGGCTGGTGCAGCAATGGCACTGTTAATATTGCAGAGGCCGTTTGGATTTGTTGCGCAACTTGGTGTTATTGCCTTGTTTGGCATGATTATTCGTAACTCAGTCATTTTGATTGACCAGATTGAGCACGATATACAGGCTGGCGAAAATCCCTGGGATGCCATTGTCGAATCAGCAGTGCGACGTTTCCGGCCCATTATTCTGACGGCAGCGGCGGCAGTGTTGGCAATGATTCCGCTGTCCAGATCGGTGTTCTGGGGGCCGATGGCGGTTGCAATTATGGGCGGCTTAATCATTGCCACAGCGCTGACATTGTTATTTTTGCCTGCTCTTTATGCAGCTTGGTTCCGGGTAAAGAAGCCGGTCTAATAAGTAAATACGATTGCATGTGGCGCCTGAAAAGATACTAAGCGTTTTCTTATGGGTATCAAAAAAATGCGGCACATTGATTCAAAATCCAGTAGAATATTGGGTTGGAGTTGTAATGCCACATGCAATAGTTTTGGGCGACGCTTGAATATCGGGTCGCCCTTTGCTTTTGTACCGGTTGTGCTGGATGTGTACCGGTATGTAACATAACTCATCCCGCGAGGATGGCGAAATTGGTAGACGCACCAGGTTTAGGTCCTGACGCCAGCAATGGTGTGGGGGTTCGAGTCCCCCTCCTCGCACCACAGAATTTTTACTATTTGGACGATTTTCATGGCAACTGCAGTTGAAACTTTAGATAAATTGGAACGCCGTCTTACAATTTCTTTCCCGATCGCTGATGTGCAATCGGAAGTAGAGAAACGTTTGAAAGTGCGCGCACGCTCAGCAAAAGCACCAGGTTTTCGCCCAGGCAAAGTGCCAATGAAAATGGTTGCTGCACAGTACGGCTATCAGGTCGAAACTGAAGTATTGAATGATAAAGTTGGGCAAGCATTCGCTGTTGCTGCAAACGAAAACAACCTGCGTGTTGCAGGTTATCCTAGCATTGAGCCAAAATCAGGCGAATCCGTTGCTGAAGGCACTTTGGCATTTGATGCTACTTTTGAGGTTTATCCAGAGATCGTCGTTGGTGATTTATCTGGCGCTGAAGTCGAGCAGGTAAAGTCTGAAGTGACAGACGCAGAAATCGACAAAACAATCGACATTTTGCGTAAACAGCGTGTTCATTACCACGTTAAAGGTGAGCAAGGTGCTCATGGTGACGGCGGTGCTGATCAGTCCGCGCAGAATGGTGACCGTGCTACTGTTGATTTCGTTGGTAAGATTGATGGAGTTGAGTTTGCAGGTGGTAAAGCTGAAGGTTTCGCTTTCGTTTTGGGCGAAGGCCGCATGTTGCCTGAGTTTGAGGCTGCAACGATTGGCTTAAAGGTCGGTGAGGCAAAGACTTTCCCATTGGCATTCCCTGAAGATTACCACGGTAAGGATGTTGCGGGTAAAACAGCTGAATTCACTATCACACTGAATAAACTTGAGTGGGCACATTTGCCAGAGGTTGATGCTGAGTTTGCGAAAATGCTCGGCGTGGCAGACGGTGATCTGGTTAAAATGCGCACTGACATCAAAGAAAATCTCGAACGCGAAGTTAAAGGTCGCGTAAAAGCAAAAACCAAAGAAAGCGTGATGGACGCATTGGTGAAAGCCGTTTCTTTTGATGTTCCTAAGTCATTGATTTCTCAGGATAGCGAGCGTCTGGCTGAAATGACACGTCAAGATATGGCGCAGCGCGGCATGAATGTAAAAGATGTTCCGTTTCCAACAGAATTGTTTAATGCTCAAGCAGAGCGTCGTGTTCGTTTGGGCTTGATTTTGGCTGAATTGGTAAAAGCTAATAATCTGCAGGCTACACCAGAGCAAATTAAAGCGCAGGTTGAAGATTTTGCACAAAGCTACGAAGACCCTCAGCAAGTAGTAAAGTATTATTTTAGCGATCGTAATCGTCTGGCAGAAGTTGAAGCTCTTGTTTTAGAAGAAAACGTCGTCAACTATGTGTTGGGTAAATCAAAAGTAACAGATAAGACTTTGCCTTTTGATGAATTGATGGGCAATAACGCACAAGCTTAAGTAAAAGGAAATCACATGACAGGCATCATCCGTAATTCGGCGTTGGATACAAATATGCTGGGCATGGTGCCTATGGTGGTTGAGCAGAGTGGTCGGGGCGAGCGTTCATATGACATTTACTCTCGGCTTTTAAAAGAGCGCGTCATTTTCTTGGTTGGCCCTGTTAATGACCAAACAGCTAACCTTGTCGTTGCTCAGTTGTTATTTCTAGAGAGTGAAAATCCTGATAAGGATATTTCTCTGTATATCAACTCTCCTGGTGGATCGGTATCTGCTGGTATGGCGATTTACGATACGATGCGCTTTATTAAGCCTGATGTTTCCACTCTTTGCACTGGCTTGGCTGCATCGATGGGGGCATTTCTGCTCTCAGCAGGTGCTAAAGGCAAACGTTTTTCTTTGCCTAACTCGCGTATTATGATTCATCAGCCGTTAGGCGGTGCGCAAGGTCAGGCATCTGATATCGAAATTCAGGCTCGTGAAATTCTCTATTTGCGCGAACGTCTGAATGGTATCCTGGCTGAAAATACAGGGCGTAGCTTGGAGCAGATCGCAAAAGATACTGACAGGGATAATTTTATGTCTGCAGACGCTGCCGCTGAGTATGGCCTGATCGATAAAGTGCTGACTCATCGTACTTGATTATTTTATATATTCCGAACGCCCGCTCCTCGAAGGTCCGGGCGTTTTTTTATTCTGCTTTATAATGGCGGTAAAAGTTTTATTGTACGGTTCAGAGAAGGCGCGATGACGAAATCGGTTTTTACAGGTAATATGTTTTTCGTTTCGATTTAGATTAATTTTGTTTATTTTATATTCGTATCATGCCCGATAAAAAATCCTCCAGTGGCGAGAAGCTGCTCTATTGTTCGTTCTGCGGCAAGAGTCAACATGAGGTTAAAAAACTGATTGCAGGGCCTTCCGTTTTTATTTGTGACGAATGTATTGATTTGTGTAACGACATCATTCGTGATGAAGTATCTGAAATCGACAATATTGCAAGTGCAAAGACCGAATTGCCAACGCCGCAAGAGATTACTGAATTGCTGGATCAATATGTTATTGGTCAAAAGACGGCAAAGCGGATCCTTGCTGTCGCTGTTTACAACCACTATAAACGGTTAAAGCATCTTGGTAAAAAAGATGATGTGGAGTTGTCTAAGAGTAATATTTTGCTTGTAGGGCCAACTGGTTCAGGTAAAACTTTGCTTGCGCAGACATTGGCTCGTATGTTGAATGTGCCATTTGTCATTGCTGATGCAACGACCCTGACCGAAGCTGGCTATGTTGGTGAGGACGTTGAAAATATTATCCAGAAATTATTGCAAAATTGCAATTATGAAGTGGAGCGTGCTCAAAAAGGAATTGTCTACATTGATGAGATCGATAAAATCTCCCGCAAATCGGATAATCCTTCCATCACCCGCGATGTATCGGGAGAAGGTGTTCAGCAGGCTTTGTTGAAATTGATCGAGGGAACAATGGCGTCTGTGCCTCCGCAAGGCGGGCGCAAACATCCTAATCAGGATTTCATTCAGATCGATACGACAAATATTATGTTTATTTGTGGTGGTGCATTTGATGGCTTGTCAAAAATCATTTCAGATCGTTCTGAGAAGAGCGGTATTGGTTTTTCCGCTAGCGTTAAGAGTCAGACTGAAAAAAGTGCCAGTGAGGTGATGCAGGATGCTGAGCCTCAAGATTTGATTAAATTTGGCCTGATTCCGGAATTGGTAGGGCGTTTGCCTGTCATCGCAACTCTCAATGAGCTCGATGAGGCAGCGTTGATTCAAATTTTGGTTGAGCCAAAAAATGCCTTGATCAAGCAGTATGCAAAATTACTGGAAATGGAAGGCACTGAACTTGAAATTCGTCCGGCCGCACTTCAGTCTATTGCAAAAAAGGCTATTGCACGTAAAACCGGTGCGCGTGGATTACGTTCAATTCTGGAGCATGCTTTGCTGGACATTATGTACGACTTACCAAGTCATCAGAATGTTGCCAAAGTTGTTATTGATGAAAATACGATTACTAATGCTGCGAAGCCATTACTGATTTATCACGAGCAACCTAAAGTATCTGGTGCTTGATTTTCTGGTTTTAATATAAAAAAAGGGAGAAATAGCTCCCTTTTTTTATTGGGCTATTCAACACTTTATTTTTATTCGAAGTAGAATGAACTGAGAAAACATTCAGGCTTCATTCGCCAAGCTACTCGGAGAAGCTCTCTGTGTAGCTTTTTTGTTTTTTTCTGATGGTGGGCTTGTGTTTTGGCCTAGTGCGCCAACATTATTAATCAGTATTTATGAAAGGTGCGCCATGACGACTACTCTCATTACCGAACAAGTTCAACTGCCATTATTGCCTTTGCGCGATGTGGTGGTTTTCCCTCATATGGTAATTCCTTTATTTGTTGGTCGCCCAAAGTCAATTAAGGCTTTGGAGGCTGCGATGGATCAAGGAAAAAGCATAATGCTTGCAGCGCAAAAGGCTGCAGCCAAAGATGAGCCTTCTGCAGATGATATATACGAAATTGGTTGTGTCGCCAATATTCTGCAGATGTTGAAATTGCCAGACGGAACCGTAAAAGTATTGGTGGAGGGTTCTCAACGAGCAAGAATCCAAAAAATTACGGATTCTGAATCCCATTTCACGGCAGAAGTAACGCCTGTTGCGACTGATGGTGGAGATGATTCAGAGGTTGAGGCAATGCGCAGAGCGATTGTTCAACAATTTGATCAATATGTAAAACTGAATAAGAAGATTCCTCCTGAAATTCTGGCATCTCTTTCTGGTATCGATGATGCAGGTCGACTGGCTGACACGATTGCAGCGCATTTGCCTTTAAAGCTTGAGCAGAAACAGGTCATCCTTGAGATATTCAGTGTGACGAAGCGCTTGGAGCATTTGCTTGGGCAGTTGGAGGGTGAGCTTGATATTTTGCAGGTCGAGAAGCGGATACGCGGCCGTGTCAAGCGTCAGATGGAAAAATCGCAGCGCGAGTATTACCTGAATGAGCAGGTGAAGGCTATTCAGAAAGAGTTGGGTGAAGGCGAAGAGGGGGCGGATATCGATGAGCTCGAAAAGAAAATTATCGCTGCCAAAATGCCTAAAGAGGCAAAAGACAAGGCTCAAAATGAGTTAAAGAAACTCAAAATGATGTCGCCGATGTCGGCAGAAGCAACGGTTGTTCGTAACTATATAGATACAATTGTTGGGTTGCCTTGGAAGAAAAAATCTAAAGTTAATAACGATTTAACCAATGCTGAAAAGGTGCTTGAAGATGAGCACTTTGGCTTGGATAAGGTTAAAGAGCGCATTCTTGAGTATCTTGCAGTTCAACAACGTGTTGATAAGCTGAAAGCACCTATACTTTGTCTGGTAGGTCCTCCTGGTGTTGGTAAAACATCTCTGGGTCAATCGATTGCGCGTGCGACGAATCGTAAATTCGTCAGAATGGCACTGGGAGGTGTGCGTGACGAAGCTGAAATTCGCGGTCATCGCAGAACTTATATTGGCTCTATGCCAGGAAAAATTTTGCAAAGTCTGGCGAAAGTTGGTGTCCGTAATCCCCTTTTCCTCTTGGATGAAGTCGATAAAATGGGTGCTGATTTCCGTGGTGATCCGTCGTCCGCTTTGCTGGAAGTATTGGATCCAGAGCAAAATCACACATTTTCCGACCATTACATTGAAGTTGATTTTGACTTGTCCGATGTGATGTTTGTGGCAACGTCCAACTCGTACAATATTCCAGCTGCTTTGTTGGATCGTATGGAGGTGATACGTCTTTCCGGCTATACCGAGGATGAAAAAACAAGCATTGCGCAGAGGTATCTGTTGCCAAAACAGATCAAGAATAATGGCTTAAAAGACGGTGAAATCACCGTGGCGGAAAGTGCAATCCGCGACATTATTCGTTATTACACGCGTGAAGCAGGTGTGAGATCACTTGAGCGGGAGATTTCAAAAATTTGCCGTAAGGTGGTCAAAATGTTGCTTCTTAAAAAGAACGAGAAAAAGGCCACGGTTAATTCCAAAAATCTTGATAAGTATCTCGGGGTTCGTCGCTATGACTTTGGTGTGGCAGTCAAGGAAAATCAGATAGGTCAGGTGGTTGGCTTGGCTTGGACTGAAGTGGGTGGAGATCTGTTGACGATTGAGGCTGTTTCCATGCCAGGGAAGGGCGGAGTTATTCGCACCGGAACGCTGGGTGATGTGATGAAGGAATCAATTGAGGCTGCCCGTACGGTGGTGCGTAGCAGAGCTAAGCGTTTGGGTATCAAACCTGATGTTTTTGAAAAGAGTGACATTCACATTCATGTACCAGAAGGAGCGACTCCAAAAGATGGTCCTTCTGCGGGTATTGCAATGACTACTGCATTGGTTTCTGTTTTTACTGGAATCCCTGTCAGAGCTGATGTCGCAATGACTGGTGAAATTACTCTTCGTGGTGAAGTTTTGCCGATTGGTGGTTTAAAAGAGAAATTGCTTGCAGCTCATCGTGGTGGTATTAAGACGGTATTAATACCCGAAGAAAATGCAAAAGACCTTACTGAAATTCCGGATAACGTAAAAAATAAGCTGGAAATCATTCCTGTTCGTTGGATTGATAAGGTTCTTGAAATTGCGTTGGAAAGTCAGCCTATTCCTTTAACTGATGAGGTGGTTGCTGCAGTTTCAGCTCCGGCGGCAGAAGTTCAGTCTGACCCCGTAGTTGTGAAGCACTGATCACTGTTCCTAGCTGGTTCGTAAATAAAAATGCCCGATCAATATTTGATCGGGCATTTTTCATATTTGTTGCTGAAAGTGTCTGATAGCGATTAGATGGTGAAATGCTGCGGTACTTATATTACCTATAAATCTACAATCAAACCCAGCTTCTCATGAGCCCTACTGCCAGCCCTTCAAGAGAGAATTCTTCGTCTTCTTCCTTTACTTTGATGACTGAATATTCGGGATTCTCGGGTATGAGTTCTATATTGTTACCATTTTTTTTATAACGCTTTACTGTTACATCATCACCAAGACGGGCTACCACAATTTGTCCGTTTCTGGCCATATCTGTCTTCTTGACTGCGAGCAAATCTCCATCGAGAATTCCGGCATCTCGCATGGACATCCCGCGTACTTTTAGCAGGAAATCCGGTTTTGCTGAAAAAAGTGCAGGATCAACCTGGTAATTTGCCTCGACGTGTTCACTGGCTAAGATGGGTGATCCAGCCGCAACTCTTCCAACTAACGGTAGATTCAAATGTGCTTGTAAAGCAGGTGTGGAGGTAGGTACGCCCGGGAGATGGCTGGATAAATCTGATTCCAATAGCCGAATCCCTCGGGAAGTGCCTGCCGCTATCTCGATGACTCCTTTGCGAGCGAGTGCCTGAAGATGTTCTTCAGCAGCATTCGTTGAGCGAAATCCAAGTTCGCTGGCGATTTCAGCACGAGTGGGCGGGAAGCCGGTATTCTGAATGGCATCTCGAATGAGATTGAGTATTTGTTCCTGGCGAGCGGTCAGTTTGAGCATCGGATTACCTGTGGCAATAATTGCGCCAATTGCGCTGTATATAAAAACAGTCTGTATTTTTATACAGTGTCTTCATATATGCAAGAAAAAACAGAGTCAAATTATTTTCTTTACTGAAAATAAGCTAAGTCTCTGTATTGTTTGAATAAAATTGTAAAGTAGGTTATTATTATCGGCTTTCCTCTTCCTGCACTCGTCTTGACGCCGAGGCGGGCTATTTTTATTGTCCACAAGGAGAATATATGCGTCATTATGAAATCGTATTTATTGTACATCCCGATCAAAGCGAGCAAGTTCCTGCAATGATCGAACGTTACAAAGCTAGCGTTGTTGCACGTGGTGGTCAGGTTCACCGCGTTGAAGACTGGGGCCGTCGTCAATTGGCTTACATGATTCAAAAATTGGCCAAAGCACACTATGTTTGTTTGAATATTGAGTGCGATGCAGAAACATTGCTCGAGCTGGAAACAGCATTCAAATTTAATGATGCCGTTCTGCGTCACCTGACAGTCAAAATGAAAAAAGCTGAAACAGCACCATCTCCAATGATGAAAGCGGTTCAGAAAGAAGATGCAGCTAAAGCTCAGCGCGTCGAAGCGCCAGCTGCTTAATTTCATTTGATTTGAAAAAGGTCGTATAAAAAATAGTGAATCAACTGACAGTTGTAGCTCGTGTCATAGAGAAATCGGCGATACGATATACGCCAGCTGGAATACCGATAGCGTCGGCAATATTGATGCACAGTTCTCAGCAGGTGGAGGCTGATAAAAAGCGATTGGTTGAATTTGAAATTTCTGCGCAAGCAGCAGGTGAAATTTCAGGTCAGTTCCACGAGTTGCCTTTAGATGTCGAAGTTGTGTTCACAGGTTTTTTAGTACGCAAAAATCGCAACAGCAAAAGTCTCGTATTCCACGTGAATGAAATACGGACAAATTTACTAGATTAGGAGCCACAAATGGCATTCGGTAAAAAATTTGATAAAAGCAAATTGAAACAAAAGCGCCAACAACAAAACCCTTTGTTCAAGCGTAAAAAATTCTGCCGCTTTACAGCAGCACATGTAGAAAAAGTTGATTACAAAGATATCGACACATTGAAAGATTTCGTGCAAGAAAACGGCAAAATTATGCCTGCACGGCTGACTGGTACTAAAGCATTGTACCAACGTCAAGTTGATACAGCGATCAAGCGCGCACGCTACTTAGCGTTGCTGCCATATACTGATCTGCACACAGCGTAATTGACGACAAGGTATTAGGAGAAAAATATGCAAGTTATTCTGATGGATAAAGTCGTTAATCTCGGCAATCTGGGTGATGTAGTTCGTGTTAAAGATGGTTATGCACGTAACTTTTTGATTCCTCAACGTATGGCTCGTCGCGCTACAACTGCAGCCGTTGCTGAGTTTGAAGCGAAACGTGCTGAGTTGGAAAAAGCAGCAGCCGCAAAATTGGCAGCGGCTCAAGCGCAAGGCGAAAAATTGGGTGGTTCTACTGTTCAGATCTCTCAAAAAGCCGGTGTTGACGGCCGTTTGTTTGGTTCTGTTACTAACGCTGATATCGCTGAAGCATTGACTAAGCAAGGTTTTGCAGTAGAAAAAGCGCAAGTTCGTTTGCCACAAGGTCCATTGAAGATCGCTGGTGAGCACACAGTATCTGTTGCTTTGCACACAGATGTTGTTGTTGATGTGACTGTTGCTGTTGTAGGCGAACACGCTTAAGCGAGTTTGCTTCATTCAGAAAAAGCCGGGATTTCCCGGCTTTTTTTATTTGAATAATAAATTATTTATATAATATTTTCTGTATTGTTTGAAATAAATACAGAAATTTCAGTTCCGACTGTAATGTCAGACAATTTCATTTAGCAGGTATAATGCGCGCCATGAAAGTCGCCTCTGATCCACAACTTGACGCCATTCGCGTCCCTCCCCACTCAATCGAAGCAGAGCAATCTGTTCTTGGTGGTTTATTGCTGGATAATGCTGCCTGGGATCGTATCGCTGACTTTATTAGCGAGGACGATTTTTATCGTTATGACCACCGCATCATTTTTCAATGCATGGTGAAGTTGATTAACTCATCTAAGCCTGCTGACGTTATTACCGTATTTGAGGCTCTCAGTGGAATGGGGAAGGCAGATGATGTTGGTGGCCTGACCTATCTGAACGCATTGGCTCAAAACACGCCTTCCGCTGCTAATATTCGTCGGTATGCCGAGATTGTGCGAGATCGGGGAGTATTGCGTAAATTAATTACAGTTTCCGATGAAATCGCAGGAAATGCTTTTAATCCGCAAGGAAAAGAAGTAAAGCAGATGCTTGATGAGGCGGAGTCAAAGATATTTGCGATTGCGGAAGAAGGTTCGCGTGGTGCACAGGGATTTCAATCCATTCAGCCATTGTTAACACAGGTTGTTGAGCGTATTGATGAACTCTACAATCGTGACAATCAAAACGACATTACTGGTGTTCCCACTGGTTTTGCAGATTTGGATAAAATGACGTCCGGCCTCCAGCCTGGTGATCTGATTATCGTCGCCGGACGGCCATCCATGGGTAAAACTGCATTTTCCCTGAATATAGGAGAGAATGTTGCGATTGATAGCGGATTGCCAGTCGCCGTATTTTCTATGGAGATGGGTGGCGCGCAGTTAGCTATGCGTATGTTAGGTTCTGTCGGGCGCTTAGACCAAAGTCGTTTGCGCGTTGGAAAGTTGAACGACGAAGATTGGCCTCGTTTGACGCATGCGATTCAAAAAATGAACGATGCCCAGTTATATATCGACGAGACACCAGCGTTAAGTTCTATTGAATTGCGCGCGCGCTCACGTCGGCTTGCTCGCCAATGCGGTAAGTTAGGTTTAATTATTGTCGATTACTTGCAATTGATGTCCGCCAATTCTGCGGGTGAAAATCGTGCGACTGAAATTTCAGAAATTTCACGAAATTTAAAAGGTCTTGCAAAAGAACTGAATTGTCCGGTGATTGCTTTATCTCAGTTAAATCGTTCCCTTGAGCAGCGCCCAAACAAACGTCCGGTTATGTCAGATTTGCGTGAGTCCGGTGCGATCGAGCAGGATGCTGACGTGATTATGTTTATTTATCGTGATCAGGTTTACAATCCCGACTCCCCGGATAAGGGTACAGCGGAAATCATTATTGGTAAGCAGCGTAACGGGCCTATCGGAAGTGTGCGGCTTACCTTTCATGGCGAGTATACGAAGTTTGATAATTATGTGGGCTCGTTGTCGATATACGGCGACGGGGAGTGATGCTGATTTGCTTGACGTCGAGTTACTCGCAACCGGCATTGCATTCATGTCAATGTAATGAATATATATCTGAGTCTTCGGTTGTACGCCGCGACTCGGAAGCAATGTTAGAAATTTTCTATTTTCAGTGAGAAAAAAATGTTTGGACGCTTAATGCCTACAGAGGGCAAATTTTTTGAACTTTTTAACCAGCATGCTGAATTGTGTGTCAAAGGCTCTAAGGAGATGGTTGCCTTAATGACAAATTTCAATGATCTTGAAAGTCGTGTGCATGCGATAGAAGGCATTGAGAAACAGGCAGATACAGTTACTCACAATACTATTGAGTTACTCCATAAAACTTTTATCACTCCGCTGGATAGAGACGATATCCATCAGCTGATTACACGTATGGACGACATTCTGGACTTGCTGGAAGACGCTGCTCAGACAATTTCCTTATACGATATCCGTGAAATTACACCTGAGGCAAAGCGACTTGCTGAGCTTTGCCTCGCTTGCTCGGAAAAGGTCAAAGCTGCTGTCGCGCTTTTACACAACATGGATAATTCTCGTGAAATTTTATTAATTTGCGAAGAAATTGATCGCCTTGAGTCTGATGCCGATCACGTCATGCGCGCCGCAATGTCTAAATTATTCCGTGACGAGCCTGATGTTCGCAATTTGATTAAGTTAAAAGCGATTTATGAAATCTTGGAAACGGTGACAGATCGTTGTGAAGATGTGGCTAATATCATCGAAGGTATTATTGTAGAAAACGCCTGATGTTACCTACGTTCGTTAATTTGTCGATCTAAGGTTTTTCATCCGTAAATAGACCTCAGAAAATGCGGTTGTGTAAAGTAGAGTAAATTTCATGCAGATATCACAAATTGGGTTTTATGTTGTTGCATCTTTGGTGGTGCTGGCATTGCTATTTGATTTTATGAATGGTTTTCACGATGCCGCCAATGCGATTGCAACGGTAGTGTCTACGGGCGTTCTCAAGCCGCATCAGGCGGTGGCTATGGCCGCTTTTTTCAATGTAATCGCGGTAGTGGTTTTTCCTTTAACGGTGGCAACAACGATAGGGAAAGGTACGATTGATCCTTCTGTGGTTGATCATTACGTTATTTTTGGTGCGTTGGTTGGTGCTACATTCTGGAACTTTATCACTTGGTACTTTGGGATTCCATCCTCATCATCCCATGCCTTGATTGGTGGAATGGTGGGCGCGGCCGTTGCGAAGTCGGGGATGAGTTCATTGGTTGCTGCTGGTCTGATTAAAACCATTGTATTTATCGTTGTCTCTCCTTTGCTTGGATTTGTCCTTGGTTCATTGATGATGTTGATTGTGTCTTGGTTGTTTGTAAAATCAACGCCGCGCAAAGTTGATAAGTGGTTTCGTCGTTTGCAGCTGTTATCTGCGTCGATGTTTAGTTTGGGTCATGGTGGTAATGACGCGCAGAAGACGATGGGGATTATCTGGATGTTGTTGATTTCTGCAGGCTATTCATCCGCTGCCGACAAAGCCCCTCCAATCTGGGTTGTCCTTAGTTGTTACGCTGCAATCGGATTTGGAACATTGTTTGGTGGTTGGCGAATCGTTAAAACGATGGGACAAAAAATTACTAAGTTAAAACCTGTTGGCGGATTTTGTGCTGAAACAGGTGGGGCTGCAACCTTGTTTTTTGCCACTGCGTTTGGTATTCCAGTATCCACGACACATACTGTGACTGGTGCAATTGTTGGGGTTGGTTCAGCACAAAAAATGTCTGCAGTGCGTTGGGGTGTTGCTAGCAATATCATCTGGGCGTGGATATTTACTATTCCTGCTTCTGCATTCGTCGCTGCAATTGCATGGTGGATAGGTCGTCATATCTTATAAACCCTAGTTGCCCAATAAATCAAAAAGCCTGCTTTCAACGCAGGCTTTTTGATTTATTGGGTAACGACATTTGATCATGCTTGAATCAATGATATGGAATTTATCAGCGACGTATTGGTGTGAGTTTGTATTACATTTGTTTGAATAAATGTACGAAGCTGCGGCTGACCTCGAGTTTTTCAGATAATCCTTTAACTTGTACCAGATGCCGGCCACGCAGATCCCTTACTACTCCAGATATGGCTTTCGTATTAACCAAGGTGGACCGATGAATTTGCCAGAATAATGAGGGATCTAACTCTTCTGCGAGGTCCCTCACAGGTTTGCGTATTAATGCTTCAAAATTGGAAGTTTGCACTCTCGTATATTTTTCATCAGACTGAAAAAAAAGAATTTCCTCAACAGGAATTAATCGTAATTCCTGACCAATCGATGCCTGTATCCATTGCAGGTAATTTGGCTTTACTGGCGCACTTATCTGTTTTGCCAGTTGCGATAATATCGTGCTGATATCGTGGGGTTGCTCTTTGTCATTCAGGCGTCGCTTCAAGCGTTCTGCTGTAAGTTTGAGCCGTTCTGTGCTGGCAGGTTTTAAAACATAGTCAATGGCGCCATGTTCAAATGCTTCAACGGCATATTGGTCGTATGCCGTGATAAAAATAATATGCGTTTTACCAGCAATTTGGCTGGCAGCTTCAAGCCCGGTTTTGACAGGCATACGAATATCTAAAAAAATCAGATCAGGCTGCAATTGCGTCGTCAGGCTGATTGCTTCCTCGCCGTTTTTTGCTTCACCAACAATGTGTAAATCCGGCCAAACCTGTTCAAGGCGAGATCGTAACTGGTCGCGCATGAGTCGTTCATCATCAGCAAGAATGGCAGTAGGCATAATGTTTAATTGGCTAATTCATAAGGAATTTCTATAGTAACGCAAACTCCGCTGGGTTGATTTGCTGTGATGATCATTTGGCCTTTATCTTTGTAAATCAATCGCAGGCGTTCTCTTATATTTTGCAATCCCAGACCTGTTCCATTACTTGGTATTGCGCCAAAACCAAGGCCGGTATCGCTTACAGTAACGCGTAATTTATTGTGTGCGACTTCTGCGCGAAACTGAATTGTTCCGCCTTCTTCTTTGCATTCAAGGCCATGTTTTATGGAGTTTTCAACCAGCGATTGCAGCATCATTGGGGGGAATGATGCGCTGCGCAGGCCTTCGGGCATGACAAAGTCAATGTTAAGTCTGTCTTCCATGCGCATTTTTAATAAATCCAGGTAGGCTTTAATCATATCGGCTTCTCGGCCGAGATTGGTCGTGGAGGCATTTTCACGCATCTGAGGCAACACAGCGCGTAAATAAGCAATCAGATTACGTTGCATTGCCGCTGCGCGTGGCGGATCGGTTTCTATGAGGTGCTCAACCGATGCCAGCGTGTTAAACAGAAAATGTGGCTCTACCTGCGCTTGCATCATTTGCATTTGTGCCTCGCTGACCTGCCTTAACAGAGCTTCTTTTTCTGCGGAGGAGCTGGCTTCTTTGGCTTTTTCTTCCGCTCTTACTTTTCCGCCCATCAGTGACTTCATTCCAAGCAGGCCAAAAATCAGCAGCATCACGAAATTAATAAACCATTTTGAGGATGTTTTTTTATAACTTCGTACTTCTTCGTCTGCGGCGTCTGCTACAGCATTATTAATATCCTCACCAAGTTCTTTGGCAATATCCGGCGGCAGTTTGATATGAATGTCATTTTGATTGGCATTATGCTCAGCCGGTGCTGTTATCGCAGGTGTGACTACGTCAGGTGGTGTGGGCGGTATTGGCGCAGGAGGGGCCGATTGCACGGAGCCCGGTATTATTTCCTCTTTTCCGATGCGGACGCCATTCTCATCAATTTCAATTAATTTGCCTTTATTCCCAGTATTATTTTTTCTGATGCGTATTCCCGTATTGTCTATTTCAATATTGGTATTTTCATCACTGGCAGGATTATTTTTTTTTGTTTTTTTGAGTGAATTTTTTTTTGTTACCACCACGCTTTCTTCTGCTGTAAAAAGCATATCTTGCAGAATAGCGCCGGCAAGCATTGTCAGAATAGCAAAGAGGAAAAATTTCCACCAAGAAAGCCGCGTTACCCACGCGGCAGTTTTATCAAAAAATTTGTTCAACCAAAAAATCAGATCTGAAGTTATCGTCTTGATGGTCTGGATTGTAGTAGCGGTGGTCATACGGCTCACAATGATCGTTGCGTCGAAGGTTGTTGACGATTGCAGCCTGCTTCGAGTAATCAGGCTTTTTGTGAATGTAATGTGTTTGGATGGGAATGACCAGCAGGTAGCGACAGGACGTTAAATAGTAGGTATAGTCTGCGCAAACCACATCTGTATCAGGTGTGGAGGTGTCATTGCGCAGCTGTTAGGTAAGCGAGCGATGAGTAAAATATCGATATCAGCTGGACTGTTTTTTCAACCATGCGTGCAGGTCTTCGCTCGTCATAGGTTTAGCGTAAAAATAGCCTTGTGCTAGGTGGCAATCAAACGATAGCAGGGCATTCGCCTGCATTTCATTTTCAACGCCTTCAGCGATAATTGAAAGACCAAGGTTTTGGCCGAGCTGAACGATCATTTTGGCGATGCTGCCCTCGCTGCCATTGTGTTGAATATCATTGACAAAAGCGCGATCGATTTTGAGTTTATCTATATCGAGTTTTTGCAGATGGCTAAGCGATGAAAATCCCGTACCAAAATCGTCAATGGAAATACTCACTCCTAATTGTTTGATCTGATGGAGTGTCTTAATCAGCAGATCTGGATCTTTCATTGCCATGGACTCAGTGATCTCAAGTTCAACGAAATTGGCGGGAACGTTAGTACTTTTCAACACCTTGCTTAACGTCTGCATGAATAACGGGTGGGAAAACTGGGCCTGAGAGACATTGATCGCCATTTGGAAATCGGTATAACCAAGGCTGCGTAAATGAATTAATTCATAACAGGCACTTTCCATTACCCACTCGCCAATGTCCACGATCAGTCCGGAATACTCCGCAATAGGGATGAATTGATCTGGTGGAATATAGCGCCCATCATCAGTTTTCCAGCGAAGCAGCGCTTCTGCGCCCAACACCTTGCCTGAGCGCATGTCTACTTGAGGTTGATAAACCAGAAATAACTTTTCATGTTCAAAAGCAGCGCGGAGTGCATGCATCAGTAAAACGCGCTCACGAATTTCTACGCCCATACTTCTTGTAAAATATTCGTAGCCGCCGCGTTGATGTGTTTTTGCGCGTTTGAGGGCAATGTTGGTGTCTTTTAATGCTTCGGAGCCGTCGCCATCATATTCGTCAAGCTTGATCAATCCTATGGTGGCAGACAGTTGCACTTCTTGCTGATCAACATTGAATGGTGAATTAAACAGCGCTAATATCGTTTCCGGGCAGACGAGGCTTTTGTCGCCTAGCATAGCGAATGTGTCGCTACCTACTCTGGATAGTTGACATTGATTGCCAAAGTTTTCTCTGAGGCGTTGTGCCACCGCGTTAAGTAATAAATCACCAAATTGATGTCCAAGTGCATCATTGGTTTCGGCAAAATGATCAATATCTATCAGGGATAATGCGCTGCGACTTTTTATTGGCGACAGTAAGGTCTCATTCAGTGTTTGCAGTAACTTCAGTCTGTTTGCGAGCCCTGTTAACAGATCATAAAATGCATAATTGTGAAGACGGGAGGTTAACATTACGTTATCTAACCCAACAGACACATTGCTGCAGAATACGCTTAAGAGGCGCTTATCCATATCGTTCAGACGAAGCCCGGTATTCAAGAATAAAGCGAAATCTTTTTGTGTGACGTTGTTGAAATAAAGCGCCGTAATGTCTGCTTCAAATACGCTTTGGTGCAACTCCAGAGAGCGCTGCACAATTTCTTTTGCATTGATCTGAAGTAAATCGGTAATCGGTTTGTTCAGAGCGTCATGGTAATCTTCTGTTGCTGCAATTACGTGTAGCTTGTCATTTTCGTAGTGTCGACCTTGCAAATTGGTTTTCGCACAAACGAATCCGCTTGTATTTAGCCCTAATAAGCTAGTGATCTGAATTAATACGCCTTCTGCAAAATTTTGCAAACCTTGTAGCGCCATCAATTCAGTGCTGGCGTGAATGATCATCTCCAGTCCGCGCCGGCTGGAGCTGATTGCGCAAATCTGTTCATAGGAGCGAATTGCTGACGTTACTGCTGTGTACAGTTTGGTGCGGGTTAGTTCAGATTTTGTTTTGTAATCGTTAATATCGTAATCGCGGATGGCATCGATTTCTGGTGCATAACCAGGTTGTCCGGTTCTTAAAATAATCCTGACATCGGTGAGACCGAGCGTCTTGCGGATATAGCTGACGAGCTGCAGGCCAGCATCTTCCTGCTCCATTACGACATCAAGCAGAATAATTGCGATATCAGATTCACGTTCAAGAATTTCCCGTGCTTCAGTTGCGGAATAGGCATGTATGAAGCTGAGCGGACGATGTTGAATTTCCAGGCTTCCCAGTGCAAACGTGGTTGCTGAATGCACGTCTGGATCATCATCGATAATCATGATCCGCCAAGTCGAATTTGACTCGGCTGCTTCTAAAGGAGGGATACCCTCCGGTTCATCCAAAAAGACGAGATCGTCTTCCGCGGAATGGATCGTTGCATTCATCTGAGGTGCTGCTCCAAAGCTTAGGCTTATATGTACTAGTACAGATCCGATAAAATCTCGCTCCTTGTTGAACTATGACATTAAATTACGTGCCAGCCAAGTCTGATTACCCCTTCTTCAGCAAGAAAAACAAAAATGTTGGCAAAAAATATAAAAAACTCACTGTTACAGTATTTTTTATTTGCGATGTGTGATGAAGTAATTGATATAGTTTGTCGATTCTGAGTCGGAAATTGGCTTTGATGGAACGTGACACATTCATCACTGTTAGAATGGGAATATTCTATGTTGACCTATATCCTTGATTAATTATTATGTCTGGTAATACATTTGGTACTTTATTTACGGTTACAACCTTTGGTGAGTCACATGGCCCAGCAATCGGTTGTGTGATTGATGGTTGTCCGCCTGGCATGGAATTGTCCGAAGCCGATATTCAGCCTGAACTGGACCGGCGTAAACCAGGGACTTCCCGTCACGTTACTCAGCGCCAGGAACCCGACACGGTAGAAATACTTTCCGGCGTCTATCAGGGTAAAACTACCGGGACGCCGATTGCATTGTTGATTCGCAACCAGGATCAGCGTAGCAAAGATTACGGCAATATCACTGAAACCTTCCGTCCCGGCCATGCCGATTTCACCTACTGGAGCAAATATGGTATTCGTGATCCGCGTGGTGGTGGGCGTTCATCGGCGCGCCTGACTGCCCCGGTCGTCGGTGCCGCCGCGATTGCTAAAAAATGGTTGAAGCAGAAATTCGGTACGGAATTTAAAGGTGGTATGAGCCAGTTGGGCGAGATTGCGATTCCCTTTCAGTCGTGGGAGCATGCGGCAGAAAATCCCTTTTTCGCGCCGACCGCCGATGCTGCATTGATCGCGCAACTGGAAGACTACATGGATGCTTTGCGTAAAGACGGCGATTCTATCGGGGCGAAAATCGATGTGGTGGCGACCAATGTACCAGTGGGGCTTGGTGAGCCTATTTACGACAAACTCGACGCTGATATTGCCTTTGCCATGATGGGCATCAATGCGGTGAAGGGCGTGGAAATCGGCGCTGGTTTTCAATCGGTTGCGCAGCGTGGTTCTGTGCATGGTGATGAAATTACACCGCAAGGTTTTGTCGGCAACAACGCTGGCGGAATTCTGGGTGGTATCTCTACCGGGCAAGATATTACGGTGTCGATTGCGATTAAGCCGACATCATCTATTCGTACCCCGCGTCAGTCAATTGATAAGGATGGTAAGCCGGTGATGGTGGAAACTTTCGGTCGGCATGATCCTTGTGTTGGCATCCGTGCGACCCCGATTGCCGAAGCAATGTTGGCCTTGGTGCTGATGGATCATGCCTTGCGTCACCGGGCGCAATGTGGTGATGTGGTCACTCCGGACTTTTTTGCACGCTAAAGCTGCCAACTCTCATTTAATCTGTCTTTAAATTCAGTGTTTTTGGGGAGTATCCAGTCTTTTTGCTTTAATCTCAGCATAAAGACTGGGCTTCTGAATATACTGGGGAGAGTATATTTTGACTTCCGTAGGCTGTTTTTACGCCCTTTTTCGATTCTCTTGCTGTTTTATTTTCGACGGAATAAATACTGGTTATTCTGTAAAAATTCCATTTAATACGGATGAAAATTCGGTGATTTTTTTAAAATCCTGATTTTTCTACTGATGTGGGGTGCCATTTTTGGCTTGCGGCGTGGTTTTGCATAGCACAATTGTGGCATAATCAAATACAAAAAATAGACCCGCTATGGTTTCGCGGTTCGAATTCATCACGACCTTCTTCAGGCTTCAGATTATGCTCAAAACGCTTTACGACAAATTGTGGGAATCTCATGTAGTTCATTCCGAAGACGACGGCACTGCCATTTTGTATATCGACCGCCATTTGCTACACGAAGTCACCAGTCCGCAGGCGTTTGAAGGCTTAAAGATCGCCGGACGCCAGCCTTGGCGTAATTCCGCGAATCTGGTAGTCGCCGATCACAATGTGCCGACCACTAATCGCATCAATGGCATTGATGACCCTACGTCCCGTTTACAAGTCGAAACACTGGATAAAAATGCGAAACAATACGGTCTGACGTATTTCAGTATGGCGGATAAGCGTCAGGGCATCGTCCACGTTATCGGCCCTGAGCAAGGCGCAACCTTGCCGGGCATGACCGTTGTGTGTGGAGATTCACATACTTCGACACATGGCGCGTTTGCCTGTCTGGCGCACGGTATCGGCACTTCCGAAGTCGAGCATGTACTCGCAACACAAACCCTGATCGCAAAGAAATCCAAAGCCATGCTGGTGCAGGTCGATGGCGCATTGCCAGCCGGTGTGACCGCGAAAGACGTCGTTCTGGCGATTATCGGCAAGATAGGCACTGCTGGCGGTACGGGTTACGCAATTGAATTTGCTGGCTCGACGATACGCAGTCTGTCGATGGAAGGGCGCATGACCGTTTGCAATATGGCGATTGAGGCAGGTGCCCGCGCTGGCATGGTTGCCGTCGATCAGACAACCATTGATTATGTGAAAGGTCGCCCATTCTCACCGGTGGGTCCGCATTGGGATCGTGCTGTTGAATACTGGAAAACTTTGCATACGGATGCCGGTGCTAAGTTTGACCTTGTAGTGACTTTGAATGCCGCAGAAATCAAGCCGCAGGTAACTTGGGGAACTTCGCCGGAAATGGTGGTGGCGATTGATAGCCGCGTCCCAGATCCGGATCAGGAAAAAGATGCAGTCAAGCGTGATGCGATTGAAAAAGCGCTGGCGTACATGGAATTGAAACCAAATACTGCTATCTCTGACATCCGTATTGACAAGGTTTTTATCGGTTCGTGTACGAATTCCCGAATTGAAGATTTGCGTGCCGCCGCCGCTGTCGTGCGCGGTAAATTCCGTGCCTCCAACGTGAAGCAGGCGCTCGTCGTGCCGGGTTCTGGTCTGGTCAAAGAGCAGGCGGAACGCGAGGGTCTGGATAAGATTTTCCGCGACGCCGGTTTTGAATGGCGTGAGCCTGGCTGTTCTATGTGTCTGGCAATGAATGCCGATCGTCTGGAGCCGGGTGAACGCTGCGCATCTACATCTAATCGTAATTTTGAGGGGCGTCAGGGGCAGGGCGGGCGCACTCATCTCGTATCTCCGGCGATGGCAGCTGCTGCAGGAATTGAAGGCCATTTTGTTGACGTACGTCGCTTGTCATAAACATTTGCAAAAGGAATCATCATGAAAAAAATCTTCTTTATTTTGTCTTGTGTGGCTTGTGTATTGACTTTGTCCGCTTGCAATACCGTGCAGGGTATCGGTAAAGATGTCAAAAAAGCCGGTGAAGTTGTTGAAGGCGCAGGGAAAAAATAAGCCGTTATATGGAAAAATTTATTTTACTGGATGGCGTCGTAGCGCCGATGGATCGGGCGAATGTGGATACCGATGCCATCATTCCCAAGCAGTTTCTGAAATCGATACAGCGCACGGGCTTTGGTCCGAATTTGTTTGACGAGTGGCGTTATCTGGATCACGGCGAGCCGGGCATGGACAATAGCGCACGCCCACTGAATCCGGATTTCGTACTGAATCAGGCGCGCTATCAAGGTGCTTCCATACTGCTGGCACGCAAAAACTTTGGTTGCGGTTCATCGCGCGAACATGCGCCATGGGCGTTGGAACAATATGGTTTTCGCGCGATTATCGCGCCGAGTTTTGCCGATATTTTCTTCAATAATTGCTATAAAAATGGCGTGCTGCCCATCGTCCTGAGTGAGGCTCAGGTCGATCATTTATTTAACGAGGTCAAAGCTTTTCCAGGTTTTCGTCTGGTGATTGATCTCGAAAAACAAATGGTGACGACATCGAACGGCAGCGTCAGTTATCCGTTTGAAATTGATGCCTTCCGCAAATATTGTCTGATCAATGGCTTGGATGATATTGGTCTGACATTGCGTCAGGCAGACAAAATTCGTGCGTTTGAAGAACGTCACATCGCCGCGCAACCGTGGTTGGCGAATACGATTTAATAAAGAACAGAAAAATGAAGATAGCAATTTTGCCAGGTGATGGCATAGGCCCGGAAATCGTTGAGCAGGCAGTTCAAGTGCTGAATGCGCTGGGTGAGTCATTTGAAATGGAAACTGCGCCGGTAGGTGGTGCAGGTTATGAAGCCTCAGGTCATCCGCTGCCGGATGCAACGTTGAAGCTGGCGCAAGAAGCCGATGCTGTATTGTTTGGTTCTGTCGGTGATTGGAAATACGATACGCTGGAGCGCCCTTTGCGTCCTGAACAAGCGATTCTGGGCTTGCGTAAGAATCTGAAATTGTTTGCGAATCTGCGTCCGGCGATTTTGTATCCTGAGTTGGCGGGTGCTTCGACGCTGAAGCCGGAAGTCGTGTCAGGGCTGGATATTCTGATTATCCGTGAATTGACTGGTGACATTTATTTTGGTCAGCCGCGCGGCGTGCGTGTTTGTCCTGACGGCCCGTTCAAAGGTGAGCGTGAGGGTTTCGATACCATGCGTTATGCTGAGACGGAAATCCGTCGTATTGCCCACGTTGCTTTCCAGACTGCGCAAAAGCGTGACAAGCGCCTGACCAGTGTTGACAAGGCAAACGTGCTTGAGACTTTCCAGTTCTGGAAAGACATCGTAACCGATGTGCATAAAGAATACCCGAATGTCGCGCTGGATCACATGTATGTTGATAACGCAGCGATGCAATTAGTGCGTGCGCCTAAGAAGTTCGACGTGATCGTGACCGGTAATATGTTCGGCGATATTTTGTCGGATGCCGCCGCGATGTTGACCGGTTCTATCGGTATGCTGCCATCGGCTTCGCTGGATGCGAATAACAAGGGTTTGTATGAGCCTTCACACGGTTCTGCGCCGGATATCGCAGGTAAAGGCGTGGCAAATCCGCTGGCGACGATTCTGTCTGCAGCCATGATGTTGCGTTACTCTTTGAATAAAGCAGAGCAGGCAGATCGTATCGAAAATGCGGTGAAGAAGGTGCTGGCTCAGGGCTTGCGCACACCGGATATTTACGAAGCGGGTACAACCAAAGTTGGTACTGCGGAGATGGGGCGCGCAGTGGTGAATGCGTTGGCGAGTTAAGGTTTTTATTGATGGGCAGGGACGTCCTGCAATTTTTAGGGAAAAATGATGAAACTGGTGGGTTTGGTAGGTTGGCGTGGGATGGTGGGATCGGTTCTGATGCAGCGTATGCAGGAAGAAGGCGATTTCGCTCATATAGAACCAGTATTCTTTTCAACATCGAATACGGGCGGTACAGCGCCTGCGATGGCAAAAAATGAGAAGACGCTGAAAGACGCAAATGATATTGACGCATTGAAGAAATGCGAAATTATTATTACCTGCCAGGGTGGTGATTACACGAACGACGTTTTCCCGAAATTGCGTGCGGCCGGTTGGAATGGTCATTGGATTGACGCTGCGTCGAGCTTGCGTATGAACGACGATGCCGTGATTGTGCTGGATCCGGTCAATTT
Organism: Undibacterium sp. SXout7W; assembly: GCF_049339385.1. Classification (NCBI taxonomy): domain Bacteria; kingdom Pseudomonadati; phylum Pseudomonadota; class Betaproteobacteria; order Burkholderiales; family Oxalobacteraceae; genus Undibacterium; species Undibacterium sp. SXout7W. The sequence continues at coordinate 23,631 of NZ_JBMPPF010000008.1, read as the reverse complement.
ACCAGTGATTAAAGGTGCGCTGGCGAAAGGCCAGAAAAACTGGATCGGCGGCAATTGCACAGTCAGTTGTATGTTGATGGGTGTCGGTGCTTTGTATAAAGCGGGTCTGGTTGACTGGATGAGCACTCAGACTTACCAGGCCGCATCTGGCGGCGGTGCTCAGCATATGCGTGAATTGCTGACGCAGTACGGAACGCTGAATGCTGAAGTGAGAGATCTGCTGGACGACCCTAAAAGTGCGATTCTTGAAATTGATCGTAAGGTCATTGCGAAGCAACGTTCCTTGTCTGCTGCTGAAACTGCCAATTTTGGTGTGCCATTGGGCGGCTCCCTGATTCCATGGATCGACAAAGACCTCGGTGACGGTATGTCCAAGGAAGAGTGGAAGGGCATGGCTGAAACGAATAAGATACTTGGTCAGGGCGAAGGTTTTGGTACTGCTGCGGTTCCGGTGGATGGCTTCTGTATCCGTATCGGTGCAATGCGCTGTCATAGTCAGGCGCTGACATTCAAGTTGAAAAAAGACGTTCCTGTTGCAGACATTGAGGCGATGATCGCTGCGGATAACGAATGGGTGAAAGTAGTGCCCAATACACGTGAAGCCAGCGTTCGTGATTTGACGCCAGTTGCCGTCACAGGCACGATGACGATCCCTGTCGGGCGTATTCGTAAGTTGGCGATGGGCCCTGAATATGTGGGGGCGTTTACCGTTGGTGACCAATTGTTATGGGGTGCAGCTGAGCCTTTGCGTCGTATGTTGCGTATTTTGATTGAGTCTTGATATAAATTGAATCAGGACTGCAGTGAATTGTAAAAAAGGGGAGTGCTTTGCACTCCCCTTTTTATTTTTTCTCTAAATGGTTGGGTAAAAACAAAATTTATCGCAATTAAACCTTTATTTGCTGCTGAAGTCAGTATTAGCCATATCTGCTACTGCTACAATCGATGATACTTAATGTATTTACCATATTAACAAATCGGGTTAAGCTTGCACCGCTTGGTTGGTAATGTTATCGTAAAACAATATAATGCTTAGCTTGACAATATAATAATCGTCTCTTAGCGGACTTTGTTCGCCAAATTCCCAATATGTCTGACAAAATGCATAAACAAAAAAAATCTTCTGTGGTTTTCCTTGGGCGCAAAGTACTGAGTGCAGCAGTTGCATCTTCGTTTTTGTTGTTATCCCAGGCGCATGCAACTGGACTGGGGCGTTTAACTGTCCTCTCTTCTTTAGGGCAGCCTTTGCGTGCGGAAATTGAATTAACTTCACCAAGTAAAGAAGAGATTGATTCGCTTGTGCCGAAATTGGCTTCTCCAGAAGCCTTCCGTCAGGCAAACATAGAATATAGTTCCGCTTTGCTTTCGTTGCGATTTGCGGTGGAACAGCGTGGTTCAGGGTATGTTATTCGGGTTAGCTCCGCACAGGCGATGAATGAGCCTTTTGTCGATATGTTGCTCGAGATGAATTCTTCGAATGGAAAGCTGTTAAGAGAGTATACATTTTTATTAGATCCTGCTGAGCTTCGCAATAGTCAATCCCCTCAAGTCGCTAATCCTGCGGCGGTAGCGAGCGCGGCGCAAAGCACTCAAATTAGTTCAAAGCCAGTGACTGCGCAAGATAATTCTGTTGCCGTGCAAACTGCCAAAAGTAATGTGGCGAACAGGCTCCCTCCAAAAGCAGTCGTTGCCGAATCAAAACCGGGTGCTGGTACATATCAAGTGCGTGCTGGTGACACTTTGAGCAAAGTCGCAGCGGTGTATAAGTCTGAAGGTGTTTCGCTTGATCAGATGTTGGTGAGTTTGTACCGTGCAAACCCAGATGCGTTTGCCGGTAAAAATATGAATCGCTTGAAGTCGGGCCAGATATTGAATTTACCTGACTCTGATGCTATCCGTGGTAATGGAGTTGCCAGTACTGAAGCTAGATCGATTGTGTTAGCACATGCCGCGGATTTCAATGCATACAGAAACAAATTGGCAGATCATGTCAGCCAGTCCAGTGTGGATAAAACGCCAGTAAAGAAAAGCGGTAGCGGCACTATTACAACCAAAGTAAAAGAAGTAGCAACTGCATCTGGAACATCTCCTGATAAGTTGGAGATATCCAAGGCTGCACCAGCATCTTCCTCGAAATCAGGTAATGGTAAAGGTAGTGCTGAAGAGGATAAGTTGGCCAAAGAAAAAGCGCTTGCGGAATCCAATACCCGTTTAAAAGAGCTTGAAAAAAACGTCGGTGATTTGCAGAAAATATTAGAGATCAAAAATAAGGATTTGGCTGCTAAGCAGGCGGAAATTAACGCTAAAGATGCAGCGAAGCAATCCGATCAAAAAGTAACAACCAACCCAGTCGCAAATTCAGTCGCTGCATCTCAACCAGCACCAGCATCGTCTGTTCAGGCAGCGCCGGCTTCAGCCGCACTTCCTTCCGTTGCATCGAGTGCGAATGTGCCAGCTAGTTCGCCTGTGGCGGCTCCGGCCTCGTCTGAGGCAGTGGCTGCATCTCAGGTAAAGCCTGTTGTTCGTAAAAAAATAGTCGCACCGCCACCACCTCCACCGCCAGAGCCAGGTTTTTTTGATAGTTTGCCGGATATGCTTTTACCTGCAGGCGCGGCGATCCTCGCTTTGTTGGGTGGGTATGGTTTGTACACTACGAAGCGTAAGAAAAAATTACAACAGTTTGAAGACAGTATTTTGACTGGCTCAAGCATGAAGGCAAACTCCATGTTTGGCTCAACTGGAGGGCAAAGTGTAGACACGAACAATAGCGTGTTTAATTCAAATTTTGCACCCTCTGCAAGTCAGTTAGATGCAAATGAAGTAGACCCTGTCGCTGAGGCGGACGTTTATATTGCTTACGGCAGAGATAGTCAGGCGGAAGAAATTTTGAAAGAGGCGCTGCGTACTCAACCAGATCGCCATGCAGTCAGAGTGAAATTACTCGAAATTTATTTTGCGCGTAAAGACGCCAAATTATTTGAGCGCTTGGCGAGTGAATTGTATGGAATGACTAGCGGAGAAGGTGAAGAGTGGGAGCAGGCCGCTTCAATGGGAGTTGTGCTTGAACCAGGCAATCCTCTGTATGCTGGTGGAAAAGCGAAGGCAGAATTTAATCCGGCATCGGCATTGGGGGCTGGTACGCAACCTTTAGAGGATTTAGATCCTGAGGCATTACTCTCAAACTCGCTTTCTCAAGATATGCTGGAGTCGATTAGTATCATCGATACCGCGTCTCACGATGAGCATCTTGCTGACTCTGACATTGGCTCAGCTGAGCATCCATTAGATGGTGCACTCGATTTTGATTTGGATATTTCCGACCAGGATGTGCCAAAAATCCCTGAATCTGTTCCGCAAAAGCATGTACCTGAAGAGATTGATGTGCCACAGGTTGAGTTTGGTACGATTGATTTTGATTTCGCTAAACCGATTGAAGCAACAGAAGTTACATCTGATAGTTTGCCTGATATTCAGACGAATGTTGAGTCGGCGAGTGGGCATGATGAATTTGATCTCGGTGGTCTGAATTTTGATTTGCCTCCGGTGCAAGAACCAGTCATAGCATCTTCAGATTTGGAACATGATCTGTCCGAGTCGGAGAAAAGTAATGATGAATTTGATTTGTCATTCGAACCCGTAGCCGCTGAGCCTGTACTGCCAGAGGTAGAGTTGTCCAGTGAGCCGGCTGCTTCTGCATTCGAATTTGACTTGTCTGGAATCGATCTTGATTTGGATGCTGCTACCTTGGGTGCTGAAAGCCTCCATTCTGAGCCAGTCAAAGAGCAAGAATCTAATGCAGAAATGTCTACCAAACTTGATCTTGCTATTGCCTATCATGAAATTGGTGACAAAGAGGGCGCGCGTGAATTGCTGGATGAGGTGATTAAAGGTGGTACCGCTGAGCAAGTAGAAAAGGCAAAAGCGATGCTGCCGCAATTAGCTTAATTTTCCGTTACTGTTATGTGGGCGCGGCTTTCGCTGGCGCCCTTTTTTTGTTTTTGGTGGAATATTGGTGAAACGTATAGTACTTGGTGTGCAATATGATGGGAGTTGTTGGAGTGGGTGGCAAACTCAACCCAATGGTCATACGGTACAGGACACTCTGGAAAAGGCCATTTTGCGTTTTACTGGTACTGTTGTGAAGACAACGTGTGCTGGGCGGACGGATGCTGGCGTGCATGGGATTGAGCAGGTCGTGCATTTCGATACGGAACTCGAGCGTAATGCATATTCTTGGGTTAACGGAGTAAATGCGTTTTTGCCGCCTTCAGTTGCTGTACAGTGGTCAAAAGAGGTCACTTTCGTCCCTGATTCTGATGATAATTTTCATGCAAGATTTAGTGCGAGAGCGAGAACTTATCACTACGTATTGTTTAATAGTAAAATTCGCTCCCCTATGTGGAATAACCGAGCTGGGTGGACGTTTACTCCGCTAGACGTTGAGCGTATGAGTGAGGCTGCAACCTATCTGCTAGGTGAAAATGACTTTTCATCTTTTCGCGCTTCCGGTTGTCAGGCAAAATCGCCTGTGAAGCATATGTATAGTATTAATATCCGCAAGCAGGGCGAGTTGATTGTATTCACCTTATGCGCGAGCGCTTTTTTGCATCATATGGTGCGTAATATTGTTGGCTCTTTGATATTTGTTGGTGGTGGCAGGCGAGAGCCAGAGTGGATGCGAGAGCTGTTGCTTAGCCGTAATCGTAGCCTGGCGGCACCAACTTTTATGCCTGATGGATTGTATTTGGCTAAAATTGATTATGATGAAAAGTGGGGCTTGCCGCAGAAAAATGCGGACGAAACGATGCATTTTTTATCTTTCACTTAGCCATTCAAAGTCTTTTGATCCCCGAATGTTAGTTTGCCGTTGTTAAATCCGGTAAAATGGCACTTTGCAGAACCCGAACTGAAGGCGCTCGCCTGGGGACTAAAGCCCAGATCAGAGCGTTTTTTTTTAATTGTTATCTGCCCCTTTTTGTATTTTTTTGGCTTTTCAATGAATAACATCCGCAATTTTTCGATTATTGCCCATATCGACCACGGTAAATCAACCTTGGCTGACCGTATTATCCAGTTATGTGGTGGCTTGTCAGAGCGTGAGATGGAAGCTCAAGTTCTGGATTCCATGGATATCGAGCGTGAGCGCGGTATTACAATTAAAGCGCAGACTGCCGCCTTGAGTTACAAAGCCAGGGATGGTCAAATTTATAATTTGAATTTGATTGATACGCCCGGGCACGTCGATTTCAGTTATGAAGTAAGTCGTTCACTCTCCGCATGTGAAGGTGCTTTGCTCGTAGTGGATGCATCTCAGGGCGTTGAGGCGCAAACTGTAGCTAATTGCTACACGGCGATTGAGCTTGGTGTGGAAGTTGTTCCAGTGTTAAATAAGATCGATTTGCCGTCTGCCGATCCGGATAATGCTTGTAAAGAAATTGAAGAAGTGATCGGTATTGATGCGACTGATGCAGTACATTGTTCCGCGAAAACTGGTTTGGGGGTAGAGGATGTACTTGAGTCGCTGATTGTCAAGGTACCCGCCCCCAAAGGTGATGCTGATGCACCTTTGCAAGCGTTGATTATCGATTCCTGGTTCGATAATTACGTCGGTGTTGTCATGTTGGTGCGTATCGTCAATGGCACTTTGCGTCCGAAGGAAAAAATTCTGTTCATGGCGACGGGAGCTCAGCATTTGGTTGAAAGTGTGGGGGTGTTCACGCCTAAATCATTGAGTCGTGAACAACTATCTGCTGGGCAGGTAGGCTTTATTATCGCGGGAATTAAAGAACTTAAGTCCGCTAAAGTGGGTGATACGATTACTTTGGCAAGTAAGCAAGCACCATCGCCTTTGCCGGGATTTAAAGAGGTTCAGCCACAAGTGTTTGCAGGGTTGTTTCCTGTAGAGGCAAATCAGTACGATGCTCTGCGTGATTCTCTTGAAAAATTGAAGCTGAACGATGCAGCGCTGATGTATGAGCCTGAGGTGTCGCAGGCTTTGGGCTTCGGATTCCGGTGTGGCTTCCTGGGATTGCTTCATATGGAAATCGTTCAGGAGCGACTTGAACGTGAATTCGATATGGATTTGATTACCACTGCGCCAACAGTGGTGTATGAGGTTGTCATGGCAGATGGCAGTATCTTGATGGTAGATAATCCATCTAAGATGCCAGAACCCTCAAAAATCGAAGAAATTCGCGAACCGATTGTGACTGTTAATTTATACATGCCACAAGAATATGTCGGTTCGGTTATTACCCTTTGCACCCAAAAGCGCGGCGTACAATTGGACATGAGCTACCATGGGCGTCAGGTAAAGCTTACTTATGAAATGCCGATGGCAGAAATTGTTCTGGATTTCTTTGACCGTTTGAAATCGACTTCGCGCGGTTATGCATCGATGGATTATGAGTTTAAAGAATATCGTGCGGCGGATGTGGTCAAAGTCGATATGCTGATTAACAGTGAAAAAGTAGATGCATTGGCGATCATTGTTCATCGTAGCAATAGTCAGTACCGCGGTCGTGCAGTTGCAGCCAAGATGCGTGAATTGATTCCCCGACAGATGTTTGATGTTGCTATTCAGGCTGCTATTGGAGCCAATATTATTTCCCGTGAAAACGTAAAAGCTTTGCGTAAAAACGTCTTGGCCAAATGTTATGGTGGCGATATCAGTCGAAAGCGTAAATTGTTAGAGAAGCAAAAAGCAGGTAAGAAACGCATGAAACAGGTAGGGTCTGTGGAGATTCCACAAGAAGCATTTCTGGCTATTTTGCAGGTGGAAGATAAATGAACTTTCAGACTGTGTTAGGCAATTTCGCCTTGATTTTATTTGTGTTGACGATTGTTACCGGTGTAATCTGGTTTCTTGATATCTTCGTTTTTGCAAAGAAGCGAAGGCGGGATGCGGATAAAGCATTAGCAGACTTTGATGCACGAAATGCAAAGTTAACGCAAGAAGGCATCCGTCTTCAGAATGGTGGGCGTATTGAGTTGGAAGCCAAAATGCTGAAGCAGCCTTTGTGGATAGAGTACTCAGGTAGTTTTTTCCCTGTCATTGCGTTGGTATTTTGTTTGCGGTCATTTTTATATGAACCCTTTAAAATTCCTTCCAGTTCCATGTTGCCAACTTTATTTGTTGGTGATTTGATATTGGTGAATAAGTTCACTTATGGCATTCGTTTGCCTGTCATCAATAAAAAAGTGATTGAAATTAATCAGCCACAACGTGGTGATGTGATGGTCTTTAAGTATCCTGAAGATACTGCTGTGGACTATATCAAACGTGTTGTCGGAGTCCCTGGCGATAAAATCGTCTATAAAAACAAACGTTTATCAATCAATGGAAATCAGCTTAACTATCAAGCATTGCCAGATTTTCTTGATGAAGAGCGTTTAACTTATTCAAAACAGTTAAAAGAAAATCTGACTGGAGTTTCGCATCACATCTTGAATGATGAGCAGGCGCCAGCATTTGTCAGGGAACCGCATAATTTCCCTTCAAGGGAAATGTGTACCTATAATGTAGACGGGTTTGCGTGCACCGTTCCGGACGGACAGTACTTCATGATGGGTGATAATCGGGATAATAGTCTTGATAGTCGCTATTGGGGCTTTGTCCCGGATAAAAATATTGTTGGTAAGGCATTTTTTATCTGGATGAATTTAGGCAACGTTAAAAGAATTGGTAGTTTTCAATGACCTTGGGCCACATGAAAGGTAATAAAACAATGAGCAATGCACAAATTTCCAAAGAGTATCAGCGCGGTATATCTTTGATCGGATTGATTTTATCCTTGGGCGTGATTGTTCTTGTGGCAATGCTGGCGATGAAAGTTGTTCCGACTGTGATTGAGTTCATGTCTATCAAGAAGGCAATTGATATCGCAAAGGTGTCAGGTTCTACCGTACGCGAAATTCAGGGGTCATTTGATAAACAGGCTGCTGCAGGTTATTTCGATGCTATTTCTGGTAAAGATTTGTCTATCGTTAAAAACGGTGATGAGGTCGAAGTTAGCTTTGCGTATCAGAAGAAAATTCCATTATTTGGTCCGGCCAGTCTTGTATTGGATTACACCGGTACTACAGCGAAAAATGGTATCGCTGCTAAAAAAGTAGAATAAAAGTGTGGGTATGAATCAACAATTATTGCAAAAAAGACTGGGATACCAGTTCAATGATCCTGCTTTGTTGCAGCAAGCTTTGACGCATAGAAGTCATAGTGTTTTGCATAATGAGCGCTTAGAGTTTTTGGGTGATTCGATTTTAAATTGCGTTGTCGCAGCTTTGTTGTTTGATAGCTTTGCTGATATCGATGAAGGCGATTTATCTCGTGTCAGAGCTAATTTGGTGAAGCAGCAGTCTTTGTACGAAATTGCTCAGAGAATTGAGTTGTCACAGTTTTTACGACTTGGTGAGGGTGAATTGAAGTCCGGTGGCTTTCGTCGCCCTTCCATTCTCGCTGATACATTAGAGGCGCTGTTTGGGGCAATTTTCTTGGATGGCGGGTTTGATGCAGCGCGTCTCGCTATTCAATCGTTGTATGAGCCCGTATTGATGGCTGTCGATCCTACTACATTAGGAAAAGATGCTAAGACGCTCTTGCAAGAATTTTTGCAAAGTAAAAAAATCGCCTTGCCTCAATACAATGTGGTTGCTACTCATGGTGCAGCACACAACCAGGAATTTGAAATTGAGTGCCTGGTTCCTAAGCTGGATATACAAGTATTTGGTACAGGTGGCAGTCGTAGGGCAGGCGAACAGGCCGCGGCTAAATTAGCGTTGGATACGGCACTCACGATCTTATCCAGAACGCCCGCTGCACGTAAGCCTAAGCCGAGAGCGGCTCAATTAAAATTGGCGGGAATTGCTACGCCTCAAAAAGAAAGTACGACAGAATCTAAGTCTCACGCAGGCAAACAAAAGAGTCTGACTGAACCTGAGGTTCATTCAGCGACTTTGTTACCGGGTGATAACCTCACTCCCCACCATTCACATCCTAAAACAGCCTGAGCCCGCATGAGCGAACTTATAGAAAATCCAGAATTCCGTTGTGGCTATATCGCCATTGTTGGTCGTCCTAATGTAGGTAAATCGACATTGATGAATGCGTTGATTGGCGCCAAAGTTAGTATCACTTCTCGTAAGGCGCAGACAACCCGCCACCGCATTACAGGCATTCAGACCAAAGATAACACCCAGTTTGTTTATGTTGATACGCCGGGTTTTCAGACTCGTCACTCGAATGCATTGAATCGCACCTTGAACCGTACGGTGACGACAACGCTGACTGCTGCAGATGTGATTTTGTTTGTCATCGAGGCCGGAACATTTGGTCCCGCAGATCAACAGGTATTGGATTTGTTACCTAAAAAAGTACCGGTCATCTTGATTATTAACAAATCTGATCGCGTGAAGGACAAGGCGATCATGATGCCGTTTGCTCAGAAAATAGCAGCGCTGTATTCGTTTGCAGCAATTGTGCCTGTGTCTGCCACTCTGCGTTTTCAGTTGGATAATCTGGAAAGTGAAGTAAGGCAATATTTGCCATGTAATCCACCTATGTTTGGTGAGGATGATATTACTGACAGAAGTGAGAAATTTCTGGCGACGGAAATCGTTCGTGAAAAATTATTCCGCTTCGTTGGGGATGAGTTGCCTTATACGAGTACTGTGTTGATTGAGAAATTTGAGCAAGAAGGTAATTTGCGGCGTGTTTTTGTAGCAATTTTAGTTGATCGTGATGGACATAAGTCGATGGTGATTGGTAATAAAGGTGCGCGTCTGAAGGATATTTCTACGCAATCACGCCAAGACATGGAAAAATTGTTTGGCGGACCGGTTTATCTGGAAATTTGGGTGAAAGTAAAATCTGGTTGGGCAGATAACGAAGCTGGATTGCGCGCGTACGGTTACGAATAATCCTTGCATGGATGAACTGACTGTCACTGCTGGCGATGTAATGATTCCCGTCAGGCATCTGGATGGTCTTGCAGTATTACCCCAAAATCGGGGTGTGGCGAAGTCAGGGCGGGTGAGAGCTGTTAAATCTGCAATCAAAGAAATTCGTATCCTTGATCAGCCGGGTTTTGTATTGCATTCGCGACCCTACAAAGAAACCAGTCTCGTTGTCGATCTTTTCACCAGGGATCATGGCCGCATCGCTGTTGTCGCAAAAGGTGCAAAGCGGCCACACTCTCAATTACGCAGCGTGTTGCAGACGTTTCAGCCCTTACAGATTGGCTGGAGTGGTCGTTCTGAATTGCGTACACTCGTGGCGGCGGATTGGGTCGGAGGGATGTTGCCTCTCGAAAAAGCTGCGTTGTTATGTGGCTTTTATCTGAATGAATTATTGATCAAATTTTTGATGCGGGATGAACCACATGTCGCACTGTTTGATCATTATGTTTCCACGCTCAACCAATTGGCTCACAATGAGCCTGCAGCAATTGTTTTACGTGAATTTGAATTGTCCCTGTTGCGGGAATCAGGGCTCATAGGCGACCTTGCTTTCTGTACAAAAACACGTACATCAGTGCAGCCATCGTTGGACTACATCGTTGATCCAGAGCTAGGGGCAAGACCTGCTCTGACCTGCGACACTGTACCTAAAATCATGGGGCAAACCCTGATTGATATGCAGCATGGTGACTACACAAACCCCTTAACGCAGTTCCAAAGCAAAGTTCTGATGCGGTTTTTGTTGTCTCATCACTTGCATGGAATACCTCTGAATACCAGACAAATTTTAATAGATTTACAAAACCTATGAATATTCACGAGCAGTCTCAGTTAATCGATCTGGGTGTCAATATCGATCACGTTGCAACGCTACGCAATGCGCGAGGAACATCTTATCCCGATCCTTTGCAGGCGGCGCTCATGGCCGAAGAGGCGGGTGCCGATTGCATTACATTGCATATGCGTGAAGACCGGCGACATATCAAAGACGCTGATGTTGAGAGAATACGTCCACAGCTATTGACCAGAATGAATCTGGAAGCCGCGGTAACAACAGAAATGCTGGATTTTGCCTGCAAAATCAAACCTCAAGATGTTTGTCTGGTACCAGAACGCAGGGAAGAAGTGACAACGGAAGGTGGACTGGACGTGGTGCGCTACTTCTCGCAGGTGCAAGCGGCGGTACGACAATTGCATGCTGAGGGAATCAGGGTTTCACTGTTTATTGATGCGAACCAAGAGCAAATTCAGGCTGCTGCAGACACTGGTGCAGAACTGATTGAAATACATACTGGGCGCTATGCTGATACAGAAGATGTAGCTCAGCAGATGTTTGAGCTGGAGCGTGTCCGTGCTGGTGCTATCGAAGGCATACGGCGCGGCCTGAAAGTTAATGCCGGTCATGGATTACATTACACGAATGTTCAGGCGATTGCGGCCATTCAGGAAATTTCTGAACTCAATATCGGTCATGCGATTGTTGCTCAAGCGGTATTTGTTGGTTGGAAAAAGGCTGTTGCTGATATGAAGGTCTTAATGATTCAGGCAAGACTGCAAAGCCGTTCTTGATATGATTTACGGCATCGGCACCGATATTGTTCAGATCTCCCGTATTGAGCGCGCCCTTATATCTACTCGTGGTCGATTCGCTGAAAAAATTCTAGGCCCAGATGAATTGTTGGCCTTTCAGCAGCGTCTGGCATTGAGTGAGCGAAGAGGATGGTGTTTTCTTGCCAGTAGATTTGCGGCAAAAGAGGCATTCTCTAAAGCGATTCGCTTAGGAATGCGTGCCCCTATGGAATGGAAGTCAGTTCAGGTGTTGAATGCCGATTCGGGTCAGCCACATGTCATCGCCAATGGAGAGTTGCTTGAATGGATGCAGTATTCGGGTCTGACATCGCATGTTACGATCAGTGATGAGCGTGATTATGCAGTGGCGTTTGTCGTTGTCGAGAAAACTTCCGAATAAATTTTCTGCATGATGAATATTTCAGATTCTTCCTCTGAGGATCCGCGGCAGCTGGTCATTGAAACCGTTGCGAAATTACCCCATTTGCCGGGCGTATATCGCTACTTTGATGCGCAGGATCAGGTCTTGTACGTTGGCAAAGCACGTGATCTGAAAAAACGTGTCTCCAGCTATTTTCTGAAAACCGTTTCCAGTCCACGGATTGCGATGATGGTGGAGAAAATCGTTCGTCTTGAAACAACGATTACCCGCAGCGAAGCAGAAGCGCTGATACTGGAAAATAATTTAATCAAGGCATTAAAGCCGCGTTACAACATTTTGTTTCGCGATGATAAATCTTATCCCTATCTGAAAATCACTTCTGAAAAAACACCTCGAATGATGTATTACCGTGGTGCGATTGATAAAAAACATCAGTACTTTGGCCCTTTTCCCTCCGGTTGGGCAGTCAAAGAGTCGATGCAGATACTGCAAAAAGTATTTTTATTGCGTAGCTGTGAAGATAGCGTATTCGCTAACCGGACCAGGCCGTGCCTTCTGTATCAGATCAACCGCTGTAGTGCACCTTGCGTGAATCTGATTGCATCAGATGACTATCAAAATGATGTCACGAATGCGGCAGACTTCTTACGAGGACGCCAGTTAGATGTGATACAAGCGCTGGAAAAAAAGATGACAGCCTTGGCGACTGATTTAAAGTTTGAGCAGGCTGCCGCGGTGCGTAACCAGATGTCTGCTTTGTCCAAGGTATTACATCAACAGAGTATGGAAACGGCTGGTGATATTGATATTGATATCATTGCCGTGATCGTCGAGGGTGGTCGTGCTTGCGTCAATCTTGCAATGATAAGAGGTGGGCGCCATCTTGGCGATAGGGCGTACTTTCCGACTCACGTTGATCATGTACAGTTGACGGCAGAAGATTCAATCGAGGTTGAAGTACTGTCTGCATTTCTGGCTCAACATTATGTCGATCAGTTTATTCCATCTACTCTGGTGATCAACGTAGAACTTGATGCACCTGATTTAATGCTGGCGCTTGCTGAACAATGCGGGCACCGAATACATCTGTCATTTCAGCCGCAAGAACAGCGTCGTATCTGGTTAGAGATGGCAATCAAGGGTTGCAGGCTTGCTCTGGCGCGGATGTTGTCAGAGCAGGGCTCTCAGCAAGCAAGAACTCGCGCACTTGTAACCGCACTTGAACTTGATGTTCCTGATATTGAACAGCTACGAGTTGAGTGTTTTGATATCAGCCATACGCAAGGCGAAGCTACGCAGGCATCCTGTGTTGTGTTTCATCATCATGCCATGCAAAGCAGCGAATACCGCCGCTTCAATATCAAAGATATTACGCCGGGCGATGATTATGCAGCGATGCGCCAGGTCTTGTTTCGCCGATATGAAAAATTCGCTGACCCCGGTTTGTCGAATGAGCAGGTAATGCCTGATATTGTCCTGATTGATGGTGGAAAAGGGCAGGTAGAGGTCGCTCGCCAGATATTTGTTGAGTTGGGCTTGGATACCAGCCTGATTGTTGGTGTTGCAAAAGGGGAGGGGCGTAAAGTGGGTCTGGAAACCTTGGTATTCGTTGATGGTCGTGCAGAAAAAGAATTGGGAAAAGAGTCTGCTGCGCTAATGCTGATTGCGCAAATTCGTGACGAGGCTCACCGGTTTGCCATCACGGGAATGCGCGCCAAGCGAGATAAGGCAAGACAGGCATCGCAGCTTGAAGATATAGAGGGCATAGGCCCCAAACGTCGCCAGCGGCTCTTGTCTCGATTTGGCGGCTTGAAGGGCGTATCTGACGCGAGTGTTGAGGATCTTGCGAGTGTCGAGGGAATTTCACGGCAATTGGCTGAAGAAATTTACAAGCGGCTGCGTTAGCCAAATATAATTACGCTCACGATTGTTGACCAAAAAAATATGCCTTTTAATTTCCCCATTCTGCTGACCTGGTTGCGCGTCGCTCTGATTCCACTGGTTGTTGGTGTGTTTTATCTTCCAGATACATGGTTGTCTCCATTTGAAAAAGGCGTTGCATCAACAACTATTTTCATTGTTGCTGCAGTCACCGACTGGTTTGATGGATTTCTTGCGCGGCGTTGGGAACAGACTTCGTCTTTTGGTGCTTTTCTTGATCCGGTAGCAGATAAATTAATGGTTGCTGGTGCTTTATTGGAGTTGGTTCATTTACAGCGCGTCAGCGCAGTGATTGCATTTGTCATCATTGGTCGAGAAATCACCATTTCTGCTTTGCGTGAATGGATGGCACTGATAGGCGCCTCCAAATCAGTTGCTGTGAGCTCACTGGGGAAAATTAAAACGACCGCGCAAATGGTCGCCATCCCTATGTTGCTTTATTACGATGTTCTGTTTGATGTACTTGATACTCGATTGTTCGGTGCCTGGCTGTTATTGATCGCGGCGGTATTAACAGTTTGGTCTATGTTCTATTACCTGCGTCGCGCGTGGCCATTGATCAAGGAAACGACGGAAAAGATGGAGTAGTCGACTTGACAGAATGCGTTAATACTATATAATTCTGGTCTTTCGTTGATGCGGGAATAGCTCAGTTGGTAGAGCGCAACCTTGCCAAGGTTGAGGTCGAGAGTTCGAGACTCTTTTCCCGCTCCAAGTTTTTTCGAAAAGTAATATGTAAATGCGGGAGTAGCTCAGTTGGTAGAGCGCAACCTTGCCAAGGTTGAGGTCGAGAGTTCGAGACTCTTCTCCCGCTCCAAAATGGCGTAGTACCTGAAGTATCGCAGTATAAATGCGGGAGTAGCTCAGTTGGTAGAGCGCAACCTTGCCAAGGTTGAGGTCGAGAGTTCGAGACTCTTCTCCCGCTCCAGATTCTGAAGGGAAGCACAGCTTCCCTTTTTTATTAAAAGTAGTATCGTGCATCAACATTTATCTTGAGTTAGTATCTGAGATAAATAAGCACCCTTGGCGGGGTAGCAAAGTGGTTATGCAGCGGCCTGCAAAGCCGTAGACGCCGGTTCGATCCCGACCCCCGCCTCCAGTTTCAGAAAGCGCTTTCGAGCGCTTTTTTTCCAAAACACGCAGCTTTGCTGCATGTGTAGTGATGGGCCCGAGTGGTGAAATAGGTAGACACATCGGACTTAAAATCCGCCGCTTCGTTAATAGCGGGCGTGCCGGTTCGATTCCGGCCTCGGGCACCAAGCACTACTTTAGAATATCAAAAACCCTGCAAAGCTAATGAAATCAAGGCTTTACAGGGTTTTTTGTTTTTTCGAGAGGCAATTTAAATTGTATTGGTAGTATGTGTTGTTTTGTCTATGTTGATTTAAAATCTACTCAGAACTACTCAAAAATACTCGTTTATACTCATCGTTTTGTTCTATTTTGTGCTGCACATTTGTGCTCGAATCGTTTCATAAATCCTTGATCGTTTCATAATACGTTTAAAAAATAAAATGTGTTGCATTTTAGAATTGAGTTAATTATGCTTAACTCATGTTTGCAAATTTCAACTCATCGCTACTCAAAAAATCGACTGTGCTTCCCGCGCAGGATCTAGCTGTCAGGCATGTGGTAGTGGCTGCCATTTTTGGCGGGTCGATTTTTGTCGCTGTTGCTCTTGCCTTTGCAGGCGTGATTGATTTTTCTTTTTTTATTTCCATCGCGATCGCGCTGTTATCAGTTCAAATTATTGTTTGCTGGGCGTTGAGCTTGATTTTTAAAGGTATACAACTTCGCTTTCTTGGCGTTCTTTTGCTTCTAGTAGTCGCAGCTATCTTCAACCTCGGCTTTCACTTCTCACCACTTCTCCAACCCCCACGCTTCCTTTCCTGATTTTCTTGGCTGCGCTGTGCTTCTGTCACCAGTGCATAAAAATAATCAGGCGCTCGCGCTCGTCTCATGATCGCGAGTGGAAAAGGAAATGCAATGTCATTCGAACTCGACCTAGTTAAAGTTAAGCTGCAAAAAAACGCTCAACTAGAACTTCATCATGCACAAATTTTAAGCGTCAACAACGGCGGCCTTCTTGTGCCGCTGAAAGTTGTCGCAAAAATTTTTAATATCAAAACACAAAGTATTTACAACAAAATTGTTCGTGGAGCATTTCAATTTGAAATCATCAAAGATGGCTCACGCGGATATGTTAGATCGCGCGATTTGGCAGAGTTTTTAACTTTTGGCCGGGTCGTAAATTTTTCAACTACTCATAGTCAAAATGTCTTAACTGAACTTACTCAATCGCAGGCGCAAAAAAGAGGTCGTGGACGGCCAAAAAAAGGGGAGCTTGTGAATAGCAGGAGTGGGCTATGAGCGTCTTATCGTCTAATTGGGTTTGGACCCTATATGCCCCGCCGGCCGACAAGATGATTTTGCTTGCCCTCGCTGATCACGCTGATGAGCTAAATGAGTCGTTTCCTAGTGTTGCAACAATTGCACGTCGTTGTTGTGTTTCGGAAAGGACAGTTCAAAGGACGTTAAAAAAATTAGAGGATGGTGGATGGATTTTAACAAAAGAGCAATTCACTCTGGCTGGCCGACAGACTTCATCTCGCTATAAATTAAATATCGAGAATCTAAACCTTAAAAAAATAGAAGTTAAAAACAAGGGCGACAGATTGTCACCCACGGGGGTGACTTCAGATGTCACCCCCAGAATCACCAAACAATTCTACAAAAAAACCACCACCATTTTCACCACTTGGTCAGATTTCAGAATTGTCGAATTTCGAAAGAATGGCAATCTTAAAAATGTTGCAACCATTCGAGTCAGATATTGCAAATCTCTTGATTTTGGAGCTTCAATTAGCAATTCAGCAAAAAAAAATTAAAAGGAATTTGGTTGGTTGGTTTTCAAAAATTGTTGAAAACCAAAAAAACGGAACTTTTACCTCTTCTTTGCCTGTAGTTGTACCTAATGATAATGAGGCGGAAACAAAAAATAAAAAAAGGGTTAGCGAATCTTACCAATTTCATGACTCTCAAATACGGGAAAAAATTAAAGGTCTTCCAAAAGGTGGAGTTGAGAATTTGAAAATTGTTAGGTCTTTGCTGAAAAAAGGGAAATCATGATCTCACATCATGTCAAATGCCCTCTAACCCGCGATGCGCTTGAGGCGCATCGTGATACGGCAAGGTGCCGTCCTCCGGCGGCATCTGACCATTCGGCTGTGTCCTGGGCTTCGCCCAGGCGCAGTCGGCGCTACGCGCCGATCAGACTCCAATCGCCTTGCTCGCTTCTTTCACCCCGTCCATTTGGCTAGCAGGCACAAGTATTTTAAAAATTCCTCTCTGAAATCTGCTTTCAATTTTTTTAGCTCAATGGCTTCGAATTTAAAAATTTAAAGGATTGTATGAATTCAATCTTCAACTTCTTCAACCGCCGAAACATCGGCCCATTTTTGTTATTACTATTAAGTTGCAGCTTGTCTTTTTCTCAAACAATTACTGCCAACGGCATGCTCAACGCGGCCAACAATGGAACAGATTTAGCAGGTAAAGTTTTGTCAGAGGCATTTGGGCAAGCGTTCTATCAAACCCCAGGCGTGCCCGGATCTGGTTCCGGGTCAACGCTTGGGGCGATGTTTGGCACGTTCAATGCGGCATTATTAGCGGTTGGCGTGTTCTGGTTCTCTTATAACATTACCGCTGCAACAGTCCAAACGGCTGAGGGTGGCGAATTCATGGGGCAGCGTTTCTCTACTATTTGGTTTCCAATTCGTTTCATCGTGGGCATCTCGACGCTCGTGCCGATGTTTGGCGGTTATTGCGGAGCGCAAGTCATCATGATGTACTTTGCCAAGATGGGCATCGGCATGGCGAATTTGGTGGTGGCTGCTGCTTTGTCTTCGCTCGGCGGCTTCAATACCGCATCCGCTGTCATTCATCAGAATGCGCAAGAGACGGCAAAAGCAATGTTCAACTCGAATCTTTGCATGCTGTCTGTCGCAAACGATAATTCGATGGCCAGTGCGAATGCGATTGACATCAATGGCAATATCAGTGGACCTGAAACCAACGTGTCTTTATTCATGGCTGCAGATGGGCTTGAATACAGCTACTCACGCCAGGCTCCCATCACATCGGGCGGCGATGGAGCCTGTGGCGATGTCAAAATTGTGCTCACAAAAATGGCATCCAACTCGAATGTCATTGACGTTTCGTCGATCGTAGACGACGCAAAGGCTGCGCATCAATCTGCATTGGCCACAATGAACGCATCAATGCAGCAATTAGCGCAAGACTATCTCAACTCGACAAACGGTGGTGGTGGATCGATTGATTTTCCAGCCAAGTTTGATGCGGCTGCAGCGGCGTACGAAAAAACAATTACGGATGCTCTGTCGCCGAAAGCGAGTTCGCTTTCAAATGCGGCCATGAGCAAAATTACGAGCGAAATCACAAACAAAGGTTGGATGGCACTTGGGTCTTTCTATCAATCCTTAGCGGTTATAGGTGACACCATCACGGCCGTGGCCGGCGGAAAAACTGCCATCACGGCACCGCAAGATCCCGACAAATTTGCTTTTAACGATACCTATAAGGCCGCCCTCAAAAATCTGGCAAACGTACAGCACTTTAATAAAGATGCTGCAGTTGCGGGTGAAGACGGTATTATTTCCAAATTATTCAACGGGCAAGCTATCACAAACATGGTCACGCGTTGGACCATTACCGGTAATGGCGGGGTAGTCAATCCCATTATTGAATTTAAAAATCTTGGCGACGGATTGGTTTGGATGGGCAGTTTTGCAGTGAGTGGTTATGCAATCGCGCATATGGCGTCTGGTGCTGCGGAAGGAGCCAAAAGTTCAGCCGTTGGAATGGCCGCTGACTTCGTTGGAGTTGGAACACTGCGCGGCATAGCAAAAGGGGCGCTTGACGCATTCTCGCCATTTGCCGTCATGGCTATCGTTGGCCTGTTTGCGTTCGGTATTACTCTCTCCGTCTATATTCCAATGCTTCCATTTGTGATCTGGTACGGCGGAATCATGGCATGGTTCGCCAATGTTCTGGAGGGACTGATCGCGTCGCCAGTCGGCGCGTTCGCGCACTTGGAAGCCGAGGGCGAAGGTATGGGACAGCGAACACAGCACACCTATTTATTTTTGTTCGGCGTGCTGCTGAGGCCGACACTCATGGTGTTTGGTTTTTTTGGAGGCTCATACGCGGTCAAAGTATTGGGAGCAATTTTGCTCGTTCTTTTTGCACCAGCTATGGCGAATGCACAGTTCAATAGCATGACTGGCTTTGTAATGTTTGTAGGTTTTGTATTTGTGTTTGTATCCCTTGTGCTAACGCTAATTCATGGCTGCTTTAATTTAATTCACATTATTCCAGATCAGGTCATTTCCTGGGTCGGTGGTCAAGTGGTTGGCACGATCGGCAAAGATACCGATGATCGCGCAAAAAGTCATTTTCTGGCTGGCGTTGCACAGATTAAAACGAACATGCGACCTGCCAGCGCTGATCCAAAAGAGAAAAATGGAAATCAAAAAAATGAAGGAGGAAATGGGATCGCGAGTGCTTAGTCGAACATTTTCACTTCCAGATCAATTTTTCTAAGTCATTGATTTTAATAGAGTTGGTTTTCCCAACTTGCTGGAGCGAAGATTTTGTCAAGTGAACGTGAAATAAATGTGGCAGTTTGACCGCCACGTTTATGCCGCGAAAGTCACTTGACAAACATCGCAGCGAAAAAACGCTCAGGCAAGAGGCAGGTGTGTGCTTTTCACGCCTGCGCTCGCCGCCTCGCAAGCGAGAGCGGGTTTGGGCTGCGCCCAAGTTTTTGAAATCTCGGATTTGCCCTGACACAAGCCACCAAATGCGTTCACTTCGGGAAGACCCATTTCTGCCGGGTGACACAAGCTATGAAAACGAATAAACCAGCGCGGCCAGTAGACATAGACATAGGCCTCTTCGGTGCGTAAGCTATAATATTTATCTCGAATACAACGTTTAAGTTGATCGAGCAATTTTGAATTTAAAACCGCGTCTGAAGCCAGTGCATTGGGAGTGACGTTTTTCTTGGTTATTTAGCACTGATTTTTTATGCAGTATATTGTCAAATGACCGTGTGACAAGCCTCTCTATGGATTTGATTGGTTGAATTAGGTGGGCGGCATCTGTCCGCCTAATTAAAGTTAGATTTCAATATGGCACAGAATTTCGAATATGCTCTAACCAACTCCAGTGGCATGAAAAAAGTTGTGTCTTTTGATGGACTGGAATTTCCAATTATCATCGCGCCTACGTTACACGGAGAGCCTCTACTTACATCCCAAGCACTCTACTATTTGAGTCGCATGGAGTCAGCAGTGCGAATTCGATTTGAGAAGAGTGAATTGATTCCTCAACACAAATCAGATAGAGAACTTGAGCGTCGATTTGAATACATAATCGATAACTATCTATTTGAATACAGCAAGAAGCACCCTCAAGAACAAGTAACAAGCAAGATTACTGATTTTAAATACTGGCGAAATGATGGGTACACGTATTTAGGTTACGATGAAAACAATACACTTGCTTTGGCGCTCGACACATTGAATGACGATTCAATAATTGAAGTAAGTAACGACGATTTGCCAACTAAAGATGCTTGGAATGATTGGTGCCTTGTTTCCAATTACACCAACGAATATATCGAGACTTACGTCAATTCAATGCAATCTCTTCTCAAAAAAACCGTTAAAGTTGAGATTAAAGATCATGAAGAACTTGGTACAGGTAAGTTCGAGCTTCCTTTGGTGCGTGTTGATGATGGAATTTTAACTTATTACCAAGCCCGCATGCTTGAAGTCCTGCAACCCCACCGCCTTGACGTCAAAAATGGGCAGGTTTTGATATCTAGAGGTTTTAAATCCGATAGCAACTTCACACTCCCTCTAGAGGAAATCCGAGCGAGCAAATACTTTGATGCCGATTTATTGTCATATTACTTTGCCGCCGTTCGAGAACACCTTCCGATATCTAAGTTCAGATGCTTCTACAACGTGCTAGAGTACTTTTTTGATGAGGCTTTCAAAGAACTTGGAGAGGTGGCAAAAACTGAACGTGAGCAAATCTCATGTGTCGTTAGATGGGTCGCATCACCTGGGGATATCAAGAAGTTTATTAACTCTTTGGATGGCTTTTATAAAAAAAATATCGAGGCGGATTTAGTCACCTCTTCTCGAGTGAAAATCAATGCGGTTAATATTTCGCAACCGAATCTTGAACAAAGAATATCTGATTGGTTATACGCAATTAGATGCGCAATAGTCCACTCAAAGAAAACTAGAAAAGGGAATATAGAAGCTCGGCTGGTGCCATACTCTGAGGACGAAAAAATTGCCTACCTAGCTGTACCCATAATCCAGCATCTTGCAATTTTGTGTATTGATAGAGATGGTGAAGTTCAAATCTAACCTTGCATTTGAGAGAGGCAGGCCATAAGCGGCCGCCCCTCATTTTAACGTTAGGCCACAAGGTAGGTAACCACTATGTATAGTCCCCCCAATGAAAACTTGATCTGGACCGTTCACCGGCTCAAAACGACCTTTATCGACTCAATAGGCAACCAGCGAACAGGAACAGGATTTTGGGTTAGCGATCTGAAAGGTGGGCGACATTTCGTTACTAACAAACATAACGTTGATCCAACCCTGAAGTTCGGCTCCGAAACACAGCTCAAACTTCATTCTGCGGAAATCGAGTTGCGAAGGATCGAGTCGGGAGTGCCTTTACCCGAAACGTTTTTTTTTAAAGTCTCAAACTTAGACAGTCTCGTCATTTCCAAGACTGCCGACTGCGCTGTCTTGCTTGCTCCGCATCTGCACGACCACGACCCAACAACATTTCAGATTGCGGATATCACGAAATTCAAAGATATCGCAACTATCGAGGAATTCGAAGAGGGTAGTATCAAAGTCATGGAGTCAGCGGTTTTCATCGGTTATCCAGGATCCAAGGGTAAGTATTGGTCAGATAACTTCTTGGGTTTGCCAATAGCCCGTCAGTGTTCTATCGCATCTTGGCCAAGAATCTCTTTCGTGCATGAAGACATCCCAACGACTGATGCCATGCTTGTATCTGGCCTTTCATTTTCAGGTTCGAGCGGAAGTCCCGTATTTGTTTTGAACAGAGGAATTCGTCCCGGAGGAGACATTAATGACCCAACTTGGCGGCCTGCGCGACTCGTTGGTGTAATGTCTGGTCATTTCTTCGAAAACAAAGAGGTTCCTGCCATGTTTGCACACACAGGGCTGTCCTACCTAACCCGATCAACATCCCTGATCGAACTCTTCAAGGACGCCGGGGTTTTGTGATTACGCGGTCTATCGTTGATGATGCTCAGTCGTGGTTATGTGTGTTTGGTGAAGTGCCGTCGATGCCGCAAGAAAAACGCTAATATTTCTCCATACGGCAGTCTGTTTGTCTCTAGCCAGCGAATCGTCACGCCCGCTGCAGTTTCTCATAATTTGAGCATTTGCGACCAGGCGCCAAACGCGATGTACCAGTTCAAATTTGAACTGGTACAAACCAAAACCTGAAATTTGACACGCTCATTTTTTCCTGTATTTTGGATTTGAAGTTTTCAAAAAATCAAAGCGAAAAAAAGGAAAATCATGTTTGCAAAATTCTTCTCAAAAATATCTGTGCTGTTAATTGCGGCGTCGTTAGCTGCGTGCGGTGGCGGCGGTGGTGGTAGCTCGACTTCCAGCCCAACTACACCAGTTGCCAATGCCTGCTTTAATGGTGCGACAAACTATCCGGCGTGCAATGCGGTCGCGCTGCAAACCAGCGTTCCTACGCCAACCTACTCTGCCACGTCGGACGAACTGATCACGTTCAATGAATTGAACGGGTTTCGCAAAGCATTGGGTTTAGGACTTCTGGCTCAGAGCCTGACCTTGGATACCGCCGCTAAAAATCACGCGAACTACATCGCAACAAATCAAATATTTGGTCACGTTGAAGACGGCGCAAAGCCTGGCTTTACCGGTATTTATCCACAGGATCGTGTCGCCTTTGCAGGCTACAAATTGGGAACGTATGGCGGTGAAGTGGTCGGTGTTGGTGCTGCACCATTTGGTATTCGCGGCCTAATTAATTCCATCTATCATCGCGATCTGTTGGCTTTTCAGATGTTCACAGACGTTGGTATTAGCTTTAATAGTGGCACTTATACACCAGTTGTCATCGATTTTGGCGCTACGTTATCCCAAGTGAATGCGTCGAATTTCACCACGAACTATCCGTTTGATGGCCAAACTAACTTGCCACTGGCAATGGTAGGTGAAATTCCGAATCCATTTCCTGATTTAACCTATAACGATTATTCTACAAAGACGAGTTCGCCGATTACATTTTATTCAGCCAATAGAACAACATTGAGTGTGACGACATTCACGGTCACTCAAGCAGGACAAACTACACCGCTCAGTGTTCGCTTGTTGACTGCTGCTACCGACGCAAATAAGGAAGTACAGCCAAACGTAGCACACATTATTGGTAACGCCCCGTTTCTTGCCAATACCAAGTATGTAGAACTCATTTCATAAATATCTTCGAAGTAGAATCATAGAGAAAGCCAGATGAACAAAGCCTGTATATCGATCAGCGCAACGGTCCCAACGAGTGAGAACACGTTTGAATTTGTTGAGCCAGGCAAACAATCGTTCGACTTTCCAGCGACGCTTATATCGACGCAGAGCGCGGCCATCCTGAGTGACTGCACGTTT